>CAYXAX010000236.1:0-3803 GCA_964463055.1 uncultured Gammaproteobacteria bacterium | reverse complement strand
CCCCGACATTCGCCTTGTAAGGGCGACGCTCTCCCAGCTGAGCTAAGCACCCGGGGAGAGCTATTTTATGGCATCCTTGAAGGCCTTACCAGCTCTGAACGTCGGACTCTTCGATGCCTTGATCTTGATTGCCTCACCCGTCTGTGGATTTCTTCCCTTGCGTGCCGCACGTTTTCTCACATAAAACGTCCCAAAGCCCACCAGAGTGACTTGATCACCCTTTTTCAGTGCCTTGGAAATCGCGGCAGTCGTCGCATCAAGCGCGCGAGAAGCCGATGCTTTTGGAAGGTCAGCGGATGCAGCGACTGCCTCAATCAATTCTGCTTTGTTCACTGTGTTACTCCCTAAATTTGTTGTGATCGTCAGATAACGCATTCCCACACACAAGTGCAGCGTTGTTATACCAACCGCTCGGAACCCCTGTCAAGAAGCGGCGTTCAGCGGGTTTGCAAATATCTCCCTATTACATGGTATGACCGATGCGCGCGAATTTTAGGCGTACGGCGAAACGCACCCCCGCGCCACCCACGGCAACAAAAAGGCCTTGACGCAAGGTTTGCGCCAAGGCCCGTTTAGGGAGAATTCAGTGAAAAATCAGTGGGGGCGTATGCTGGTACGTTTTTTCGGGCCCATGATCTTACCCTGCTCCACCAGTTCGCCGGAGGATTCGGTCTGTTGTTCCAGCCGCGGCTGCGGCATGTGCTCAAGGGCCATCTGGAAGACCTCGTCGATCCAGCGTACCGGCTGGATGTTCAGGTGCTGCTTGATGTTGTCGGGGATTTCCGCCAGTTCGCGCAGATTCTCCTGGGGAATCAAGACCCGCCGGATATCACCGCGATGCGCGGCAAGCAGCTTTTCCTTGAGTCCGCCGATGGGCAATACCTCGCCGCGCAGCGTGATCTCGCCGGTCATGGCCACATCGGATTTCACCGCAATCTTGGTCATGGCCGACAACATCGCCGTGCACATGCCTATTCCTGCACTGGGACCGTCCTTGGGAATAGCCCCTTCGGGAACGTGGATGTGAACGTCGTTGTCGCGGTAGAAATCCGCATCCAGGCCCAACATCGTGGCACGGCTGCGCAGCACCGTCATGGCCGCTTGAACCGACTCCTGCATAACATCGCCGATCTGACCGGTAATGATGAGCTTGCCCTTGCCCGGCACCACGGTGGCCTCGATGGTCAGCAGATCACCACCCGATTCCGTCCACGCCAGGCCGGTGACGCGGCCCACCTCGTCGTGTTCCTCGGCGCGCCCGTATCGCTGGCGCTTGACGCCGAGGAATTTTTCCAACTGGTTAGCGCTCACCGAGATCTTCTTGGTCACCGGCCTGAGCAGCACCTCCTTGACTACCTTGCGGCAGATCTTGGAGACCTCACGCTCCAGATTTCTCACCCCTGCTTCGCGGGTGTAGTAACGGATGATATCCCTGACGGCGCGCTCGGTGATATTCAACTCGCCCTTCTTCAGGCCGTTGGACTCCATCTGCTTGGGGATGAGATAGCGCATGGCGATATTGACCTTCTCGTCCTCGGTGTACCCTGGAATGCGGATCACCTCCATGCGGTCGAGCAGCGGTGCCGGGATGTTGAGGCTGTTCGATGTGCACACGAACATGATCTCCGACAGATCGTAATCCACCTCCAGGTAATGGTCGTTGAAGGTGTGGTTCTGTTCCGGATCGAGGACCTCGAGCAGCGCCGATGCCGGGTCGCCGCGGAAATCCATGGACATCTTGTCCACTTCATCCAGCAGAAACAGCGGATTGCGCGTGCCCACCTTGGACAGGTTCTGCACAATCTTGCCGGGCATGGAGCCTATATAGGTACGGCGGTGGCCGCGGATCTCGGCCTCGTCGCGCATGCCGCCCAGGGACATGCGCACGAATTTGCGGTTGGTGGCCCGGGCGATGGACTGCCCCAGCGAGGTCTTGCCCACGCCCGGCGGTCCTACCAGGCACAGGATCGGTCCCTTGAGCTTTTTAACCCGCTGCTGTACCGCAAGGTACTCCAGGATACGCTCCTTGACCTTCTCCAGACCGTAGTGATCGGTTTCCAGGATTTTCTCCGCCTTGGATAGATCCAGGCTGACTTTGGTGCGTTTTTTCCACGGCACGCTGACCAGCCAGTCGATGTAATTGCGCACCACCGTGGCCTCGGCCGACATGGGTGACATCATCTTGAGTTTATTCAACTCGGCATTGGCCTTTTCCTTTGCCTCCTTGGGCATACCGGCCTGCTCGATTTTCTGCGTCAGCTCCTCGATCTCGTTGGGCACGTCCTCCAACTCACCGAGCTCCTTCTGAATGGCCTTCATCTGCTCGTTCAGATAATACTCACGCTGACTCTTCTCCATCTGCTTCTTTACGCGGCCGCGGATGCGCTTTTCCACGTTGAGGATATCGATCTCCGACTCCATGATCTCCATCAGACGCTCGAGGCGCTCACGCACGCTGATGAGCTCCAGAATGCCCTGTTTTTCGCTGATCTTGAGCGACAGGTGCGCGGCGATGGTGTCGGCGAGACGCCCGGCGTTCTCTATGCCGGACAGGGTGGACAAAATTTCCGGGGGCACCTTGTTATTGAGCTTGACGTACTGGTCGAACTGGTTGAGCACCGAGCGCATGAGGATTTCGCCCTCGCGGTCGCGGGGCGAGTCCTGTTCAAGCAGGATCAGCTCGGCGGAAAAACTGTCATCCGTGTCGATGAATTGATGCACACGGGCGCGGTCGGTCCCCTCCACCAGCACCTTGACGGTGCCGTCGGGAAGCTTGAGCAACTGCAGAATATTCGACAGTGTCCCGATGTGATAGATGTCCTCCACGCCCGGGTCATCCACCGCGGCGCTCTTCTGAGCCACCAGCAGCAGCTGCTTTTCATTCTGCATCGCCGCCTCCAGCGCCTTGATGGACTTCTGGCGGCCGACGAACAGCGGAATCACCATGTGAGGATAGACCACCACGTCACGCAGCGGCAGCACGGGGCGGACGAGTTTTTCTTCAGTCAGATCGATTACCTTTTCGGGATGGGCCATAGAATACATCCTCTTGTGATTGATTAATCACGTCCTGCGTTAATACAACACCCCGGCAGGGGCGCACCCCATGTCACGAAAAAGGAACGTTGCGCGCCGCGTCGTCGACAACTTACTCTTTGCGGGCAAGCAGCGGTTGATCACGTCCCTCGTATAACAATAGCGGCTCGGACTCGCCGTTAATGACGCTTTCATCAACCACGACCTTGGTCACGGACTCCATGGACGGCAGGTTGTACATGGTGTCCAGCAACATCTGCTCCAGGATGGAGCGCAGCCCGCGCGCGCCGGTCTTGCGCTCCATGGCCTTTCTGGCCACCGCCCTGAGGGCGTCCTCGCGGAACTCCAACTCGCAGCCTTCCATCTCGAACAGCTTCATGTACTGCTTGGTCAGGGCGTTCTTGGGCTCCATCAGGATGCGCATCAACGATTCCTCGTCCAACTCATCCAGCGTCGCCACTACCGGCAGACGCCCCACGAACTCCGGGATCAGACCGTAACCGATCAGGTCCTCGGGCTCCACCGAGTGAAGTATCTCGCTCGCTCCCTTCTTATCGTCCTTGGTCTTCACTTCTGCAGCGAAACCGATGCCGCCCTTTTCGGAGCGGTTGCGGATGATCTTGTCCAGTCCGGCGAAGGCACCGCCGCAGATGAACAGGATCTTTGACGTGTCGACCTGGAGGAACTCCTGCTGCGGGTGCTTGCGCCCGCCCTGGGGCGGCACCGACGCAATGGTACCCTCGATCAGTTTCAGCAGGGCCTGCTGA
>CAYXAX010000235.1:0-3866 GCA_964463055.1 uncultured Gammaproteobacteria bacterium | reverse complement strand
CCGGCACTGTCCCTGGGAGGGTAGAGCGAAGCGAAGGGTGCGGGGGAGAAGATGAGCAGTGTCAGTCGATACACGGGTTTGATCCCTTCTCCCTCCCAGGGAGAAGGTTAGGATGAGGGGGATAAGTTTCCCGCGGCCGTCAGGCCGCTTCCATAACTCGAATCTGCTTATCGTACGTATCGGACTCACCGCTGGCACAAACACCGCCTGTTCTGGTGAAAGCCGGGGCATATCTATGGTATTATTTGGCAGTTTATGAGAGCGATGATTGCTGAATACGGGCCATGGCGGCTGGCAAGGAGGGATGTCCGTCGTAGCGGCCGCTGCGCATCCCGCACGTATATTCATCCCGACGATTAATACACCCGGACTGACGCGAACGACTCGGTTTCATGTCTACTTTTGCTAAAGAAGTCCTCCCGGTCAATATCGAGGAGGAGATGAAGCAGTCCTATATGGATTACGCCATGAGCGTAATCATCGGGCGCGCCCTGCCCGACGTGCGTGACGGTCTCAAGCCGGTCCACCGCCGCGTGCTGTTCGCCATGAGCGAGCTCGGACTGGAGTGGAACAGACCCTATAAAAAGTCCGCCCGCGTGGTCGGTGACGTCATCGGTAAATATCACCCCCACGGCGACAGCGCCGTGTACGATGCCATCGTGCGCATGGCCCAGCCGTTTTCCCTGCGCTACATGCTGGTGGACGGCCAGGGCAACTTCGGCTCCATCGACGGCGATGCCCCGGCCGCCATGCGTTACACCGAAGTGCGCATGTCCCGCATCACCCATGAGCTGCTCGCGGACATCGACAAGGATACCGTCGATTTCATTCCCAATTACGACGAGACCGAACGCGAGCCGGCGGTATTCCCGGCGCGCTTTCCCAATCTGCTGGTCAACGGCGCCGCCGGTATCGCCGTGGGGCTGGCCACCAATATCCCGCCCCACAACCTGACCGAGATCATCAATGCCTGCGTGGCCATGATCGATGACCCGAGTATCGACATCGCCGGTTTGATGAAATACGTCCCGGGGCCCGATTTCCCCACCGCCGCCATCATCAACGGCTCCAAGGGCATACGCGAGGCCTACGAGACCGGGCGCGGCCGGGTGTATGTCCGCGCCCGCACCCACTTCGAGGCCCACCGTTCGCAGCCGGACCGCCAGGCCATCATCGTCACCGAGATTCCCTATCAGGTGAACAAGGCGGCGCTGCTGGAGAAGATCGCCGACCTGGTCAGGGAAAAGCGCGTGGAAGGCATCACCGAGCTGCGCGACGAGTCCGACAAGAGCGGCATGCGCGTGGTCATCGAGCTGCGCCGCGGCGAGGTCCCCGAGGTGGTGTTGAACAACCTCTATCAGCATACCCAGCTGCAGAGCGTCTTCGGCATCAACATGGTGGCCCTGATGGACGGCCAGCCGCGGCTGCTGAACCTCAAGGACATCATCGAAGCGTTCATCCGTCACCGCCGCGAAGTGGTGACCCGCCGTACCCTGTTCGACCTGCGCAAATCCCGTGAGCGGGCCCATATCCTGGAAGGCCTGGCGGTGGCCCTGGCCAACATCGATCCCATCATCGCCCTGATCAAGGCCGCGGCCAGTCCCGCCGAGGCCAAGGCGGCACTGGTGAGTCAAGTGTGGCTACCCGGCGTGGTGGTGGACATGCTCAAGCGCGCCGGCGCCACGGTGTCGCGGCCCGACGGTCTGGCGCCGGAGCTGGGGCTCAAGGACGACGGCTATCATCTGTCCGAGGTCCAGGCCCAGGCCATTCTGGACCTGCGCCTGCACCGCTTGACGGGTCTGGAGCAGGATAAAATAACAAATGAATACAAAGAATTGATAGGTAAAATTGAGGAATTACTTCATGTGCTGTCCAGCCCGGAGATGCTCATGGGCGTCATCCGTGAGGAGCTGCTCCAAGTGCGCGAACAGTTCGGCGATGCGCGCCGTACGGAGATCGTGGCCGACCTGCAGGAGTTGAATCCGGAGGACCTCATCACCGAGGAAGAGGTGGTGGTCACCTTCTCGCACAGCGGCTACGTCAAGACCCAGCCGCTGACCATGTACCGGGCTCAGCGCCGCGGCGGACGCGGCAAGGCCGCCGCCACGGTGAAGGAAGAGGACTTCATCGACCGCTTGTTCGTCGCCAGCACCCACGACACCATTCTGTGCTTTTCCAGTCACGGCAAGGTGTACTGGCTCAAGGCCTACGACCTGCCCCAGGGCAGCCGCATCTCCCGCGGACGCCCGATCCTCAACCTGCTGCCCCTGGCGGAGGGGGAGCGCATCAATACCATCCTGCCCATCCGTGAATACGAAGACGGCAAATTCATTTTCATGGCCACCAATCAGGCGGTTGTGAAGAAGACGCCGCTGCCGGCCTTCTCCCGCCAGCGCTCCAGCGGCCTGATCGCCATCGAGCTGCAGCAGGATGAATACCTCATCGGCGTGGCGGTGACCGACGGCTCCCAGGACGTGATGCTGTTCAGCAGCGGCGGCAAGTCCATCCGCTTCAACGAAAGCGAAGTGCGCGCCATGGGCCGCAACGCCCGCGGCGTGCGCGGCATACAATTGACCCCGGGGGAGCAGGTGATCTCCTTGATTATCTGTGACGAAGGTGACGTACTGACCGCCACCGAGAAGGGGTTCGGCAAGCGCACTCCGGTAAGCGAATACCCCTTGCAGGGCCGCGGCGGCAAGGGCGTGATCTCCATCAAGACCAGCGACCGCAACGGCGATGTTATCGGCGCCACCCTGACCGCCAACGACGATGAGATCATGCTCATTACCGACAGCGGCACCCTGGTGCGCACACCGGTGGAGGGCATCTCCTCCATGGGCCGCAATACCCAGGGCGTCAAGCTGATCGCCCTGGATGAAGGCCAGCGCCTGGCGGGTGTGGAAAAGCTTCAGAGCCTGGGCGATGCCGCGGCGGACGATGACGGCGACGCCGAGACGGACATCGATGAGGGCGGCGAGTCGGATACGGAGTAAAAATCGTTTCGTGTTCCGAGTCTCGGGTTTCGAGTGGTGGGAGCGGTTTGGCGCGTTAAGATAGTCGCAGGTCTCAGGTCACAAGTCAGGGAATACTTCGAGTAAGGAGCGGAGTAATATATTTCTGCTACCGAAACGACCGGCCGTCAGCCCCCCTCCCTATGGGAGGCTTAGAGTGAGGGCGATCAAGAGATTGATTGCAAGTTTCTAATGACTCCCCCTCACCCCGGCCCTCTCCCTGGGAGGGAGAGGGTGAACCCGGAACTCGAAACACTTAAGCTGGCCTGATACTCGTTATGCTTTTTTAGTACAGAATTTGATTTTTTAATTGAACCAGAGGTAATCGATATGTCCCGCGTATACAACTTCAGTCCCGGTCCGGCGATGCTGCCCGAGGAAGTACTGCAACGCGCCAGGGAAGAAATGCTGGACTGGCGCGGCAGCGGCTCGTCAGTGATGGAGGTCAGTCACCGCGGCAAGGAGTTCGTCGCCCTGGCCGAGCAGTGCGACAAAGATCTGCGCGAGTTGCTGGCCATCCCGGCCAACTACAAGGTACTGTATCTGCAGGGCGGGGCCTCCAGTCAGTTCGCCATGGTGCCCATCAACCTGCTGCGGGGCAAGACCAAGGCGGACTATCTGTATACCGGCCTGTGGTCGAAGAAGGCCATTGCCGAGGCGAAGCGTTTTTGCACCGTCAATGTCGCGTGTTCCTCGGAGGATCGCAACTTCTATTACATCCCGTCGCCCGATACGTGGCGCCTGGACAAGGACGCGGCCTATGTCCATTACACCCCCAATGAGACCATCGGCGGGCTGGAATTTCACTGGGCGCCGGAGACCGGCGATGTGCCGCTGGTGGCGGACATGTCGTCC
>CAYXAX010000234.1:0-3881 GCA_964463055.1 uncultured Gammaproteobacteria bacterium | reverse complement strand
AGCGTTGCCCGGCGCCACGTAGACGCGGCTGACCCGCGGTGACTGCGCCAGTCGCCACGCCAGGGCGTGTTCACGCCCGCCGCCGCCGATGACCAAAACCTTCATGTGAATCCCTTTGCGTTGCTGTGTCGCTCAAACCGGGGTGGCCACTATACCGCGTTTGCCTGTCTGATTGCAGAGTCGGCTGCTGATATGCCCCATGCCCGCTCTGATAACGACTAATAAGTGTCAGTCCTGCTTGAAAAAAATAGCCAAAGGTTTGCCGCTCCCGGTCGATAAACCGGTCAGACAGTTTTGTCACGGACCACTCGGGCAGGGACGCCTGTTTTTTTGTCATGCAGACAAGGAATTCAGGCGTGGTTACTTCATCGGAGGCACACCCTCGGTTTCATTTACGGCACAGCATGGTTTTAAGCCTCGGCTTATACACTCTGCTGGCCGTTTTTCTCGGCAGTCCCAGTACCGGCGCGGCGCAGCCGCCGCTCCAGGCCCTTCACTATACCGACCGCCTCATCGTAAAACTCAAACCTACTGCGGCCACCGCCGGCGTTCAGGGCATCAGCGTCAATACGGCCCCGGACCTGAGCGTCACCGCCGGTATCGAGCTGCGCCCCGTGGAGACCGCAACCGGCGGCCGCCAGGTCTTGGCGTTGCCCGGCCGCATGACCGAGTCCGAAGTGGAGGACATCGCCGCGCGCCTGCGCGCCAACCCGGCGGTGGAATACGCCGAGCCGGACCGCATGGTGTACCCCAGCGCCATACCCAACGACCCGTATTATAGCTATCAATGGGACTTCAAGGGACCCGCTGACGGCGAACCCGGCGGGGCAGACCTGCCCGGTGCGTGGGACATTACCACCGGCGATAGCGCCATCGTGGTGGCGGTGGTCGACACCGGCATCCTGCCCCACACGGACCTCGCCGGCCGTATGCTGCCCGGCTACGATTTTATCTCCGACCCGCGCACCGCCAACGACGGCGACGGCCGCGATGCCGACCCCTCGGACCCCGGCGACTGGATTACCGCCGAGGAGAGCGCCGGGACCGATGCCACCGGGGGCTACTATTCCGGCTGCGCCGCCGCCAACAGCACCTGGCACGGCACCCACGTGGCCGGGACCCTGGCGGCGGCGGCCAATAACAACACCGGCGTGGCGGGCATCAATTGGAAGTCCAAGCTGCTGCCGCTGCGGGTATTGGGCAAGTGCGGCGGCTATTCCTCGGATATCGCCGACGCCATCCGCTGGGCCGCGGGCCTGTCGGTGAGCGGCGTGCCCGACAATCCCCATCCGGCCCAGGTGATCAACCTCAGCCTCAGCGGCGCGGGGGCATGCGGCCAGGACGAACAGCAGGCCATCGACGCCGCCAATGCCGCCGGCAGCATCGTGGTCATCGCCGCCGGCAACGGCAATGCCGACGCCGCCAACTATCATCCCGGCAACTGCAGCGGCGTCATCACCGTGGCGGCCGCCGACCGCGACGGCGGGCGGGGTTCGTACAGCAACTCCGGTTCCATCGTGGACATCACCGCCCCCGGCGGCGGCAGCAGCGGCATCTACTCCACCCTGGATCACGGCACCCACGCGCCGTTGTACGACAACAGCTATGGATTTTTCATCGGCACCAGCATGGCCACCGCCCACGTGTCGGGCGCCATTTCCCTGATGCTCTCTGCCAACTACACCGCGACCCACACCCTGCTGTCCCGCGCCACGGTGGTGGCCAAGCTGCTGGGCACGGCGCGCGCCTTTCCCGTCGGCACCGGCAACGACTGCACCACGGACACCTGCGGCGCCGGGCTGCTGGACACGGCCGATGCGGTGCGCGCCGTGAGCACCGCCCCGGCGGCGGACGCCGGGCCCGACGCGGCCGTGGGCGGCGGCACGCCGGTGAGCCTGAACGGCACGCTCAGCAGCGCCCCGGCGGGGCGCATCGTCTCGTTTGCGTGGTCACAGATAGGCGGCACAGCGGTGGTGTTGAACAATGCCGATACCGCCACGCCGTCGTTTATCGCCCCCGGCGGCTCGGACATACTGACCTTCCGCCTGACCGTCACCAATGACGTGGGGATGAGCGCCAGCGATACCGTCAATATTACCGTGGCGGGCAGCGACGGCGCGCCGGTGGCCAACATCGGCACCATCAGCCTGGACGAGGACACCGTTTACGTGGGCAACCTGTCGGCCACGGACGTGCATGGCAACCCGCTGACCTATACCCTTGTTGCCAACGGCGAGCAGGGCAGCGCGCAGATCACCGACGCCGCGAGCGGCCAGTTTACCTATACGCCCAACGCCAACTTCAACGGACAGGACGCCTTCACCTTCAAGGTGAACAACGGCAGCGCCGATTCCAATACCGCCACCATCGCGGTTACCATCCGGCCGGTGAACGACCCGCCGGTGGCCACCGGCGCCACTCTCTCCATGCACCTCACCACACCCATCAGCGCCCGCCTGGTGGCGGCGGACGTGGATGGTGATGCACTGGTGTATTCCATCGTCACCCCACCGAGTGATGGTCAGGTGACCCTCACCGATAACGCCGGTCACTTCATCTACATGGTCAGTCACGCTGTCACCGGCAGCGACAGCTTCACCTATGAGGTGAGCGACGGCACTGCATTTTCAAATATCGCCACCGTGGCCATCAACTTCGACGGCAGCGGCGACAATCCCGCCCTTACCAGCAACGGCGTCAACGGCCTGGTGCTGGACAGCGGCAGCACCGCGCAGGTGCCCTTCGACATCGCCGGCGCCGCGGCGGGCAGCGGCGCTTCCGTATACAGCGTGGCGCCGTCCATGTTGGGGGTGGCGTCGTTCAGCGGTAATGTGCTGACTTATACCGCCTCCGCCCCAGGCACCGAACTGCTGGCGGTGACGGTGCACAACGCAGGTGGCAACACCGATGCCATGCTCATGCCGGTGACGGTGAATACTGTCGGCGTGGTCGATACCAATGGCGACGGGCTCAGCGACAGCCAGGCATCGCATCTGGGACTGGACCCCGATGCGGCCAACGGCGACAGCGATGGCGATGGCATCGCCGACGTCTATGAAGTGGGTGACCCGGCGCATCCCACGGACAGCGACGGCGACGGCATCATCGATGCCCTGGAGGCGGGCGCGGCGGCAACGGACCCCGCTCGGATGTCATTTGTGGTGACACCCGCGTCCGCCGCGCGGTTGAATCTGGACGCACTGTCCGGTCAGACCGTATCGATATCGGCAAGTGCAGGTGCGCGGCTGCGCGCTACGGTCAACGGCGCGACCGGTATCCCGCTATTCGATAAGCTGACGGCGGCCGCCGACGACAGCGGTTATGAGTATCCCCTGGGTTTGCTGAACTACGATGTGATTACCTCATTACCCAAAGTCACGGTGACCGTGACGCTGCCCGCCGGCGTGATGCTGCCTGCCGGGGCCGAGGTGCGCAAACAGGATGTGAACGGCCTGTGGCAGAGCGTTGCCGACGCGGTGATCGATACCGAACACAACACCGTTACCATGACCCTGAGGGACAATGATGAATTTGATCTCGATGGGACGGTGGGCGTCATTCACGACCCGATGGGTGTGGCCGTCACCGCGGCGGTGGTCGGCTCCACCACGTCCCAGGCCTCGTCCGACGGCCCGGCGGGTGCCGGGCAGGGCGGCGGCGGTGCGCTGGGGATTACGGGTTTGCTTGGATTGGGATGGCTGTTGGTGCTGCGGCGGCGCTGCCGGGCTTAATTTCCTCTGCCGGCAATTGGTGGTCGCAGGTATCAGGTCGCAAGTCCCAGGTCAAAAGAAAAATCTCTATTGAGCCCCCTCATCCTCACCTTCTCTCTCCCAGGGGGAAGGAATCAATCACCACTCGTCAAGCGATGCCGCTCTTCTTTC
>CAYXAX010000233.1:0-3902 GCA_964463055.1 uncultured Gammaproteobacteria bacterium | reverse complement strand
TCGCGGGACACGCCGCCGGTCTGGCGGTCCAGATGAAAGCGCAGTGCCAGTGAGTGCAGGTGTCTGAAGACCTCCAGGGCGACGCGGCGGATGGTCTGCTGGGTGACCTTGGCGAACACGGCATCGCGCGCCTCGCTGAACAGGGAGGTACTGAGGCGCAGCAGGCCGTAGGCCAGGAGCAGGAACAACGGCAGCACCAGCACGGCGTTGTGGCTGATGTCCAGGGCGTCGATGATGTGCTTGAGCACCAGCGGTACCGACACGTTGGCGACCTTGGCCATGACCAGCAGGCCGAGGGCGAACAACACCCGGCCCCGGTATTCCCACAGATACGGGAGCAGCTTGAATACCGCGCGCCATTCTCCCTGGCGACCGGCGGGCGAAGGGTTGGGCGGCGTCATGGTACGGCTATGAACCGGTTCGGCGCTCTGTTCATGTTGGTCACGGCCGGATGCGTGGACCTCGTATACGTCATGGATTGCTTATATGCCGGTAAAGTGTCAACGAAAAATGGCACGATGCTTGAAAATCGAATCTGTGACACCATTGTAATGGTGGCCCGTACCCGGCACTACGGCGAGGTCAGTATTGTATCAGAAAGTATTTGATTAATATAATAAATATTCAAGAGAGGCGGGTTATGCCCATATATGAGTACAAGTGTGACAAGTGTGGTCATCAGCTGGAGACCATCCAGAAGTTTTCCGATCCGCCTCTGCAGGAGTGTCCCGCGTGCGGGGCGCATGCCCTCACCAAGCTGATCTCGGCGTCCGCTTTTCAGCTCAAGGGCACGGGGTGGTATGTCACCGACTTCCGCGACAATAAGAAGAAGGACGCCCCCAAGGCTGACGACAAGACCAAGACAGAAGAGAAGACCAAGACGGAAGAGAAAACCGCCAGCGATTCCGGGGGTGACAAGAAACCCGCGGATAAAAAGCCCTCCGAGGTCTAGGGCCTCGTTCGAGGGCGCATATCGCATGGTATGCATACCGTTGCAGTCGCAAGCCTCGGTAGAAATGAATCGTAATGGTTGACTGCATGGCGCGATTAACTAAAAATGCATCAGGAAAACAAACCGGTTTATAAGAGAATACAGTCCACTATCGGTTGACGATCAGAAACAGCGCAGCACGTCTATAAGCGAATTCGTCAGCGGGTTTTGGGCGGGCGTTTCCCGGCAGGGAAACACAGTGATGGCAGCGGGGTTTCAAGGGGGGGACGTGAGTCGGTCATCCACATCCGCACGTATTGCATACCGCGACGCACGGTCTCATGTGCCCGCGACGCGATCGCATCGCGTCTCGTTGGCGGCCATGCGCCGATGCCCGGCGCTATCATCCCCATGGTCGGTCATTGTGCCGCTGTTCCTGTCCGCGTGGATTGCGCCCGCGGCATTTGCCGCCAGCGTGAGCTTCGATTGGGGGACGCCTCCCACGACCCCGGTCCCCGTCGTGCCGGGCGACACAGTGTCCATCACCACGCCGCCGGCGAATATCGATCATGTGGTGATGTGGGGTGGCGGACCTCACATCGCCGGCGGCGCGGCCGTCAGTCCCATCGGTACTGAAAAGGCATTGAGTGTCGCCATCAATGGCTCCTATGCCTATGTGGCGGACAGCCAAAACGGAATCCAGATTGTCAATATCACCGACAAGACCGCCCCGGCGTCGAGCGCCACATTGGCCACGGGCGGTACGCCGGTTGCCGTGGTGGTGAACGGTAATTATGCCTACGTGGCGACCGGCACCGGTGGTATCGCAGTGCTGGATGCGTCCACCCCATCCGCGCCCGTAGGGGTGGGCACGGCCGTGAAGATTATGGACGCAGCAAGAGCCACGGCCTCGGCCAATGACCTTGTGGTCAGTGGCGACGGCAAATATCTCTATGTAGCGGCGGGCAGCGCGGGTTTGGTGGTTTTTGATATCGTCACCAACCCCGCTTCACCTGCCAAGATCGGCACATTCTCCACCCGGGACGCGGCGCAGGGGGTTGCCCTGTCGGGTTCGGTTGCCTATGTGACGGAGGGATCAGGCGGTGTCCAGGTCGTGGACGTTACCAATCCAGCCAATCCCTTTCTGCTCGGAGTGTCCTCAACGCCTGACTATGCCTGGCATATCGCTGTGTCCGGCAGTTACGCCTATGTCGCTGACGGCGCGGCCGGGCTGCAGGTCATGGATGTCTCTGACAGCACGGCCCCGACCATCGTCGCCGCCGTGGATACCCCAAGTCTGGCGCGGGGTGTCGGCGTGTCTGGCGCAGAGGCTTACGTGGCGGATAACGTGGGCGGCCTGCAGGTCATTAACATCGGCACGCCGACTTCTCCGTATGCCGAGTCCAGCGTGGCTATGCCGTGGGTAACCGAGAACGTCACCGTCTCCGCTGGCTATGCCTACGTGGCCGTGGGCTTCTATGGCGTACAGATCGTCGATATCTCCAATCCATCCGCGCCGACCATCGGCGCCGTGGACACTAGCGGCGATGCCATGGGTGTCGATGTCGCCGGTACATTTGCTTATGTGGCGGACGGCGCCAGCGGACTGCAGGTAGTGAATATCACCGACCCCAGCACGCCTACCCGTGTGGCGACGGTGGATACCCCCGACTTCGCCTCGGGCGTTGCCGTCTCGGGCAATTACGCCTATGTGGCCGATCGCTACAGCGGGCTGCAGATCATGGACATCAGCAATGTCACCGCCGCCTGCCCCACGGCCTATTCCATCGATACCCCGGGCGCCGCGCGCGGCGTTCAGGTGGTGGGCAATTACGCCTATGTGGCGGACATGCAGGGAGGCCTGCAGATCATCGATGTTTCCACGCCCTCCGCGCCCTCCATCAAGGCTTCAGCGGCGACCGCACGCTCGGCCATCGCGGTGCGGGTGGTCAATAATTACGCCTACGTCACCGAAGGCACGGCCGGTGTCATGCCCGTGGATGTGACAAACCCTCTTTCACCGGTTATACGAAACGTGGTGGATACACCGGGCAGCGCCGGGGGCATCGATGTGGCCGGCGGTTACGCCTATGTGGCCGACGCCTATGCAGGGCTGGAGGTGATGGATATCAGCGCGCCCTATGCACCCACCATCGTGGCGACGCTGGCCACGCCCAGTGCCGCGCTGGATGTGCGGGTATCCAATGGATTCGCCTATGTGACGGAAGCGGCCGGGGTTGCGGTGGTGGACATCTCCACGCCGACCGCGCCGGTGCTTGTGGGTCAGTACGGTACCCAAGGGTATCCCCAGGGACTGACGGTGTCAGGAAATGATGTCTACATTGCCCAGGGCAAGTCCGGACTCAGGGTCATTCCCGCTGCCGTGTCATCAGCTCTTGATTTTACGGTGCCCTTACAACCCAGCTTTACAGTACCTTCGCAAATCCCGACCTCGGACTATGATATTACCGCGGTCATCATTAATGGCTCTGCCCATTCGGCAACTTCCGTATACAAACCGCTTGCACTGACCAGTAGCATCGCTTCTTCGGCGACAGTCAATATCAACAACCCGAGCGTCAATATTTGCCCGGCAGCCGCGGGCGGAGTACTCCCGGCGGCGGCGCCCTCCAGCGCGTCTGATACATCGCCGGCGACCGCCAATTTGGATAACAGCCAATCGACGACGGCGCAGAGTTCAAGTTTCAGCAGCGGCGGTGGGGGTGGCGTCGGCTATGTCTTCATACTGTTACTGCTGGCGGGGTTGGCGGCACGCTTGCGGTGGGCCGTCAAACACGCAGGGGATGTGCCGCATCTGACGATCTAGGCGCCTGTCGGACTTAGGACCGATCTACTGCGCCGATGGGAGAGCGGTCCATTATTCCGATCCTTTTTTTTCAAATAGCGACGGCTCCGCCCTTCGCTTCGCTCTTCCCTCAAACGATCGAAAAACTGGCCTCGCTCTCCCACC
>CAYXAX010000232.1:0-3926 GCA_964463055.1 uncultured Gammaproteobacteria bacterium | reverse complement strand
AAGCTATCTTCCCCATATTTAAATAGGTTTTTCCCCGACTTGTGACCTGAGACCTGCGACTCGTCACCCTGGTGACGACATATTTATCGTTAGTGTCATGGACAAAGTCATTCCACTGCCGGCTCGGCGGGTCGACAAACAAACCGCAGGAGTTGCCGCGTCGATGCCACTCATCGTAGACAGCCGCGCGGTCCACTGGAACATTGAATTTACCCCTTTTCACCATCGCGCAGAAACGCCTCCGGCAGGCGCTCACTAACGCACGCGGCGTGCATGTTTTTTCCAGCCGCGCCAGTAAATCCTGATAATCCGATTTGTCGTATAACACCCCAAAACAGCGGCGCGGAACCCGAAATCGCTCAAAGACCTGGCAACTGATTGCGTTTTCATTGAACTCACCCGCCTACAGGCTTACCATATCGGTCATGCAATCCATGATAAACATGTTTCGGCGTCCGCCAAGACGCGTCGACACCATTGTGATCAGGGACGGCCGGCAGGTCAACGCAGGCCCGACGTCCGTGCCCGGGACCAGACACTGGGGAGACCGATGAAAGCACTACATCTGCTCAAAGACAGATCGCCTTCTTATTACAGCATCGCCCCGGACCAGACCATGGCCCAGGCAGTGGAAACCATGATGAAGCACAATATCGGGGCGCTGGTGGTCATGGAAGACAACAGCATGAGAGGCATCATCACGGAACGCGATGTGATGCGCATCGTGCATAAGTACAATGCGCAATTCGCCACCGTGGTGGTGCGCAGCGAGATGGCCACCGACCTGGTCATGTGCCAGGCGGAGGACAGTCTGGATCAGGTCATGGAGTTGCTGTTCCATAACGACACCGGTCACCGCATCCGCCATTTGCCCGTCATGAACAACGGCGCCCTGGCGGGGATCATCTCCATCGCGGACATCGTCAATGCCCTGCTGACGGAGACGCGCTTCGAAAACCGCATACTGAAGAGTTACATCAAGAACTGGCCGGAGCCCGGCCATTAAAGCGCGCCGCATACCGCGGCCACAGCGGGTGGGTCAGCTGACGTGCAGGTGGATTTTACCTTCCTGGTCGTAGGCCACTTCCGGTTCCGTCTGCAAATGGTTGTCCTGAGCAAAGTGCATCAGGAAGTCAAACAATAACGCATCCTCTTCCTCAAGCACCAGATCGACGATGAGGCATTTCTCCCCATCCACCGTCGCGATTCGTACGTGCGGATGAAAGCGCACGCGCCTGTCGGCGCCGAACTGGCCGACAGCCGTGGCGAGACGCTCCGCCCAGTCGCTGGGGCGAAACTTCCTGCCCTCCTGAGTAAAGCCCTTGATTACGATGTAGTCCGGGTCCGCCGTCATAGCAACGTCAGCACACTCATCTTGCATATTCATACATTTCTACTCCACCGGCGCCAACCGTTACAGCCGGCGGGTATGTACCGGTGCAGTATCTCTCGTTGGCTTTACCAGCCGCTATTGCTTGTGTAATTGCCCGCTTTGCAATCTTTTCGTAGGCGCCCGGTCGCTGCTGCCGGTCAAGCGCATCAGTTCGATGCGGCATGCGCCGTAATCACGATTTCAAACCTTTCCATCTTACCTTCGCCACGATATGCGTCGCGGGGCAGGGGGTTGGCATGCGCTGACTTGAAATCCTCACTGCCGACCCAGGCCTGGAAGGCGTCCTCGCTCTCCCAAACTGTACTCACCACATAGGGCGCATCGGGGGTCTCTGGCTTCAGGACATCCATGCGGACAAATCCCGGATTCCTTTCCACCTGGCCGGCCCGTTGTTGGAACCGTTCTTCGAAGGCTTGCTCCCAGCCCGGAGCAACAGATACGCGATTCATTACAACATACATCCGATGTATTTCACCCTATCTACGGTTTCGGCAGCATTACAATAATTTTAAGATAACAACTTCATATTTTAGTTCCTTAAAATCACATTAACTGCCGTCCGCAGGCCATCTCCGCCATGCACCGCAAAGACGCATTACCGGTGTACGGCTCAGCGGGGCACGGCCTGGATGCACCATAACCGCCCGCCTCGCGCCGGGAAACAGCCTTCAGCGGTATTTACAGCATAAATTATACCAGTTATGGCCGCCGGGGCGGGGGGCGTTTCCAATTGACATTGATTGTCATTCCGCAATCTGTCGAACGCCGCCGCCGGATATCAGCCGGCGGTGCTGGCGTACTTACGGCAAGCTCAAAGCGAGGTCATCGCGCCTGACACAGCGATTATCTTATTCATTATAATCAGACCAGATGACAGCCGGGTGACGCCCACCGTGGAAGCCAAGTCGCCATCCCCTATTTGCCATGTCCGCCATGAACATATTGCCCACACCGCCTGCCCATACAGTACACGGCGCCGCAATCACCGAGGATATGGCGCCATTTCTGGCGGCACTGCCCGCTCCCCTGCGCCTGGCACTGCAGTCTCACTCATTGGATGAACTGCTGGAGGTCATCATGGACCTGGGACGTCCACCGCTGGCGTGTTTTCCGGGCCGCTGCGTGACGCTCTCCGCGGTGCCTGTTAGCGCGGCGGACCTGCAGGCGGTGGTATCCAACGTCGGTGAATTCAATGCCGACAACCGCGCCGGTATCGAGGGCACGCTGCACCGCATCTCGGCGCTGCGCAACCGGCGCAATCAGATCATCGGTTTGACCATGCGCATTGGCCGTTCCGTCACCGGGACAATCGATCTTCTGCGCGATCTGGTGGAAGCCGGCGCCAACACCCTGCTGCTGGGACGCCCCGGCATCGGCAAGACCACGCGCCTGCGCGAAATCGCCCGCATCCTTGCCGATGAACTGGGCAAACGCGTTGTCATCGTGGATACGTCCAACGAGATCGCCGGCGACGGTGACATCCCCCATCCCGCCATCGGCACCGCCCGCCGCATGCAGGTGCCCCACCCGGATCTGCAGCACGCCGTGATGATCGAGGCGGTGGAAAATCACATGCCCGAGGTCATTATCATCGACGAGATCGGCACCGCCGCGGAGACCCTCGCGGCGCGCACCATCGCCGAACGCGGCGTACAGCTCATCGGCACCGCACACGGGGAGTCGCTGCGCAACCTGGTACAGAACCCAAGCCTCAATGACCTGGTGGGCGGCATCCATGCCGTTACCCTCGGAGACGATGAGGCGCGCCTGCGCGACTCGCAAAAGACCGTCCGGGAGCGCAAGGCGCCGCCCACCTTCGATGCCGTCGTTGAGCTCAAGGGCCGCCATGAGGTCATCGTCTATCACGACACGGCGCGGGCCGTGGACCTGCTGCTGCAGGACTTCGATGCAGGCGGATTGCGACGCGCCGACCTCGGTCACGGGGAAAAGACGCCATACCGACATCAGGCGCCGGACAGCGCGGATACCGCCAAGCCCCAGCCGCCCATGTCGCAGCCGCGGCCTGCGCGCATCTACCCCTACGCCATGAGTCGCGATATCGTGGATCGGGTCATACGCAGCCAACACCTGGAAGCCGCCACTGTGGGCCGCCCGGAGCAGGCCCATCTGATCATCACACTGCGCGCACGGGCCGACGATGCCCGCCTGCAACGCATCATCAAGGCCACCGGACTGCCTCTGCATGTGGTGAGGAAAAACTCAACGGCCCAGATCCGCCGCGTGCTGCTGAATATCCTCAACATCCTGCCCGGCCCCGACGACGATGGTGAAACCGAGGAGGCCGTGAAAGAGGCCGAGCAGGCCATCCAGCGGGTCATGGACGAGGGCGTCGCCGTGGCGCTGTCACCGCGCAGCGCCGCCGTGCGCCGGCTGCAGCACCGCATGATAATCCGCCACCAACTGGTGGCGGAGAGCCATGGCAGCGAACCTCTGCGCCATCTGGTCATCCAACCGGCGTGATCGCAGGTCGCAGGTCGCAGGTCGCAGGTCGCAGGTCGCAGGTCGCAGGTCG
>CAYXAX010000231.1:0-3945 GCA_964463055.1 uncultured Gammaproteobacteria bacterium | reverse complement strand
CCTTGGAGACCATGACCTACACGGTGGCGGTCACCAACCACGGTCCGGACACGGCCACCGGCGTAATACTAACCCTGGGACTTTCAGCAGCCGGTACGACCACGCCACTGAACAACACCACCCTCTCTTATGATAATAACTCCCTGTGCACGGCGGATGCCCAGGAGCACTTTACCTGTAACCTGGGAAGCATGGCCCCGGGCAACACCACCACGCTTAGCTTCAGCGGTCAGTTGACCGCGACCAACGAGGTAACCGCCTCCGCCGTGGTCTTTTCCAACGAAAAGGACACCGACAGCACCAACGACACCGCCACCTGGGTCAGCACTGCGGGCCAGACCACGCAAACACCACCCATCAATGTCCCCGGCGGCAGCTCATCCGGGGGCGGCGGGGGCGGCGGCGTTGTCGGCCCTTACGGGCTGCTGGCCCTCTTCTCGGTAGTACTTGTGGGCGGGATGCGTCGCTATCCAAGCAGGGCCTAAGCCGGGCTATCGGCGGCAACCTGGAACTCCCTAAGAACTCTTTCGGCAAGCACCTCATAGGGTTCAAAGCGCAGCGGCTGCACCGAACATCCCTACGGCGAATCGCCATAGGCATCCGCCCTACACGCTGATAGGTATAAATATCCTGAAGGGAGCAAGTGCCTGAATCATGGGAGATTTATGCAAGGAGATGTCATTCCGGAGGAAGCCGGAATCCAGAAATTCACTAACTATATAACCACTGGATTCCGAGCCTCAGCTACGTTCCGCCCGGAATGACAAAATGCTCAAGGTCGCTTGTTTAGCAACGGATGTCGGCGCGACAACGGCGACGCGTACCGTGGACATACAGGACGAACAGCCCCAGCATCAGTAGATCCACAGTGCTCAGCGCACCGCCGCCGGAACCATTCTCACCCACCGTGATAGAAATCGCCTGGGACGGGCCCGGGGATGGATCGGTCAAGGCTTCGATATTATCCAGCTCCGGCGTCACCAATCCATTCGCTGCCGACGTCGTGCCCAGATTGACGCGGTATTGCACATAGCGGTTAGTTCCCAACGCGGAGATATCGCTACCATTGGTAATGCCGGTGAGCCATGCTGTCCAGGTACCGTCCGGTGTGGAGACGTCACCTGCGCGGACATCCACGGTCAGCGTGGAATTGGTCAGGATCACGCTGTTATAGGACAGCGTCGTGTAGCCGCCGTGCACTCCAGCATCCTGCACCGCCGAATAATAGGAACCTGAACTCTGATACGGCGGAACGTTGATATAGGGTTTATAGGTACCGACATTACCTAATCCAATCAAAAGATCCATCCTGCCATCGCCGTTGAGATCTTTTAGACTCGGGTAAACAATCCTATTGACGCCTAATCCCGACACTGCCCAAGGCGTCGGTCCAGCGCTCCAGGTGGGGCCACTGGTGCAGGTACTACAAGTATTTTGAAGCGCCGACAAAGCGCCGTCCTTAAGGCCGATCAAAAGATCTAGTTTGCCGTCGCCGTTTAGATCGATCAGCGCGGGGTTCATATACCTGCTGGTCCCGGCGGTGAAGATACCCGCGGTCCAATTTGCGGAGCCGCCCGTGCCATCCTGTATCGTCCAGCACGTCGCGGCGTAGCATGTGGCGGTCGAGGTGTCTACACCGCTGAATTTGTAGGCAGACACCGTTCCATTAGAATATCTGCCTATCACCAGGTCGGGATATCCATCGCCGTCCAAGTCGCCCACCGCCGGGTAGAAATGCCCTAGAAGAGACAGAGTTGCCGAGGGCAGCCCCGATTCCCAGTTACCGACGCCGGAGACCGTCCCGTTGGCGCGGGACCAAGCCGGTGTCGATGCGCTGCCGGTGTTCTTATAGATACAGACATGCAACCGAGTGCCGATCACCAGATCCAGCAAACCGTCCCCGTCCAGATCGGCAAGCACCGGATTGGCGCCGAAATCCGAGCCACAGGGGGCCGCAATGTCCCACCCGCTGGCGCGTGTCCAGGTTGGAGTCGTAGCCGAACTGTTGGAATAGCCAAACACCTTAGAACTACTGCCGCTGTCCGTACCGGCGATGCTGTCATACGTGCCGGCTGCATCATTATCCAGATCGCCCAGGGCATACCCGCCCATCGTATATGTAGCCCCAGGCGAGGGAGGGGCGGTCCAAGCGGGTGACGGTGCCTGCCAGGCCAAAACGCTGGGCGAAGTGTCCTTGTCCAGAATCACCGCAGCAGCGGCACCCGTTCCGTTAACCACAACATCGGTGGTGCCTGACTCGGATAAACCGGGCGTGAAGTCGGTATCGGTATCGAGCAGGACTTGATTCCCCGGTGCGTGATAGTACGCGCTGTTGTTGGATTCATTCGTCTCCACCAGCGCATTCTGGTCGTCGACTATGGCGCCGAGAAAATACGAACCTGCGGCCATGGATGTGGGGAGAGTCACCGTGGCGTCGGCCGTATCTATGCTAGACGCGGCGAGGTCGGTGACGGTACGCGAACCGATCAGAATGTCGCCGGTAGTAATGGTGGCATCGGTGGAGAGATAGATGCCGACCCGGAACGATACCCCAGCCGGGGTGTTATAGACGCTGATGTTCTGCGCCGAGGTACTCACGGTATAGGAATTTCCTCGGGTCATGGACTGCGATGCGGTGCTGACGGCGCTCACCGTCAGGTCAGGCGAGCCGACGCTTAAGCTCACCGAGGTGGTTTGATTGTTGGTTTCGTTAGCCTCAGTGACGGCCGAGCCGCTGTCTGCCACCGCCACCAGCACATAATTCCCCGGCGTCGTTCCGGAGGGGATGGTCAGTGTGGTGTTATCGATACTCGATTCACCCGCCGTCAGGCTGGATACGCTGCGCGTCCCGAGCATGTTGCTGAGATCGGTCGGGGTGGCCGCGGGGGCCAGATAATAACTCACGATAAAGGCCCCGGAATCCGCATATATCTTGTTAGCCAGATCGCTGACGTTCAACACCGTGTTAGCGACGCTGATGTCGCCGCCGATCGGTGCGGTTGCCGGCGGGGTCAATTGAGTTACAGTCAAATCGGGTTGTGCCTTTTCATATTGCAAGGTCACGATATGGTCCAGGCTGGATGCTTCCGTACTGGTGCCGACTACGATGGGCACGGTGTCGCCGTCGCCGTCCACGTTCAACACAATGTCCGCCGGCACGTCCTGAGGTCCAAGGTTACTGTAAGAGATTTCATTACGCGCCACGCCCGAAGAATCGTACTTCACCAGGGCTATATGTGTGTTACCGGCACTGGCCGTTACAGACCCCACCACAAAGACATTACCACTTGCATCCACCGCGACGCCCGCGGCACGGTCATCCCAACTTGAATTACCGAAAGTCTGAGCCCAGGCAACATCCCCGTTGCTCAAGTATTTCACGGTGATCCAATCAAAATTGCCCGGATCGCCGGTGATGCCGCTGACGTAGACGTTCCCGCCAGCGTCCAGGGTCAAGGCGCTGGGCAGCGTCTCGTAACCGTAACTGTAGGTTTTCACCCACTGCGGCACGCCGCCATCGGCGACGGCGGCGTCATATTTGAGGGTCAACATGGCGGGATTGCCGCCGATGAAGGTGACGCCGGTGATATAGACGTTGCCGTTGCCGTCGGTAACCATGTCGACCGCGCGATCTTCATTACCGCTGTTATAGCGGTTCAGTCGCTGTTGCGTGCCCGCGCTGTCGTATTTGAGAGTGACAATGTCATCGGAGGCCGCCCGGCTGATACCCGTGACATAGACATAGCCGGCGGAATCCAGGCCGAGGCCCACGGCCGTGTTCACGGCACTGGCGCCCAGGTTGTCGTAAACCGCGCGCCACAACACCGCGCCGTCGCTACCACGGAATTTGACCGTCAGCATTTTACAATCCGAAGAACCTACACAGGAACTGCCGGTGACGTAGACGTCGCCGCTATGGGGCTCTACGCTGATGCCTTCCGGATT
>CAYXAX010000230.1:0-3957 GCA_964463055.1 uncultured Gammaproteobacteria bacterium | reverse complement strand
CGTAAGCGTGCAAACATTTATGTCATCCTTAATCGACGATAAAATTTCCAATCTAACAAGGGCCGGTATTTTCGGCAAGATGATTACTGTGTTAACTTTCGTCAGCTTACGTACATCGCCGCTACCGTACCGGCCCACAATATAGCAGGTGAAACAACAAAATGCTGGACAAAACCCAGGTCGAAAAAATCGCCCACCTGGCACGCCTCGCGGTGGATGACAAAGACATTCCCGGCTACATGCGGGACCTGTCCAACATCCTCGCCTTGGTGGAACAGATGAACACGGTAGACAGCGCCGATGTCGTCCCTATGGCTCATCCTTTAGAGGGCAAACAGCGTCTGCGCAAGGACCTGGTAACCGAGGTCGACGAACGGGAGAATCTGCAAACCGTCGCACCCAAGGTGGAGGCGGGCCTGTATCTCGTCCCCAAGGTTATCGAATAATTGCCGCAACACATTAGCCCCCCCGCGGCTGCCGATTTTATTGTTTTATAATCAAAAACATGCGATGAATATCCCGGTTGGTCCCGCCCATGCATAAACACACCCTGTCGGAACTCTCCCACGGCCTGCGCAGCAAGGCGTTCTCCAGCGAGGAGTTGACCCGGCATTATCTCGCGCGCATCGAGCGCCACGACCCGCAGCTCAGCAGCTACATCACCGTCACGCCCGAGCTGGCCGTGGCGCAGGCACGCGCGGCGGACCGGCAGCTGCAGGCCGGCACGGGCGGTCCCCTGTGCGGCATTCCCCTGGCCCAGAAGGACATCTTCTGTACCAAAGGTGTGAAGACCAGCTGCGGCTCGCGCATGCTGGACAACTTCATCGCCCCCTACAACGCCACCACCGTGGAGCGCTTCAACAGCGCCGGCACCGTGCTGCTGGGCAAGACCAACATGGACGAGTTCGCCATGGGTTCCTCCAACGAGACCAGTTACTACGGCGCGGTGAAAAATCCCTGGGACATGGCCGCCGTGCCCGGCGGGTCCTCCGGCGGTTCCGCGGCGGCGGTGGCAGCGCGCCTGGCGCCGGCGGCCACCGGCACCGACACCGGCGGCTCCATCCGCCAGCCGGCGGCGCTGTGCGGCATCACCGGCATCAAGCCCACCTACGGGCGCGTGTCGCGCTACGGCATGATCGCCTTCGCCTCCAGCCTGGACCAGGGCGGCGTCATGGCGGCCACGGCCGAGGATGCGGCCCTGCTGCTGGCCGTCATGGCCGGCTTCGATGAGCGTGACTCCACCAGCGTGGATCACCCGGTGCCGGATTATACGGCGGGCCTCGACAGCCCGCTGCAGGGCCTCAGGATCGGCTTGCCCAAAGAGTACATGGAAGCCGGCCTGGACCCAGACACCGCCGGGGCGGTGGAGGCGGCCGTGGGCGAATACCGCCGTCTCGGCGCCGAGGTCATCGAGATCAGCCTGCCCCATACTCACCTGGCGGTGGCGGTGTACTACGTGGTGGCCCCCGCCGAGTGTTCATCCAACCTGTCCCGCTACGACG
The DNA here is from genome assembly GCA_964463055.1 of uncultured Gammaproteobacteria bacterium. Lineage (GTDB taxonomy): Bacteria > Pseudomonadota > Gammaproteobacteria > CAWJPQ01 > CAWJPQ01 > CAWJPQ01. The sequence continues at coordinate 2,455 of CAYXAX010000230.1, read as the reverse complement.
GCGTGCGCTTCGGCTACCGCTGCGAGCAGCCCAGGGACCTGCTGGACATGTACAAGCGCACCCGCGGCGAAGGCTTCGGCGCCGAGGTCAAGCGGCGCATCATGATCGGCACCTACGTACTGTCCGCCGGTTATTACGACGCCTATTACCTGCGCGCGCAGAAACTGCGCCGCCTCATCAAGGACGATTTCGTCCAGGCGTTCGAGAAGGTGGATGTGATCATGACGCCCACCGCGCCCGCCGCCGCGTTCAACCTGGGCGAGAAGGTGGACGACCCGGTCACCATGTACCTGTCCGACGTGTACACCATCCCGGTGAACCTCGCCGGCCTGCCTGGCATGTCCATTCCGGTGGGCTTTGCCGGCAACCGCCCGGTGGGCCTGCAGATCATCGGCAACTACTTCGCCGAGGACCGCCTGCTCAACGTGGCCCATCAATACCAGAAGGTGACGGACTGGCATACGCGCATACCTGACCAGTTCGCGTAAATACGAGTCACAGGTCGCAAGTCCCAGGTCTTGGTTTTTATTGACTTGTGACCTGCGACCTGCGACCTGCGACTTGAGACCATAAGATACAAATACCCGATCTGACGGAATGCACCGTATGGTGAATGCCAACCCTCGACGCATCGAAACTTGCGTCACCCTGATTCTTCTGGCGGTGATCCTGTGCGCCACCTACGCGGTATACCGGCCCGGGCTGTCGGGGCCGTTCCTGTTCGATGACACCCTGGTGATCGGTTCCAACCCGCACCTCGCCATTCACTCCCTGACACTGCCCGCGCTGAAGGAGGCCGCCCTGACGGGTCACAGCGGCCTGCTTGGCCGGCCGCTGAGCATGGTGACTTTCGCGCTGAACCGCTACGCCGGCGGACTGCAGCCGCGCGGCTTCAAGGTCACCAATGTGGTCATCCACATGTTCAACGGGGCGGCGGTGTTCATCCTGAGCTGGCTGATCCTCACCGCCTACCGGCGGCGCTATGCGCCAACGCTGCCGGCGCTGCATATCAAGGTATTGAGCGCGGCGGTCTGCGCCGTGTGGCTGCTCCATCCCCTGAATCTCGCCAGCGTGCTGTATATCGTCCAGCGCATGAATGAGCTGTCGGCCTTTTTCACGCTGGCCGGTTTGATTTTCTATCTATGGGGCCGGCTGCGCATGGACGATCACAAGACCGGCATGCCGCTGTTGATAACGGGCGTGCTGGTGTTCACCCCGCTGGCGATGTTGAGCAAGGAAAACGGCGCACTGCTGCCGTTGTTCATGCTGGTGATGGAGGCGGCGCTGTTTCGCTTCGAGACCCCCGCGCCGCGGCAGCGCAAGGGGCTGATGGTGTTTTTCGCCGTGACGGTGGCGCTGCCCGCCGCGGCACTGGCGCTGTCACTGATGATCGTCCCGGATTGGGCGCTGCAGGCCTATCAGACCCGGGACTTCACCGTGTACGAGCGGCTCATGACCGAGACGCGTGTGGTGTGGGCCTACGTGTACTGGACGCTGTTCCCCTTCACGGGGTCGCTGGGGTTTTTTCACGACGACTTCACCGTATCGCGGGGGCTGCTGTCTCCGTGGACCACCGCGGTGGCCATTGCCGGCCACGTGGCATTGCTCGTCACGGCGGTTGTGCTGCGCCGCAGGGCGCCGCTGCTGACCCTGGCGGTGCTGTTCTTCTATGCCGGCCACACCATGGAGTCCACCCTTTTTCCCCTGGAGCTGGTATTCGAGCACCGCAACTACCTGCCCATGGTGCCCGTGGTGTTGGCCGCGGTGTTCTATCTCTATCGCCTGGCGCTGGCCGTGGGGCGTTACCGCCACGCCGTGTATGCCGCATCGGTTGTAATTGTCATGGCGATGGGATACACCACCGCGGTGCGCGCCGGTCAGTGGAGCGATGACACTCGCTTTGCCGTCCGGCAGCTGCAGCACCACCCCCACTCGCCGCGCGCCAACTACATGGTCGGAGGGCTGTTCTATACCCGTATGATGCACAACAAGCAGCACCCCGAGAGCGATTTCCAGAACGCCCGTAAATTTTTCTCCCGCGCCACGCTGGCGGACAAAAACTTCACCGGCGGACTGTTCGGCCTGATCATCACCTACCAATCCCTGCCCAAGCCGCTGCCCCCGGTAATCGTCGCCATGCTCGAGCATCGCCTGAAGACGGTGCCGTTTATAAGCAACGACGCCAACTGGCTGGGGCAACTGGTGATGTGTCAGGCCAAGGGCACCTGCCGCCTGTCGCGCAGCAGCGTCATGTCTCTGATCAACGCGGCCCAGACCAACCCGACGAACGCGGGCCGCAACAAGGCCTATACGCTGACCATCAAGAGCCGTTATATGGCGTCCCTGGGTGATTACCAGGAGGCGGTGAAGATCGCCGCTGAGGCCGCGGCGCTGATGCCGCGGGACCTGGATTTCCGCCTCGACACGGTGGACCTGCTCATCACCATGGGGCGTT
>CAYXAX010000229.1:0-3984 GCA_964463055.1 uncultured Gammaproteobacteria bacterium | reverse complement strand
CCTGGGATTTTAAAAACAGCTCGGCGGCCTCTCCGTCCTTGACCCAGTCCACGGCGTAACCTGCCTGTGACAGGCCGGTCTGAATGCCGTTGCCCAGAATCTCGTCGTCTTCAACCACCAATAATCGCAACGCATCAACCTCCCAGTTGCCATGACCGCCCCGTGAGCCTGCGACACAACGCCGCCGGACCGTGCCGGCTCCTGCCTAATACTACTACCGCGGCAGCGGTTATCCAACTACAAAAGGACAAACGCACGCGGTTGAAACCGCGCGCGTTTAAGCGCTTGGATGCCGTTACGCCGGCTCAGGCGGCGCGCGGCGCGTTGACACCGTCGACGGCCACCACCTTGCCGACCTTTGACACCATGAGGCGGCCCGGTACGGGCGCCTCGTGACTGACCGCATGGCGATGGCGCGTGCTGGTGTGCAGCACCCGGTACGCGGGGTCCCACGCCAGGATTGCTGTCATGCCGGCATAGAACCCCACCCGGGTCCAAAGAAAGTAATCGACCGGGTCCAGTTGCGCGGAAACCCCGTCCATGATGCTGGCGAACACCACCAGGGACGCGCCGGCGCGGGCCAAACGGTCGCCGCCGCCGACATTCAAATCGAAATCGAGCGCGTCGTCTTGCTCCTGCGCAAGCTTATCCACCAAACGGTCGAACAGGCCGAATATCCCTTCGCCAATCATGGCGGTGGTGGTCAGATAGATGCTCAAGGTGGACAGCGCGAAAATCCACATTGGATCGTGGACAAGGCCCGCCGGGACAATGCTGACCGAGCCCAGTCCCGCCACAGCGCGCTTGACCCTTTTGTAGAGGCATGCATCAAAGGTATCATCTACGTACGCGTAGGCTTTCACGGTCGTTCTCCATTTTGACTCACTGCAAAGACGCCATACCGCGGGGCACCGCGCCGCGGTATGGGCAAACCACCATTAAACACTGTCTAAATTAAAGCTTCCTTACATATTCCTTAATCATTCCTTACACTTAGCTTAAGACGCTGTTAATGCCGGCGGCACCGGCAATGCCATAAGCTACAGCTGCCTTCAGCAACCGCTTCGCACAGGGAGTGCGCCCTAAAATAGGCTTGCCCGGGATAACATTAACTTGAATACTGAAGCACGCGACCGATAGCGGTACCCAAAAATGATAATGAACATAGTGAACACGCGGCGGCGTAATGCCCGCTGGGCCCTGCCGGTGAGCGCCGCGGTGGCGATGTGCGGCTGCGGCACCACCACGGACCTGACCAGCATCGTCTCCATCAGCCAGGACAACTATGCAACGGTCAGCGCCAAAGTGGTCAATACCATGCAGTCCGTGATCGCCGTGGGGGCGCAAGGGGGTACCACGACCAGCAGCGCCGCCGGTGTGACGACAACAAGCGGCAGTGGCGCGCTCCACTTGATGGATTTTTCATGGGATGCGTTACAAAAAGTCATCACCGCCCGGTCGCAAGGCGCCGAGCCGTCGGTCACCGGAACGAGCGTCGCCACAACTGTCCCCTGCGACAGCGGAAACATTAGCGTGGCGTCGAGCCTGGACGGTTCTGGTACGACCTACGCGCTGACGTTCAACAACTGCGAGGAGCAAAGCCTGACCTACACCTTCAATGGCGCCATGACCCTGAGCAATGTACAAACCACCGGGGATCTCTCCGCACCCGCCACGCCGGGCACTCTCTCGGCGGAATTCGATCTCAACGCCGTACAGGCCACAAAAAGCCGCGGCAGCAATACCACCATACAGGGAGCGTTCAGTTACAACATGACCTCTTCCGACGGTGTCACCTTCGATCAAAGCATTCGCGGGACAAAACTCACCACCACGCAACCGGGCGATTTGACGATTCTCAGCACCTTCGATTTCGCCATCACCCAGGACAGCAACACCTCGAAATTCTCGTATACCGCCTCGGGGAACATCTATAGCACGGCGCTGGGCGGCAGCATCACCTTTGCCAACCAAAGCCCGTTCACCGGCGTCAACCTGATCGCGGACAGCCCCGATCACGGCGTCATGCTGATCACCGGCAGGTCCAACAGCAATGTGGTGATGACCGCGCTCTTTGCCGGCTTTGTCACCCTGGACGTCGATACCGACGGCAACGGCACCGTGGACACGACGCGGCGCGCCCAGTGGTCCGGCCTGAGGTGATCTGTCGGGAGGTGTGGTGTGGTGTGGCGCCGCCCCGGCCCCAACTAGCCTTCAAGCACCGACATGCGTTTTATCAGATCACCGTGAAGCCTGGAGCGCGTCACGTCCGGATCCGGCATGCATTCGACGCGGGTGATCGCGTCCAGATAGACGGCCGGGGCGCCCAGGTATTGGGCCCCGAGCAGGATGATGTGCTTATACCAGTCATAAGGCCGTAACGACTCATCGATGTGGGCGTCGTGTCCGAGATAGGTGAAACACGTGCGGCGTCTGCCGTCCAGGGTGACTTCCAGGGCCGTGTCCCGGTAGCTGGCGCCCTCGTAGCGATCCAGGACAGGCTTCTCCTCCTCGGCGATCTCGTAGACGGCCCCATAGGCCGGCGGCGCCCCGCGACAGGCCACCAGGTTACCCTTGCCGGAGTCGTCCCCGCCGCGCACATGAAAGGCGAGCCGCAATCCCGGCAATTCCACCGACCCCAGCAGGCGCGCCGACGCAACCCGCTCGGTGAGCCGAACGGGGTGCAGATTGGAACCGTACGCCAGATACAACAGCATTGCCATGATGAATGCCCATGAAACCCGCGGCACTATGGTAACGGAACCAGCGATGGCCCGTCACCACGGCGTGGCTGCGCGGCATACCCGGCACACGCCTAAAACGGGCTGCCGGGCTGCTGGAGAGACGCCGCCTCCTCGGGTGTGGCGGCCGCGCTCAAGCATGGCGTTGCGGTGGGGACAGCGGTCAAATCGCGGCGCCGTGGGCCTTGCCGCTTTCGCCGCCGGCCTGGTCCAGGGCGGTGACGGCCGCCCTGTAGGCGGTCGGCAAATCCGTGTCATTTGTGACGCTCAGGCCAAGGTCACGCAGCTGGCCGTCCACCACGGCATAGATCCAGCCGTGAACCGTCACCACCTGACCGCGGGACCATGCGTCCTGCACGATGGTGGTCTGGCTCACATTGACCACCTGTTCGATAACGTTCAATTCACACATGCGGTTGATCAATTCATTGCGGTCACCGATCGCCCGCAGCTGCACTGTATGCTTCAGCTGGACATCCTGCACATGGCGCAGCCAGTTGTCGATCAATCCCAGCTTGTCATTGCGCACCGCGGCCTGAACGCCGCCACAGCCATAGTGGCCGCACACGATGATGTGCCTGACCTTCAGGACGTCAACGGCATATTGAATCACCGACAGGCAATTCAGATCGGCATGCACCACCACATTGGCCACGTTGCGGTGTACGAACAACTCTCCGGGCAACAGCCCAACGATTTCGTTGGCCGGCACACGGCTGTCGGCACACCCGATCCACAGGTATTGGGGAGACTGCTGGCGGGACAGGCGGGCGAAAAACTCCGCGTCGCGCTTGATCATCGACGCCGCCCAGGCCTTGTTGTTATCGAATAATTCTTTCAGCGCTTGCATTTGATCGTTGATTACCGGCGTCAAGGGCGTCGCCAAACCACAGGCCTGTCACTGAAATTAACACACCCGCGGAAAACACGCACAACACGCCTCTATCCCACCCCGGCTGGGAAGCGGGTAGCCCGGCTCCGCATCACACCGATATGTCATTCAAACGGTAGTGATCGGAACCTTGTGAATCGGTCTTACCCGGGAGGCGGCAACCGCCGCCCCCCCTGAAGCCGACTATCGGGTATTAATATCTTGGTCGACGCTGAGGACGCTCCGCCCGGGGCTTCGCTTGATTGACCTTGATGTTGCGGCCTTTCATATCGGTCTCATTCAAAGCCTTGATAGCGGCATCCGCCTCCGAATTGTTCGGCATCTCGACGAAACCGAAGCCCTTCGACTGAC
>CAYXAX010000228.1:0-4013 GCA_964463055.1 uncultured Gammaproteobacteria bacterium | reverse complement strand
GCTCCTCCAGCCCGGTGACCTCCTTGGGATAGCGGTCGCAGGTCATGATGATCTGCTGGTTGCCCTCGATCAGGGCGTTGAAGGTATGGAAGAACTCCTCCTGGGAACGTTCCTTGCCGGCGAAGAACTGGATGTCGTCGATCAGCAGGGCGTCCACTGAGCGATGGAAGCGCTTGAATTCATTGATGGTATTATGCTGCAAGGCCTTGACCATGCTGCCCACGAAGCGCTCCGAGTGGACGTACACAACCCGCGCACGGGGGTTGTGCTTGAGCATCAAATGCCCCACGGCATGCATCAGGTGGGTCTTGCCCAGCCCCACACCACCATAGATAAACAATGGGTTATACGCCGTCCCCGGGTTCTCGCCCACCTGCCGCGATGCGGCGTAGGCTAGCTGGTTGGATTTTCCCTCGACGAATTTTTCGAAGGTGAATTCCGGGTGCAGGCTGGCCAGAGCCTGGGCGGCGTCGGCGTTACCCTGGACCGTGCTGGTATAGGTGCTGGGCGCCGCCGCGGTTGCGGCGGCCACGGCCACCGGCTTTTCCCGGCTGCCAATCTCCAGGGTGACCTGAGGGGCGGTTTCGCCGCCGATACGGCTCAAAATGGTGGTGATCTGGGGGATAAAGCGCTCGTTGACCCAGTCCAGAACGAAACGGTTGGGGGCCAGCAGGCGCAGGGTCTGCTGTTCCTCTATGGCATGTAGGGGCCTGATCCAGGTATTGAACTGCTGAGAAGTCAGTTCACCTTCAAGGTGCTTCAGACACTGCTGCCAATATGCGTGACTCATCCGTAATGAATTTCACTAAACCGTCACTGGTGGGAGGGGTGTAGCAGTTTATACCCATTGGCCGGGCTTATCCATACCCGCCAAACGATGCCGCCGAGAGTGTTTTATATTGACAGGACATGGGTATTCTAAATAAGCTTATCTGCTTTATTTGCTTACAAATCCTGGTATCGAAGAACGGAGGTTGACGGGCGAGTCATGAAAAGAACATTTCAACCCAGCGTTATCAAGCGCAAACGCACTCACGGTTTTCGTGCTCGCATGAAGACCGTCGGGGGGCGCATCGTACTCAAGCAGCGCCGGGCAAAAGGCCGCCGTCGGTTAAGCGCGTAGTCGATGCAATCCTTTGACCCTTCCGCGGCGGTTTACGAAGAGACACCGGCTCACGAAGTCGCACGAGTATCAATACGTATTCGCGAGTCCGTCTAAGTCTGCCAGTCGCAACATCACCATTTTAGCGCGGAGCAGCGGCCGTCTTTACCCACGGTTGGGTTTGATTGTCTCAAGGAAGTGTGCAAAGAAGGCGGTGATCCGTAATCGGATAAAACGAGTGATCAGGGAGAGCTTTCGCCACCATCTGGCGCAGCTCCCGGGCGTGGACATCGTCGTCATTACACGCAGCGGTTTAGTGAACGAGTCAAACCTCGCAGTCGACAAAACTTTGGCCAAACACTGGGCGGAGCTCGCCCGGATCTGTCACCAAAACGGCGCGGTATGCTCTTAAGCACATGAGGTTCCTGGAGCAATGAAGAGGCTCTTGAAGTTTTTTATCCGCGGCTACCGCTACCTGATCAGCCCGCTGCTGGGTAACCACTGCCGTTTCTATCCCAGCTGCTCACAATACGCGGAAGAGGCCGTGCAGCGCTTTGGCGCCGCGCGCGGTTCGTGGATGGCCGTACGGCGCGTGTGCCGCTGCCACCCGTGGCATGAAGGCGGCATCGACCCCGTGCCGTGCAGGGAAGCGTCGACCCGCAATGGATAGCCAGCGCACCCTGTTGATGATCGCCCTGGTGTTTGTCGGCCTGCTCATGTATCAGGCCTGGCAGCACGACTATGGGCAGACGCCGCAAACCGCCCACAGTGCGGCATCCGGCACCGCCGCCCCGGCAGGCAACCAGCCCAGCGATGTCCCCCAGTTGCTGACGACGCCCGCGGGCGAGAAGGCGCCGGCCGCAGCGCCGGCCACCCCCGCCACGCCGGACAACAGCGTCGAGGTGTTTCCCTCGGGACAGCGCATCCATGTGGTCACCGATGTGCTGGATGTACAGATCGATACCATCGGCGGTGACATGCGCCAGGTGCGCCTGCCCACCTACCCGGTGTCCATCACCGAGCCCAATGTCCCCCTGACCCTGATCACCGACAAGGCCAACGACCTGTTCGTGGCCCAGACCGGCCTGTTGTCTCAGCAGCCGGCACCGGACCACCATGCCCAGTTCAGCGCCGATAAAACGGACTACAAACTCACGCCCGGCAGCAACGAGCTGAAGGTCACCCTGCACTGGACAAGCCCCGAGGGCATCGCCGTGGACAAGGTGTATACCTTCCACCGCAACAGCTTCGCCGTGGACCTGGAGTATGTGGTCACCAACAACAGCAAGGCGGTGTGGCAGGGACGACAGTATCGCCAGTTCCAGCGCCTGCGCAGCGAGCCCAAGACACACTTTATACGTACTTTCACCGGCGGCGCCATCTACAGCGAGGAAAAGAAATACCAGAAGCTCACCTTTGACGAGATGGCCGACGAAAACCTCAGCCGCAACATCAAAGGCGGCTGGGCGGCCATGGTGCAGCACTACTTCGCCGCGGCGTGGATACCCAACCAGAGCGCTGTCAATCACTACTACAGCAAGGCGCTGGCCGGCGATCGCTTCGTGCTCGGCATGGTCTCCCCCGCCATCTCCGTGGGGCCGGGCCAGAGCGGGACCCTCAAGACACGGGCCTATATCGGGCCTAAGATCCAGGATCGCCTGGAGAAGATCGCCCCGGGCCTGGAGCTCACCATCGACTACGGCATGCTCACGTTCCTGGCCAAGCCCATTTTCTGGCTGATGACAACCATTCACGGCGTGGTGCACAACTGGGGCTGGTCCATCATGCTGCTGACGCTGACGATCAAGCTGGTGTTCTACAAGCTGTCCGAGGCCAGCTACAAGTCCATGGCCAACATGCGCCGCCTGCAACCCAAGATCGTGGCCATGCGCGAGCGTTACGGCGATGACCGCCAGCGCATGAGCGCGGCCATGATGGAGATGTACAAGAAGGAGAAGGTCAATCCCCTTGGCGGGTGCCTGCCCATCGCGATCCAGATTCCGGTATTCATCTCGCTGTACTGGGTGCTCATCGAGAGCGTGGAGCTGCGCGAGGCGCCCTTCATCCTATGGATACACGACCTGACACTTAAGGACCCTTATTACGTGCTGCCGCTGCTCATGGGCATCAGCATGTTCATCCAGCAAAAGCTCAACCCGCCGCCCCCGGATCCACTGCAGGCCAAGATCATCTCGTTCCTGCCGGTGGTGATGACGGCATTTTTCGCCCTGTTCCCGGCCGGCCTGGTACTGTACTGGGTCACCAACAACGTGCTGTCCATCACCCAGCAGACCTATATCTACCGCAAGTTCGGCAAGCCCACGCCCATGCAAATGCCGGCCAAGAAGTCCGCGGAGAAGGCCGAAAAAGCGGAGAAGGCGGAGAAATAGCCCCGCGCCTCAAGCGTTTCGCCGTCGCTGCCGTTACAATGGATATACCGCGGCAAAGTGAGTGTTGTACGCTGCCCCGGTACGCCTTCCAGGTAAGCCGATGACTCTCACTACAGAAACCATCGCGGCTGTTGCTACTCCGCCCGGGCGCGGCGGTATCGGCATCGTGCGTGTTTCCGGTCCCCTGGCCGGCACTATCGCCCGCGCCATCCTGAGCCGCGTGCCCCGGCCGCGCTATGCCGAGCACCGGCCGTTCCTCGACGCCGAGGGCAGGGCCATCGACGACGGCATCGCCCTGTTTTTCCCCGCTCCGCACTCATTCACCGGTGAGGACGTCCTGGAACTCCACGGCCACGGCGGCCCGGTGGTCATGGACATGCTGCTGCAGCGCACCATCGAGCTGGGCGCGCGCCCGGCCCAGCCCGGCGAGTTTTCCCAGCGGGCGTTCCTCAACGACAAGATTGATCTGGCCCAGGCCGAGGCCATCGCCGACCTCATCGACAGCGCCTCCCAGGAGGCGG
>CAYXAX010000227.1:0-4068 GCA_964463055.1 uncultured Gammaproteobacteria bacterium | reverse complement strand
CGCAGGTCGCAGGTCGCAGGTCGCAGGTCGCAGGTCGACAACATGCTACGACACACCTGAGCGTTTTGTCACCCTCTCCCTCCCAGGGAGAGGGCCGGGGTGAGGGGGAGTAATAGAAAGCTTTCTTTGCTGACGCCTTCGTGATCTATTGATCACCCCCACCCTCTCTCGTAGGGCGAGGGTGTAAATGGTAGACGTTATGAAGACTATAATATTTCATACCACGCCACTATCGATGTCTTCCCGACCTGTGACCTGAGTCTTGCTTTTATCATCGCAGCCGTCGCGCCGCACGACCACTCGAGACTCAAAACGCGCAACCTGAAACTGATAATTTAGATGGACGCCGACGAATACTGCCAAACCAAAGCCGCTCCCCCCGGGTCGACGCTGTATTACAGTCTGCTCTTTCTGCCCGAGGACAAGCGCCGCGCGGCGATCGCCCTGCACGCGTTTCACCGGGAAGTCTCCGATATCAGTGACGAGTGCCGTGATCCGAGCGTGGCGCGGATCAAGCTGCAGTGGTGGCGTGACGAAGTGCAGCGCATGTTCAGCGGCCGGCCGCGCCACCCGATCACTCAGGCAATGCTGGCGCCGGTGCAGACTTACAGCCTGCCCCAGGAACAATTCATGGAAATCATCGACGGCGTGGAAATGGATCTGGATTTCGCCACCTACACCACGTTCACGGATCTGTCCCTGTACTGTCACCGGGTGGCCAGCATGCTGGCCATGATGTCGGCCGAGATCTACGCATATGAAGATCGTCAGACGCTGAAGTACGCCCATCAGCTGGGCATGGCCGGGCAATTGACCCGCATTATTCACAATGTGCGCCACGACGGCGCCCGGGGCCGCATTTTCATCCCCATTGAAGAATTGGCGCAGTTCCATGTAAGCGCCGAAGACGTCATGGCCGGCCGCGACACGGAGGGGACGCGCGCATTGCTGAAGCGGCAGGTACAACGCGCCCGCGAACACTACAGCGGTGCGTTGGAACGCCTGCCGGAGGCGGACCGCTACCGCCAGCTGAGCGGCCTGATCATGGCGGAGATCGACACGGCCACCCTGCATGAAATCGAGGCCGACGGGTTTCATGTCCTGGACAGACGTATTACCCTGACGCCATTGAAGAAGCTGTGGATCGCCTGGCGGGTCAAACGCCGTGAACGGCGCCGCGCCAAGGCCAAGGGTATTAGCGTATCGGCGTAAGCCGTATATCGAACGGTTGTTGACGTGTACACACTCGGTAGTCAATGCTTCCTTCCCCCCTGCGGGAAGAACGTAACGAGTGGACTGAGCCTTGAATTCAAAAGCGGTCAAACGTTGAATCGAGCTATCACTCCCCCTCACCCCGGCCCTCTCCCTGGGAGGGAGAGGGAGCAAACGTGGAATTGTGCAACGCACAGTATTTTTATCCCTTCTCCCTCTCAGGGAGAAGGTTAGGATGAGGGGGATTCAATGAGGTATCTCCTGCGACCCGCGACTTGCGGCCTGCGACCAAAGGGCGGTTAGCGACAGGTAAAAGGTGTCGATCATGAAACCGGTCATCATCATCGGTGCCGGCTGGGCCGGGTTGGCCGCGGCCGCCGACTTATCCCGGCACGACATCCCGGTGCGGCTGCTGGAGGCCACCGGTCAGATCGGCGGCCGCGCGCGCCGCGTCGACCATGACGGCACACCGCTGGACAACGGACAGCACTTGTTCCTGGGCGCTTTTCGCGAAACCCTCGCCCTGCTCCAACAGGTCGGCGTCAGTGAAGCCGATGTCTTTGAGCGTACGCCCCTGCAGCTGTGCATTCGTTCGTCGCAGCGCGACATCCGTGTAAAACTGGGCAATCACCCGGCGCCGCTGCACCTGGTGCGCGGACTGCAGAGCCTGACCGGCCTGTCTCTGGGAGAGCGGCTGCGTGCCGTGGGCCTGGGCGTCTCTCTCGCCAAGCATCGCTTCAGCATCGGCGAGGACATGAGCGTGGCCGACTGGCTCGGCCGGCACCATCAAACGCCCGAGCTGATCCAGGGCATATGGGAGCCCCTGTGCCGCGCCACCCTCAACACGCCGGCCCATGAGGCCTCCGCCGAGGTGTTCCTGCGCGTACTCCATGATGCCTTCCTGCGGCGCCGCGAGGACTCCGATCTACTGGTACCCAGAACCGACCTCAGCAGCATTCTGCCTGATCCGGCCGCGGCGTATATTCGCGGACGCGGCGGCAGTGTCGAAGTCGATACACAAGTGACGGGTCTTGAACTCGACGGGAACCGGGTCACCGGGGTTTGCACCGCCGCCGGGCACATACCCGCGGACAGTATCGTTGTCGCGGTTCCTTCCCGGATATGCCGCCGCCTGCTCTCCCCCCACCCGCCGTTCCAGCCCATTACCGATAGACTGGCCTCCCTGACCAGCACGCCCATCTACAGTATCTATCTGGCGTTTCCCCGCGCGCTGGCCCTGGACGCGCCGTTCGTCGGCATCATCAACGGCACCCCATACTGGATATTCGACCGCACGCGGCAGCACCAGCCCAACATGATCGCAGTGGTCATCAGCGGACACGGCCCCCATAGCGAAATGGACGATGAGGCGCTGACCCGGCAGGTCGGTGAAAGGCTGGCGCGCTACTATCCGCACTGGCCGCCCGCGGACAGCAGCGTGGTGATCAGGGAGAACGATGCCACCTTCGTCTGCCGCACCGGCATCAATGCCATGCGCCCCGGCAATGGGACGCCCGTGCGCGGCTGCTGGCTGGCGGGCGATTATACCGACACGGGTTATCCAGCCACCCTTGAGGGCGCGGTGAAGAGCGGCCGCGAGGCGGCGCGCCGCATTCTCGAAGATTTACGCTGAACCACTCTCTAAAATGCTCCTACCATGATGCGCCGCTGTCGGGGCGAAACCAACGCTGCGTCATTGACCGCTCATGCTGAATACTTCCTCGAGGGATGTTATCCCGCGCAGCGCCAAGTCCACGCCCGCCCGGGATAAGGTGGGCATGTCCGCCTTGAGAGCCACCTCTCTCAGTTCGCGGGCGGGTCGCCCACGGCTGATGAGGTGGGAGAGTTCCGCAGAGACTTCAAGCAGCTCGCAGATCATGGTACGTCCGCGGTAACCGGTGTTGTGGCACATCGCGCATCCCCTGCCGCGGTAAAACACCTGATGCCCATTCAGCCCTAATCGCCGCCGCGCCTCATCGTCCACCCATTCGCGCTCCTTGCAGCGCGGGCAGATCACGCGTACCAGACGCTGGGACATCACGCCGATAAGCGTGGTGCCGAGCAAATACGGCTCGATGCCCATATCCAGCATGCGCGTGACGCTCGAGACGGTATCGTTGGTGTGCAGGGAACTGAAGACAAGGTGGCCGGTCAGTGCGGCGCGGTTGGCGATGCGCGCGGTCTCCTCGTCGCGTATTTCCCCCACCATGATCACATCCGGATCATGACGCAGGAAGTGGCGCAGCGCAGAGGCGAATGTACACCCTTTGACGTTGGTCACCTGCACCTGCTCCACGTCGTCCATATCATATTCAACGGGATCCTCAACGCTGAGGACGTGCACGTTGCGCTTTTTGACTTCGTTGATGAGGGCGTAGAGCGTGGTGGTCTTTCCCGAGCCCGTGGGCCCGGTGACCAAAACCAGTCCGTGGGGGTGTTCGATCATGCGCCTTACCTGGGTATGCTGCGCGGCGGAAAAACCCAGCCGCTCCAGCGGCCTCATGCCCGTTTCGCGGTTAAGCAGCCGGATCACCACGCTCTCGCCGTGCACGGTGGGCAGTATCGACAGGCGCAGGTCGATCACCTTGCTCTTTCGCACCAGGCGCGCGTTTCCGTCCTGGGGCAGGCGGCGCTCGGCGATGTTCATATGGCCGATGATCTTGATCCGGCTCACCAGAGACGGCAGCAGTGATTTATGCAGTGTGCGGGTCAACAGCAGTTTGCCGTCAATTCGATAATACAAAACGACGCCGTCGGACTGGGGACGGATATGAATGTCGGAGGCATTGCGCACCACCGCCTGGAGCACGATGGCGTTCAACAGACGCACAATGGGTTTACGTTTTGCCGACTGCT
>CAYXAX010000226.1:0-4082 GCA_964463055.1 uncultured Gammaproteobacteria bacterium | reverse complement strand
GGGACGCGGACGTGGCCCTGGTGGAGATCGGCGGCACGGTGGGCGACATCGAGTCTCTGCCGTTCCTGGAGGCGATCCGCCAGATGGGCGTAGAGCTTGGGCACAACAGCGCCATCTTCATTCACCTGACGCTGGTGCCGCACCTCAAGTCGGCCGGTGAGAGCAAGACCAAACCCACACAGCACTCCGTCAAGGAACTGCGCTCCATCGGTATCCAGCCGGATATCCTCCTGTGCCGGGCCGAGCGCCCGCTGCCCCCGGAACAACGCAGCAAGATCGCGCTGTTCACCAATCTGAGCGAGCGCGAGGTCATTTCCCACATCGATGTGGACAGCATCTATAAAATTCCCCTGTTGCTTCACAACCAGGGTGTGGACGATATCATCGTCGAGAAGCTGCAGCTGAACGTGCCCAAGGGCGATCTGCACGAATGGCAGCAGGTGGTGAACGCCATCGAGCACCCCACTGCGGAAGTCACCGTGGCCATGGTGGGCAAGTATGTGGATCTCACGGATTCCTATAAGTCGCTGACCGAGGCCTTGATCCATGCCGGAATACATACGGGTACCCGGGTCAACATCCTGTACGTGGACTCCGCCAATATCGAGCAGTATGGCACCGCGATGCTGCAGAACGTGGACGCCATTCTGGTCCCCGGCGGCTTCGGCGAGCGTGGTGTGGAGGGCAAGATCGCGGCCGCGGAATACGCCCGCACCCAGCGCATCCCCTATCTGGGCATCTGTCTCGGCATGCAGGTGGCGGTCATCGGCTACGCCCGCAATGTGGCCGGCCTGGAAGGGGCGCACAGCACCGAATTCAATCCGGACACGCCTCACCCGGTCATCGCGCTGATCACCGAATGGATGGGGGCCGACGGTGCGGTGCAGCGACGCAACAAGGCATCCGATCTCGGCGGCACCATGCGCCTCGGTGCGCAGACATGTCTGTTGTCGCCCAACAGCCTGGTACACAAGCTCTACGGCAAAGACAAGATCGTGGAGCGCCACCGCCATCGCTACGAGGTCAATGAGAACTATATCCAGCGCCTGGAAGACGCGGGATTGGTGTTTTCCGGACGTTCCGAAAAGGACGGGCTGGCGGAGATCATCGAACTGCCCAATCATCCCTGGTTTGTGGCCTGCCAGTATCACCCGGAATTCACCTCCACGCCGCGCGACGGGCATCCGCTGTTCAGCGGTTTCATCAACGCCGCGCGCAACAAGCGCTATAACAGTTATTCGGAAAAGGCCGTCGGCGCATGAAGCTGTGCGGGTTTGACGCCGGCCTGGATCAGCCGCTGTTCCTGATCGCCGGTCCGTGTGTGATCGAAAGCGAACAGATGGCCATGGACACCGCCGGGCGGTTGAAAGAAATCACCGGCACGCTGGGCATACACTTCATCTACAAATCCTCCTTCGACAAGGCCAACCGCACATCCGCGGCGAGTTTCCGCGGACCGGGCATGGACGAGGGACTGCGCATCCTCGCCGAGGTCAAGCACAAGATCGGCGTGCCGGTGCTCACGGACGTCCACGAGGACACCCCACTGGAGGAAGTGGCCGCCGTGGTGGATGTGCTGCAGACCCCGGCGTTTCTGTGCCGCCAGACCAACTTCATCCAGAACGTGGCGCGCCAGGGCAGGCCGGTGAACATCAAAAAGGGCCAGTTTCTGGCACCCTGGGACATGCGCAACGTGGTGGAAAAGGCCCGTGCCACGGGCAATCACCACATCATGGTGTGCGAACGCGGCGTTTCTTTCGGATACAACAATCTCATTTCCGACATGCGCGCCCTGGCGGTGATGCGCGACACCGGCTGCCCGGTGGTGTTTGACGCCACCCATTCCGTCCAGCTCCCCGGCGGACAGGGCGCCCGTTCCGGCGGGCAGCGCGAATTCGTACCGGTACTGGCCCGAGCGGCAGTGGCCGCCGGGGTCGCGGGCTTGTTCATGGAGACGCACCCGCGGCCGGACGAGGCCCTCAGCGACGGCCCCAATGCATGGCCGCTGGATCACATAGGCGCGTTACTGGAGACCCTGGTGGAACTGGACCGGGTGGTCAAGGACAAGGGCTTTATCGAAACCGATTTCATCAACCGTTGAGGCAATCGCCTCAATTCCAATAATTATATTTAACTAATCGCTATAAGATATTGTTTTTATGAATACTATTAAAAGTATATTAGGGCGTGAAATCCTCGATTCCCGGGGCAACCCCACCGTGGAGGCGGAAGTAGTGCTGGTGGGCGGCGCACGCGGCCGTGCGGCGGTCCCGTCCGGGGCCTCCACCGGTTCCCGCGAGGCGCTGGAGCTGCGTGACGAGGACAAGACCCGCTACGGCGGCAAGGGCGTGCGCCGCGCCGTTGAGAACGTCAACGCGCGTATCGCCCCGGCCCTCATCGGGCAGGACGCCGGCAACCAGGCGGGCATCGATCAACGCATGATCGACCTGGACGGCACGGCCAACAAGAATCAATTGGGCGCCAACGCGATTCTCGCCGTGTCGCTGGCCAATGCCCGCGCCGCCGCCGCCGCCAGCGCCGTGCCGCTGTATGAATACTTGCACGGCTCAAGGCCTTACAGCCTGCCCGTGCCGCTGATGAATGTCATCAACGGCGGCGCCCATGCCGACAACCGCGTTGACATGCAGGAGTTCATGATCGTCCCAGTGGGGGCGCCCAGCTTCAGCGAGGCGCTGCGCTACGGGGCCGAGGTGTTCCATGCGCTGCGCAAGGTCCTCCACGGCAGGGGCCTCAATACCGCCGTGGGTGACGAGGGGGGCTTCGCCCCGGACCTGCCGTCCAATGAGGCCGCCCTGGAGTTCATCATGGAGGCCATACAGCAGGCGGGCTACACGCCCGGTGAGCAGGTGTGCATCGCACTGGACCCGGCCAGCTCGGAGTTCTACCGCGACGGCAGGTATCACCTGGAGGCCGAGGGCAGGCAGCTGAACGCCGGGCAGTTCACCGACTACCTGGCCGCATGGGTGGACAAGTACCCCATCCTGAGCATCGAAGACGGCATGGCCGAAGGAGACTGGGACGGGTGGTCCATCCTCACCCAACGCCTGGGGGACAAGGTGCAGCTGGTGGGCGATGACCTGTTCGTCACCAACAACGCCATTCTCAAGGAGGGCATCGCCAAGGGCGTGGCCAACGCCATCCTCATCAAGGTCAATCAGATCGGCACCCTCACTGAGACCATGGCGGCGGTGAACACCGCCATGGCGGCCGATTACGGCGTGATCATCTCCCACCGTTCCGGCGAGACGGAGGACACCTTTATCGCGGACCTTGCCGTGGCCACGGGGGCGGGGCAGATCAAGACCGGCTCACTGTCCCGCTCTGACCGCATCGCCAAATACAATCAATTATTGCGCATTGAAGAGGCGCTGGGCGGCAGCGCGGTGTACGCGGGTTCTGGCATCTTTCGCCGCGGTATGTCATAACATACCCGAGGGAGCGCCGGTCTGCGCCGGCGCCGCCGCGAAGTAATGCGGGTAGATGGCAAGTGGCCGTGCTTCGGAAACACATCGCGGGAGCGGTACATGAAGTGGTTAATGGGCTTGCTGGTGATAATCTTGGCGCTGCTCCAGTATCGTCTGTGGGTGGGGGATGCGAGTCTGCCGGGCATGTGGCGCATGCAGCAGGAAGTGGCGACCCAGAAACAGGAGAACACCAAACTCATCGATCGTAACCGGGTACTCAAGGCGGAAGTGAGCGACCTCAAGCACGGCGTCGCGGCCATCGAAGAGCGCGCGCGCACGGAGCTGGGCATGATCAAAAAGGATGAGACGTTCTATCAGATCATCGATAATAAAGATTAACGGCAATCGTCAGTGAAGCTGTGAACGGAATTTCATTCCGCGCCGCAGCGGAGACACGGAATACGCAGTACTTGATTGCATAGCTCCCGGCGCAATCATGCATCATGCCGGAATGACGCCAAAAGAATAATTCAGTCGTCCTTAACAGTTCAGTCGCTTCAATCGTCCGCAACACGAGATCCTCAAGTCCATGGCAGATCAGTCACGAATATGGGCCGTGGTCCCCGCGGCGGGGACGGGTTCGCGCATGAATTCGGC
>CAYXAX010000225.1:0-4138 GCA_964463055.1 uncultured Gammaproteobacteria bacterium | reverse complement strand
ATCTGCACATGATCGATGTAGTTGCGGTTCCACAGGGGCTCGATCAACAGGTTGGCAAACCGGAACGCCAGGATGTTCTGCACCGTTCCCTTGCCCAGGTAGTGATCGATACGGTAGATCTGGTCCTCACGAAGATGTTTGTGCAGACTCTGCTGCAGGATCTGGGCGCTGAGCAGGTCATAACCGAACGGTTTTTCGATGACCAGTCGGCGCCAGCCGAATTCTTCCTTGAACAGATCGGCGGCCGTCAGGTGATCGATCACCGGGGTGAAGTCCGCAGGCCGGATGGACATGTAAAATACGGCATTGGGCGGAAAAGTCTCGTCGTGGTCGAGCTTGTCCCGCAGGCCCTTATAGACGTCTTCGTTATTGAGGTCGCCCTCGTGATAGTGAAGGCGCTGACTGAAGCGGGCGAATACTTCCTGATCGATGCCATCGGAAAATTTTTCCCGCAGCATGCCGGCGACCTCGTCGATCCATTGCTCCCGGCTCCACGGCCGCCTGGCAAAGGCCAGGATGGCCATGTGCTCGGGCAGGCGTCCGTCCCGCTCCAGGGCGAACAGGCCCGGCATCAGCTTTTGGCGCGACAGATTCCCGGTCGCACCGAAGATCACCAGCGTACAGGGGTCGAGCATCACTTTTCCCCTGTGTGTTTGATATTGTGACCGCCAAAGGCGTTGCGCATCATTGACAGCAAACGGAATGGGTATCCCCGTTCGTCCTGACTGATGAAACGCGCGTACAGTGACGTTGTCATGATCGGCGCCGCCACCCCTTGGTCGATGGACTCGATGGCCGTCCAGCGCCCTTCTCCGGAATCGGGGACATAGGGGGCGATATCGTCCAGGGCTTGATCCTTTTTCAGCGCCTCGGCCGTCAGATCCAACAGCCAACTGCGCACCACGGAGCTGTGACGCCACACTTCCGCCACCTGAGCCAGGTCCAGGGAAAACTCAGACTTGCCGCGCAGCAGCGCGAATCCTTCCGCCATGGCCTGCATCATTCCGTATTCAATGCCGTTATGCACCATCTTGGTGAAGTGTCCGGCCCCCATAGGTCCCACATGGGCCCAGCCATGCTCCGGCGACGGCGCAAGCGCCTTTAGCGCGGGCTCTATCACCTTGATGGTCTCCGGCGTACCGCCCACCATCAGGCAATAGCCGTTGTCCAGCCCCCAGATACCGCCCGAGGTCCCGGCATCTGCAAATCCAATGCCGTGCTCCGCCAGCCACGCGCCGTGGCGCTCGCTGTCGTGGTAATTGGAATTCCCACCATCGACGACGATATCACCTTTGTCCAGCATCCCGGCGGCCTTTTTCAATGTCTGTTCCGTGACATCGCCGCTGGGCAGCATGAGCCACACCACCCGTGGCGGTGCAAGCTTGGCGACGGCCTCCTCCAGAGAGGCGGCAGGGATAACGCCTTCTTGATCGGCCAGTTCCTGCACAATGGTCTGGGATCGGTTATATCCCACGACTTCAATGCCGGCGCGGGATAAACGACGCGCCATGTTGGCGCCCATCTTACCAAGTCCTATGATTGCGATTCTCATGAGCGGTATCCTTCCTGAAATTCCTGTCGTATGAGACAGGGCGGTGTGTTTTAATATCGACGGCGGTGGTTCCCTCTTTAACGAACAATTTACTGTAGTGGTTGAAAAGTAAGGACATAGCGAATGGAGTATGGTTCCCGACGGCGGCCGTCCCGCCCCGCAATCGGGTATGCCGGCGAGTGATAACGGACAACATATGGCCCCACAACCCCACAGAATACTCTTCGCCACCAGTGAAGCCCACCCGCTGATCAAGACCGGCGGCCTGGGTGACGTGGCCGGCAGCCTGCCGGCGGCCATCAAGGCACTGCGCCACGACGTGCGCATCATCCTGCCCAATTACCGTCAGGTACTGTTCAAGAGCCATGACCTGCGCATTGTAGCGAAGCTGGAATTGCCCGGCGTACCGGAGACAGTGCGTCTGATGGAGAGCAAGCTGCCCGGCAGCCAGGTAAAACTGTGGCTGGTGGACTCCCCCCATCACTTCGACCGTGACGGCGGTCCATACACCAACGCAGACGGCCTGGACTGGCCGGATAACGCGCAACGCTATACCACCTTTGCTCAAACCGTGGTCAAGGTGGCCCTGGATCAGATGGGACTGGACTGGCGCCCGCACATCGTCCACTGCAACGACTGGCAGACCGGACTGATTCCCGCGCTGCTGGCGCGGGAAAAGATCCGGCCGGCGACGCTGTTTACCATTCACAATCTCGCCTACCAGGGCGTGTTCTCATGGAGCACCTATCACTCGCTGTCCCTGCCGGCGGACCTGTGGTCACCCGACACCATGGAATTTTACGGCTCATTTTCCTTCATCAAGGGCGGGCTGGTGTTCGCCGACATGCTCAACACCGTGAGCCCCACCTATGCCAGGGAGATCCGTACCCCCGAGTTCGGCTATAACCTGCAGGGCCTGCTGAACCACCGCGCAGATCGCCTGGCGGGCATTCTCAACGGCGCCGATTATGCCCAGTGGGACCCGCGCCGCGATAAATTGATCCCCAAACCCTACGATGCCAAGACGTATCAATACAAGCTGGAAAACAAGCTCGCCCTGCAAAAGGAACTCGGTCTGCCCGTGTCGGAAAAGACCCCGGTGATCGGGTTCGTCGGTCGCCTGGTGGAACAAAAAGGCTTTGATCTGTTCCTCAAGGCCATTCATGACATCATGCGGGAAGACGCCCAGTTCGTGGTCCTTGGCAGCGGCGACAAGCAGCTGGAACAGGCCATACGCCAGGCCACCGCACACTATCCCCGGCAGCTGGCCGCCAATATCGGCTACGACGAGGAACTGGCCCACCGCATCGAGGGCGGCGCGGACATGTTCATGATGCCCTCCCGGTTTGAGCCCTGCGGCCTCAACCAGATATACAGCCTGCGCTATGGCACGGTACCCATCGTGCGGCGTACCGGCGGCCTCAATGACACCGTGGTCGACGCCGCCGAGGATACCCTCGCCGACGGCACAGCCACCGGATTTTGCTTCGATGAGCCCACGCCGAAGGCGCTGCATCACACTCTGCAGCGGGCCGTCGCCATGTACCACCAGCAACCCGATGCCTGGCGCAAATTGGCCGTCGTCGGTATGAAGCAGGACTTCAGCTGGCGGCGCAGTGCCAAGGAGTACCTCGCCCTGTATCAACAAGCCTTATCCTATGTTAAAAACATTGCCCCATAACGGGTTATAATGGCGTCATCCCGCATACCAATGTGCCCACGCGAATAATATAAAATCCATTCAGTTATGAGTGACAAGGTTCTGCGAGCCCGGGTCAAGTTACTCGGCAACCTGCTCGGTAGCGTACTGTTGGCCCAAGCGGGCGGGCGGGTGTTCGTCGCCGTGGAAACCCTGCGCAAGGGTTATATTCGCCTGCACCGCGAAGACAACCCGCGCAAGCGCACACAGCTGGCGCGCTTCATCGGCAAACTCGATCCCCAGACCCTGACCCATGTAGTGCGCGCCTTCAGCGCCTATTTCAGCCTGGTGAACAGTGCCGAGGAGGCCTATCAGCATGACCAGCGCCGTCGTCTGATTCGCAGCGGCACGCCGTTGTGGACCGGTTCCTTTGAATCGACTCTGCGCGAATTCCGCCAGCAGGGTATCACCCCCGCCGAGCTGCAGGTGATGCTCAATCATCTGGCATACATCCCGGTGCTCACCGCTCACCCCACCGAGGCCAAGCGCCGTACCGTCATGGAGGCGCTGCGACGGATATTTGTCACCAGCCGGCAACTGGATAATACCCAGTTGAGCCGGGATGAGCGCGACGAGGCCATCGACCAGCTCGAGACACAGATTCAATTGCTGTGGAAGACTGACGAGGTGCGCATCCACCGCCCATCGGTGGCGGACGAGATCAAAAACGGCATTTTTTACTTTCAGGAGAGCCTGTTCAAGGCCCTGCCGGCCATCTACCGGGATTTTGAAAAATCCCTGAAGCGGGTCTACGGCGACATCATCGATGACAACAACCCGGTCACGATTCCCAGCTTCCTGCATTTCGGTTCGTGGATCGGCGGCGATCGCGACGGCAATCCCAATGTCTCCCCGGAGACCACCGCCCACGCCGTACGCCTGCACAC
>CAYXAX010000224.1:0-4139 GCA_964463055.1 uncultured Gammaproteobacteria bacterium | reverse complement strand
ATCGCCGTGCGCAAACCGAGATCGATACCCCTGGAACGTGCCACCGGCGTGGCCGGGTCCACCGGCGTGGTGCCGTCATTGGGGTCCACGTGGGTGGTGACCCCGCGGGCATCGTTGCTGTGAATGCCCATGCCCACGTTTACGTAGTACTCGGTCTTGTACCAGGGACCGAAGATCATGCTGAGCTTGGGTTCCGGCACTCCTTTGGTGACATTGCCGGAATTGGCGGGCAGGTCGGATCCCACCGAGAAATCGAAGAAGTCGCCACGCAGCGCCGCCACGGTCCTGAACCACGGCAGCCAGCGGGTATCGTTCTTCACATAGGCTGAATAGCGCGTCTCGTTGACGGAGTCACGGCGAATGGTCTCCAAAGGCGCGCGGTCCTGGGTATGGATAAGGGCGAGCATCGGGATATTGTCGTAGCGCACCTGGAACCCGATGGTGTTCTCCGAGTCATGCCCGAACAGCGAGGTGAAGCGTGAGTACGAACCCTTCGCGCCGTAATAATCGCGGCGGTCCACCTGCTCGATCTGGTCGCCCACCGTGCCGCCGTTTTTATAACCGCCTTCGGCTTCAGGGAGAAAGTAGAGAAAATTCGACCAAAGATTCAGGCGTTCGTGCACACCATAGACGGTGATGCGCTTGGAAGTCTGGGCGTCGTTGCGCCACCATTGATACTCGTAAGTATTGCGACCGGTTGCCCCGCCGTCCGTCGGATCGACATTACCCCAGCGGCTGAGCAGACCGTTGTCGATGGCGTTCTGCGGAATCTGATCGGTGGCATTCCAGGTCGTGCTATAGCCCATGAACGTAAAACTCGAGCCGTTGAGATTGTCGCCCGTGGAATAGCGCAGCACGCCGTTGTATTTGCGGGAACCCTCGTGCAGGTCCCAGGGCCCGTTGTAAAACCCGTATTCGAACGCGTACAACAGAGTTCCACCGGCCACCTTGCGCGAGTCCGCCGCCAGCAGGCGCCGGTAATCGAACGTCCCCACGGTCAGCTTGTATATGGATTGCGGCAGGACATTAAAGTAATCAATGTGAACGGAACCCGCGGATGCGAAGTCGCCCTCTTCGGCGTAATAGGGCCCCTTCTTATATTGCATGCTCTGCACCAGTTCGGGAATCATCCAATTGAGATCCATGTAGCCCTGCCCGTGGGCGTGGCTGGGCAGGTTGATAGGCACGTCATTGACATAGCCGGCAAGGTCCGTACCGTGATCCAGATTGAAGCCGCGCAGGAAGTACTGATTCGCCTTGCCGTCACCACTGTGCTGGGTGACGATCAACCCCGGCACCACCTCCAGCAGTTCACCCGGACGCAGTTCGGGGCGGTATTGAATCTGCTCATTGGTCACCGTCCCCACCGTCGATGACGGCGGGTTTCCCGCCAGTCCCTGGTTGGTACCGGTGACATCCATGCTTCCCAGGTCCAGCGCCTGGATACCGCCCGCCATGGCACCCGAAGTGCCCGCGATGATAATGGAGGTGATAAACAAGCACAGTGGTACGGACCGGCGTGCTGAGGTGACGGCGCGGGACATAGAGATCAATGGCGAATATTGCATTGAGACCCCCTCCTGAATTCTTATTTTGTCGTCGCATAACGGCCGGGGGCGTTCACCCACAGCCGGGCGGGTGACTCTAACAACCCGAGCATGCTCGACTTAATATGTAATACGAATTAATATTACTTATTATTTCTTACGTTGTAAATATTCCAATCCAATTTTTCCAAGTCAGATGTCAGATAATTTGTTTATTAAATATCAAATGGATATGCGAATTCTGGCAAGTTTTTCCCATCTTGCCCCACACCAAGCCCCCGGCCCGTGGCGTCTTCGGTCCCGGCTTGGCCGCCTCGGTATCCCCCCCTACGCCGCCGAAACCTTAAGCGTAAGCGGCGCCCGATCCAGTTGGTCGAGGCGATGGACGTGGTCCAGATACCAGGGTCGCAATAACCGCTTTGCAGAGCACGATGGAGTATCGACCCGCGACAGTCCAGGCACGAACCTGTGAACATGTCCGCCGTTTGTCATTTTTGAATAACCTCTTCATATCCCGGATGGCCCGCCCGGCCATGAACACCACGCCCTACAACAGGCGGTGATCTTCTGCACGGGGCAAACCCGGGTTATTCCCCCGTTACTTGTCCCACATCCCGACACTGGCAACCATTCACTTTATTCACCACTGCAAAATTTCCATCTTGCACGGCCGATATCCAGGCAAAGACCCGCAATTAGAACGCTTCCAAGCCAAAATGCTTGGGTGTAGTATTGAGCGTGGCGTTTATTGGGGGTGGCGTCACACGATTTATAGCCTAATTCCAAAGTGGGAGGGGGATTTCATGCTGAAATACAGTGGATGGTGTCTGGGCGTTGCACTTGCGTTTTGCATTGGTAATGCCGGCGCGGTGTCATTTGGAACATTCGACCCGCGGTCCCTGGCCATGGGCGGGACCGGCGTGGCAGACGGTCGGGCGGGCGACGCGGCCTTTTTCAATCCCGCACTGCTGGCCGCGCAGCAGTCCAGTAATGACTTCAGCATGGATGTCCCCGTGGCCAGCATCATCCTGGCTGACCCCGACAAACTTCGGGATGGGGTGGATACATTCCAGAACAACGACAACACCACCAAGTTCAGCGATGCCATCAACAAATTTATAAATTCCAATGACCCGGCCGACGCAGCAGCCGCCGCGACCACCGGCCGGGCATTGTTAAGTGACCTTCAGGGTTTGTCCAACAAGGCGTTGCTGCTGGAGGCCAGTGTCGGCCTGTCCGTCGCCGTCCCCAGCCGAATGGTGGGGGTGGGTGTCATCGTCAACAGCCGCGCCCTGGGCGGGGCGGAGCTCAATGTCACGCAGAATGACATTAACAATATCAACGCTGCCCTGAACCTGCTAGACAATAATGACAACAGCGTAACCGACGTGACGCAAAACTTTGATTCCACCGTTCCGATCAGGGGCGCCTTGCTCTCGGAGGTCGGCGTGGCCCTGGCGCACGCTTTCACCATCATGGGCCGGGACGTGGAGGTGGGCGTGACGCCCAAGTTCGTGCGCGTCGATACCTTCGATTACGACCCGACGGTACAAAACGCCGATGTCAGCTTCGGCAAGGGGCATCAGTCGGATAACACTATCAACCTCGATCTTGGCGCCGCGGCGCACATTATTGACGGCGTGAAGGCCGGCGTGGTGATCAAGAACATCATCCCCCATGACTTCACCACGGCTCTAGGCCATACCATCTCGTCCAATCCCCAGGCACGGGCGGGTGCGGCATACGAAAGCAAGTTGTTCACCCTCGCCATGGACATCGACCTGACCGAAAACGACCGCGCGGGGTTGGATGCCAAGACACAATACCTCGCCCTGGGCGGTGAGGTGGACGCGTGGGGTTGGGCACAACTGCGTGCGGGTTACCGTTTCAACATGCCGGATGACAAACTCAGCGCCTTCACGGTGGGCTTGGGCCTATCCCCCTTCGGTGTGCATATTGACCTCGCGGGCATCGTAAGCAGCAATCTCATCGGTGCCGGATTTCAGACCGGATTTCGCTTCTAAGAAGCGACGTCCCGCATAACGCAAACCCCCGCACCCCCCGGTCACCTGGAGGGCGCGGGGCGCCCATAGCGGATGACCCGCCGCGGTTAACCTTGAATCCGGACACGGGCTTGACAGGCTTGCGCCATCGCGGCGCGGCCTGTCATTATGTAGCACTTATCATATTGAATAATGAGCCACGGGAGGAAAACTCATGAAAAAGGCACTCATCGGCATGTTCGCCGCGCTGTCCCTGCTCGCCGCCTTTGCCGCGACGGCAGGCGACGCGGCCCAAAAAACCGTCGCCGCTCTCTATCAGGAAAAGGCCCAGCTGAACGGCAAACACGTGCAAGTGCACGGCAAGGTAGTGAAGGTCAATAACGGCATCATGCACAGGAATTTCCTGCACCTGCAGGACGGCACCGGCGGTCAGGGCACCAATCAGCTCACGATCACCAGCCAGGACACCGCCAATGTCGGGGATGAGGTCGTGGTCACCGGCACCCTGGCCGTGGACCGGGATTTCGGCGCCGGGTACACCTATCCCGTCATTCTGGAAAAAGCCGCCATTTCCAAGGCAGGCAAATAA
>CAYXAX010000223.1:0-4167 GCA_964463055.1 uncultured Gammaproteobacteria bacterium | reverse complement strand
ACCTTGTTCGAGGAACTGGGCTTCAACTATTTCGGCCCCATCGACGGTCACGATCTGCCCACGCTGATAGCCACCCTGGACAACCTGCGCGGACGCAAGGGACCCATACTGCTGCATGTGGTGACACAGAAGGGCAAGGGCTATGCCCCCGCCGAGGACGATCCGGTGGCCTATCACGGTGTGGGCCCCTTCGACCCGCAAAAGGGGCTGACGGCATCCGCCGGCAACGGACCCCCCACCTATACCGAGGTGTTCGGGCAGTGGCTGTGCGACATGGCGGAACGCGATACTCGCCTGGTGGGCATCACCCCGGCCATGCGCGAGGGTTCCGGTCTGGTAGAGTATTCGCAGCGCTTTCCCGACCGCTACCTGGACGTGGGTATCGCCGAGCAGCACGCCGTGACCTTGGCGGCGGGACTCGCCTGCGAGGGCATGAAACCGGTGGTGGCCATCTATTCCACGTTTCTGCAGCGCGCCTATGACCAGTTGATTCACGACGTGGCTTTGCAGGATCTGCCGGTGCTGTTCGCCATCGATCGTGCCGGGCTGGTAGGTCCCGACGGCGCGACACATGCGGGCAGCTTCGATCTGGCATATCTGCGCTGTGTTCCCAACATGGTGATCATGGCGCCGGCCGATGAGGCCGAATGCCGGAACATGCTTTATACCGGCTTTATGCACAGCGGCCCGGCCGCGGTGCGCTATCCGCGCGGACGCGGGTCCGGCACGGCCCTTTCCGCGGCCATGACGGCGTTGCCCGTGGGCAAGGGCGAGGTGCGCCGCAGGGGACGCGCCGTCGCCATCCTGGCCTTCGGCGCCCCGCTGGCCGCGGCGCTGGAGGCCGCGGCGCGGCTCAATGCCACGGTGATCAATATGCGCTTTGTCAAACCCCTCGACGAGGCGCTGGTCCTGAAGACGGCCGGGGAACACGAACTGCTGGTGACCGTGGAGGACGGCGCGGTGGCGGGCGGTGCCGGCAGCGCCATTGGCGAGTGCCTTGCGCGGTGCCAGGTCATGATGCCGGTGATCAACCTGGGTTTGCCGGATCTGTTCCTGGATCACGACAGCCGGGATGGCATGCTGGCCGACTGCGGCGTGGATGCCGCGGGCATCATCAAGGCGGTGGAGATTCACTACCGCGGCCGGGCGGCGGTCCAAAACCTGCGTATCAGCTGATATAGTTCGATTCCAGCGGTACAGAACGCGGCCTGCCGGGTATAATACACCGTGACCGGGCGCGGCACCGCCGCCGCCCGGCGCTGTTTATTTGGCGGATTGACTGGACCGACTGGGATAATTGACAAATGGCGATATCCGCGGCGCTTGCCACGAATCACAACATAGACACGCTTTCCGATGATGCGTTTCAGGACCATCTGCTGCAAGGCGTGTCACGCACCTTCGCACTGACCATTCCGCAGCTCCCCGCCGCCCTGGGGCAGGTGGTGTCCAATGCCTATCTGCTGTGCCGCATCGTCGATACCATCGAGGACGAGGCCTCCCTCGACGCGGCGCATAAGCGCCGCTTCTGCGACCAGTTCGTGCGTGTGGTGGCCGGCGACGTGCCGCCGGCGCTGTTCTCCGCTGAGTTGTATCCACTGCTGTCAAACCGTACCCTGGCCAGCGAGCGCGAACTGATCCGGGTGACGCCGCGCGTCATCGCCATCACTCACACCTTCAATGCCGCCCAGCGCGAGGCGCTGCAGACCTGCGTGCGCATCATGTCCGAGGGCATGGCCGAATTCCAGGAACGCAATGACAGCCGCGGACTCACTCACCAGGGCGAGATGGACCGTTACTGCTATCACGTGGCGGGCGTCGTCGGCGAGATGCTCACCAAGTTGTTCTGTGATTACTCTCCCGAGATCGCTAAACACCGCGACACCATGATGAAGCTGGCAGTATCGTTCGGCCAGGGTCTGCAGATGACCAACATCCTCAAGGACATGTGGGACGATCGCCTGCGCGGCGCATGCTGGCTGCCCCAGGACGTGTTTGCAGAGTCCGGATTTGATCTCGGCGAATTGGCGCCGGGACACTACGAAGCGGGATTCGGAACCGGCCTGACGCGCCTTATCGCCGTGGCCCACACCCACCTCAAGAACGCCTTCGACTACACGCTGCTGATACCCGCGCACGAGACCGGGATCCGCAATTTCTGCCTGTGGGCCATCGGCATGGCGGTGCTTACCCTGCGCAAGATCAACAAGCACAAGGACTTCTCCTCGGGACAGCAGGTCAAGATCTCGCGCCGCAGCGTCAAGGCGACCATCATCGCAACACGCCTGACGGTCAGCCACGATCAACTGCTGCGCTCACTGTTCTACCTGGCAGGCAGGGGTCTGCCTTCACAGCAGGCGTCACCCCGGTAGGCCGTATGATTCTTTTCATCATCACCTTTGCACAATGAGATCATCGAAGCATGTCGGCTAATTTCAGGCACATGACCTCGCAGACCGCCCGTGACATGGGCACGGCGGACAAGGTCGCGGAACTCGAGAGTGGTATCCGCGCCGCGCGCGAAGCGGTGCTCACGGCCCAGGACGCGGCCGGTTACTGGTGTTACGAGCTGGAAGCGGACTGCACGATTCCCGCCGAATACATCCTGATGATGCACTACATGGACGAAATCGACGCCGGGTTGGAGCGCAAGTTGTCGGTGTACCTGCGTGGCCGGCAGATGAGCGACGGCGGCTGGCCCCAGTACCATGGCGGCGCCGTGGATCTGAGCTGTACGGTCAAGGCCTATTATGCCCTCAAGCTCGCCGGTGATTCCCCCGATGCGCCACACATGGCGCGCGCGCGCGAGATCATCCTTGCCCACGGCGGGGCGGCGCGCAGCAACGTATTCACCCGCATCGCCCTGGCGCTGTTCGGGCAGGTGCCGTGGCGCGGAGTTCCCTACATGCCCATCGAGATCATGCTGCTGCCGCGCTGGTTTCCGTTTCACCTCAGTAAGGTCTCCTACTGGTCGCGCACCGTCATGGTTCCGCTGCTGATGCTGTGTACCCTCAAGCGACCCGCCGTGAATCCCCGCGGCGTGCACATCACGGAATTGTTCACCGTGCCGCCGGACAAGGAACGCAACTACTTTCAGGTGCGTTCCAAGCTCAATTACCTGTTTCTGGTGGGCGACAAGCTGGGTCGGCTGCTGGATCCGCTGATCCCGGCATTCGTGCGCGACAAGGCGATGAAAAAGGCCGAGTCCTGGCTCAGGGAGCGTCTCAACGGCCTGGGCGGCCTGGGCGCCATCTTTCCCGCCATGGTCAATGCCTACGAGGCACTGGCCTGTCTCGGCTATCCCGCGGATCACCCGGAGCGCGTCACCGCCCTGGCGGCGATACGCAAGCTGCTGGTGGTCACAGAGGACAGTGCTTATTGCCAGCCGTGTGTCTCTCCGGTATGGGACACCGGCCTGGCCTGCCTGGCGCTGCACGAGGCCGACGCGGCGGGCACCTGGCCCGCGGTGCGCAGCGGCATGGACTGGCTGAAGAGCGTTCAGCTGCTGGATGCACCCGGCGACTGGCGCGATTATTGCCCGGCGCTGGAGGGCGGCGGCTGGCCGTTCCAGTTCGAGAACAGCCATTACCCGGACCTGGACGACACCGCCATGGTGGCCTGGGCCATGCATCAATCCGATGCCGGTCGCTACGGCTATGCCATTCGCCGCGCCGCCGACTGGCTGGTGGGCATGCAGTCGCGCAACGGCGGCTTCGCCGCGTTCGACGCGGACAACACCCATTACTACCTCAACGAGATTCCGTTCGCCGATCACGGTGCATTGCTCGACCCGCCCACCAGCGACGTCACCGCCCGTTGCGTGACTCTGTTGTCACGCCTGGTGAACAGCCATCCTGAATATCGCCCGGTAATCGATCGCGCCGTGGCATACCTGCGCAGTGAACAGGAGCCCGCCGGCTGTTGGTTCGGTCGCTGGGGCACCAACTACATATATGGTACCTGGTCGGTGCTGGTGGCGTTCGCCGAGGCCGGCATCAGCCGTGACGACCCCGCGGTCGGGCGTGCGGTGGCATGGCTAAAGGCCAGCCAGCGTCCCGACGGCGGCTGGGGGGAGACCAACGACAGCTATATCGACCCCGCGCTGGGCGGGCAGGGTCCCACCAGCATGTCGTTTCACACCGCCTGGGCCATGCTCGCCCTGATGGC
>CAYXAX010000222.1:0-4197 GCA_964463055.1 uncultured Gammaproteobacteria bacterium | reverse complement strand
AAGCGTTTACCGGTGTCGTCCGCCGGATGGGCCTTGCCCGCCACGACGATCTGCACCGGGCGTTCGGAGTTTGTGAGGATGCGCATCAGGCGCTCCGGGTCATGCAGCAGGAGGTTGGGCCGTTTGTACTCGGCAAAGCGGCGCGCGAATCCCAGGGTCAGGACATTGGGGTCCAGGACCTGCTCCGCCACGGCCACCGCCTCGGCATCACCGCCGCGCTGCCCCAGGAGCAGCGCCAGGCGCCGGCGGGCATGATGGATGAAGTCGCTGCGTTCCCTGCCGCACAGGTCCCACAGGGTCCCATCGTCAATGTCCGTCACCCCCTCGCACAGCGCCTGTTCCGAGCCCATCCAGCGCCCCTTGCCGCAGGACCGCGTCCACAGCTCATCCGCCCACGGGGAATCCCAGGACGGAACGTGTATGCCGTTGGTCACGTGGGTGACGGGCACCTCATGCTGGGGCCAGCGCGGGTACAGGTCCTCGAAAATCTGGCGGCTCACGGCACCGTGCAGGCGGCTGACGCCGTTGATGGTGGTGCAGGTGCGGGTGGCCAGGTAGGCCATGTTGAACGGCTCATGGGGATCATGGCCGTTCTTGCGGCCCAGGGCGAGCAACTCCTCGGGCGCCACTCCGAGGTTGCGTGCGTATTGACGGCCGTATTTTGCAAGCAGCGACGGCTCAAAGGTGTCGAAGCCGGCGGCGACCGGGGTGTGGGTGGTAAAGACGTTCCCGGCGCGGGTGGCCCACATGGCCTCGTGGAAATCCACCCCGTTACGCTCCTGGTAGCATCGCGCCCGCTCCAGGGTCACGAAGGCCGCGTGGCCTTCGTTCAGATGACACACCTCGACCTCCAGCCCCAGTGACTCGATCAGGCGCCAGCCGCCGATGCCCAACACGATCTCCTGGATCAGGCGCATCTCCTGTCCGCCGCCGTAGAGCTTGCCGGTGATGCCCTGATCGGCGGGACTGTTCATGGGGGTATTGCTGTCGAGCAGGTACAGGGTGACGCGCCCGACCCGCGCCTCCCAGACCCGCAGGTAAACGGTTCGTCCAGGGAATTCTATGGGTATTTGCAGCCACCCGCCGTTATGCGCCTGTGTCGGGCGGATGGGCATGCTGGTGGAGTCGTTGTATGAGTAGATCTCCTGCTGCCAGCCGCTGTCGTCCAGGACCTGGCGAAAATACCCCTCCTGGTACATGAGTCCCACACCCACCACCGGTACGCCCAGATCGCTCACCGCCTTGAGGTAATCGCCGGCCAGCACGCCCAGGCCGCCGGCATAAAGCGGCAGCGCCTCTCCCAGGCCGAATTCCATGCTGAAGTAGGCGATCCCCTTGAGGACGTGGTCATGCTCGGTCTCGTCAAACCAGGTAGTCTGTGTGCGGTATTCCTCCACCGCCGCGACCACGTGCTGTAGCCGTTCCCTGAAGGAGGGATTCCCGTTCAGCTCCTCCAGCCGTGGCCGGGTCAGATTCTGCAGTATGACAAAAGGGTTTTCCGCCTGCTCCCATAGGTGGGGCTCGATGAATGCCCACAGTGCGTCACCGGCGTGACTCCATGTCCAGCGCAGGTCCAGGGCGAGATCGGTCAGCGCCTCCACCACTGATTCAAGCTCAGGCGGAAGCCCGTCTGTAAAGCGCATCATGGAGCGCGATATTGTCATCGCTTCTCGGCGTCCGCGCTTATGTGGATTGCAGTCCTTGTCATGCGTCTATTCCTGACCTCGGCGTCTGACTGACCTCACCGCTACACGTCTAGATGATTGCCAATCCACGAATAAGTTCCTTGCGGGCGGCGACCCTGTGTCAACGCACATGATATCGCGAACGTGCGCACTGCACCGGGGAAAGCGAGTCAGCCGCCAAGGGTCATTGTTGCGCCCCACGACCACATGCGTATTGACGTGAATCAAATCGCGCCGCTGCACTCACCGCCATGGCGGCGCAGGCAAGCGGTTCACCGGAGTAAGAGCCGCACAACCCGCGGGCGGGACAGATGTTCAATTCAAAACCCCGCTTTCGCACCACCCACAGGGCCACTTTGAACCATCGGGATCAGCGCAGAGCGCCTCTTTATATATGGAGAAACAATGATCTACCCGCAACTTTGCCGAATCAGCCGCCCAACGCCACGTATAGCGTACGGCATGTCATAAATATCAGAATGAGCGAACCCACGGTCCATAACGTGGCGCGTGTGTCATGGGTACGCGCGGTCACATAGGCGCCGAAGTGCAGGAACCGCGAGACCACATAGCCGTACAGGAGTATCCGCGCCAGCAGCAGTGTGGGCTCGGTCATGACATAGAGGAAGCCGGCAGCGAGAAAGAAAGGCAGGTTCTCCAGGTCATTCATCTGGATGCGACGAATGCGCTCGACACGTTCGTTTGGCTCGAGCTGCTTGGGATCGGGCTCGGGATTCAAAGGCGTCTTGCGCAGGTCTTCAGGCGAACGGAAGCCCCCTTTCGCCTGCATCATGCGCACGACGGTCAGCCAGGACATGCCAACGGCCTTGAGTATCATGAGCGTGGCGGCGATGGCATAAGTGGCGAACAGGGGGTTTTGCAGGCTTAGTTTGTCCATGGCTTTACCTCAGCTTTGTTCATCAGGTGAATAACCCTGCCGGTTGATTCATCTCAACCAAGCACTCCCGCAAGCTCCCTCAGCAGCGCCGCGCCGTCGCCGCGCCATGCACTCCCGTGCATGCACGCCAGAGTAGTGGGCTGTTCCCGCGCCAGGCGCTCGAGAATCGCCTGTGTCTGGGGCGTGTGGGAGAAGTAGTCCATCGGTTTCCTGAATGCCTCGCTGGGGCCGAGGATATCGGACTCGGTAAGTGCGACGTCGCCCGAACCGCCTTGGGTAAACAGGTCACCGCAGAAGAATGTCCGCGTGCTCGACTCCATCATCAAACCGCATTCCCATCCATGCGGCATGTGCGGGGTGTCGAACCAGCGTATGGTGCGACGACCGAGTGCCAGCTCCTCGCCGTCCGCGAGGGCGTGGGGCGGGCGGTCCGCATAGTCACCCACGGAAACCATCGCCGCGACTCTGCCGCAGACGGGCTTCGCCTCGGGCGCTACGGCGAGAAATTCATTGAGCGCGCCGCACTCGTCGGCCTCGAAATGGGACAGCGCGAGGTACTTGAGGGTCTCCACGGGCATGACCCGAGCGACGGCCTCCCGCACCAGCGGAAACAGCCGCCGCGGGCCGGTGTGGAACAGCATGGGCTGGTCATCCACGATCAGGTACTGGTTGAAGTTGAACTGCCCCACCCCGCCGGGCAGCGCCACCGGCGTGTTGATTCGATAGATGCCGTCGGCGATTTCGTGGACGTTGGTGTTGGATTCCGTGTTGGTGATCATCAGCCCTCTCCCCCATTATTGGGTGAACATTATTGTTCACTGGTTCTATGCTACGGCCGATGCACGGCTATTGTCAATATTTGATTGATCATATATGATCACTGAAATGGGAAAACGCAAATACGCGCTGAAACAGCGCGCCGCACAGCAGCAGCATACCCGTGAGCGCATTGTCGATGCGGCGATGACGCTGCACGAGGCGCTTGGCCCGGCCGAGACCACGATCAGCGCCATCGCCGATAAGGCGGGCGTGCAGCGCTTGACCGTGTACCGGCACTTCCCGGACGACGCAGCACTGTTCGGCGCCTGTTCGTCAAAGTGGTTCGGCCTGCACCCCCCACCGGACGTATCGACCATTACGGATAAGGACCCGGTGCGGCGCATGCGGGCCGTGCTGCATGCGCTTTACAGCTACTACCGGGACACGCAGAAGATGTGGACCTCGGTCTATCGGGATGCAGGGAAGGTCGCCGCCCTGGCCGGTCCGATCGCCGCCTTCGATGGCTATCTCGCGGGTATCAAGACGGAGCTCATGGCCGGCCGGCCGGCGCGCAAGTCTAAACGGGCCGCGGCGACCCTCGGCCATGCCCTTCAGTTTACGACCTGGCGATCGCTCGCTGCGCAGCGGCTCGGCGATGGTGCGATGGCGGACCTGGTCTGCGCCTGGATGTGCGCCGCGACGTACGGGTGTGCCGCAAAGGATTCGAAACCTCAATCGCCTGTAACATAGCGGCCCGCCAGGCCGCACGATCAGGCGGTGTTCTACTTCAGCAGCACCCTCAGATAACCGCCCGCCACCAACGCCGCGATTTCCAGCAGCAGCGCCTGGGGCGAG
>CAYXAX010000221.1:0-4251 GCA_964463055.1 uncultured Gammaproteobacteria bacterium | reverse complement strand
TGGCGGTTTTCCGCGACTGGTATGCCAGTGCCTGCCGCAGCGGCATTGCCAAGCCCCATGCCATGTCGTTGTCCACTGCCGGGGAGGACGGTCGCCCCGCGGCCAGGATGGTGCTTATGAGCAGTTTCGACGAGCGCGGTTTTGTATTTCACACTAACCGCCTCAGCCGCAAAGGCCGGGAGATCGGCCACATGCCGTGGGTGGCCCTGTTGTTCTGGTGGGATTCGCTGGGCTACCAGGTCCGCATCGAAGGCGCAGCGCAGGTGACCACGCCTGAGGAATCGGATATCTATTTCAGCCAGCGTCCGCGGGGCAGCCAGTTGAGCGCGTGGGCGGCCGAGCAGAGCCGGGTGGTGGACAGTCGCGCCGAACTCGAGAACCGTGTGGCGGCCTTTGAACGCCAGTATGCCGACCAAGACGTCCCGCGGCCGCCCCATTGGGGTGGTTACCGAGTGTATCCGCGGGCCATGGAGTTCTGGGTATCCCGGGAAAATCGCCTGCACGAGCGGGTTCGTTATCAGCGTGACGGGGATGGGTCCTGGGTCCGTGAATTGCTGGCGCCTTAGTATCTAAGCGTCGCAAGTCATACGTCGAGTCACAAGATCCCTGTTTGGTTTTGACCTGAGACTTGCGACCTGTGACCCGCGGTGAGTACACATCTGGCGCTGGGGTGTGGCGGCTCTTTCCGCATAACGTGTAAAGCAAGTTTGGACGAAATGTCATGACTGCAAGGAAAATTCGCTTGGTGGTGCCCGCGCAGGCGCTTTCGGAAGGGGCGGGGGTCAACGTGCGGCGCACCCTCGGCACCCGTGTCCTGCGCCATTGTGACCCGTTTCTCATGCTCGATCATTTCTCCAGCGACAATCCCGATGACTATCTCGCCGGTTTTCCCGATCACCCCCATCGCGGATTTATCACCCTGACGTATATGCTGGACGGCCATATGCTGCACCAGGACAGCATGGGCAACCGCGGTGACCTGCGCAGCGGGGGTATCCAGTGGATGAAGGCGGCCAGCGGCGTGATCCACTCCGAGATGCCCCAGCAGACCGACGGCCTGATGCGCGGGTTTCAGTTGTGGATCAATCTGCCCGGCGGGGAAAAGATGGGCGATCCGGTGTACCAGGACTTCGCCGCCGACCGCATACCGGTGGTGGAGGACGGTGCCGGCCGGGTCAAGGTGATCAGCGGGGAGTTCCGGGGCCAGGCCGGACCCATCGACGATCCCAATACCCGCCTCCAATACCTCGACGTGGCGCTTCAGCCGGGAGGGGAATTTACCCATGTGGTGGACGCGGCACTGCAGGTGATTCTTTATATATATGAAGGTGACGTGAGAATCAACGCTACGGGGGTGGGCATTCATCACCTGGTGGTGCTGGGCGACGGTGATGAGGTCCAGGTGGCCGCGGGCGCGCGCGGCGCGCGCATGATCGTGGTGGCGGGCCGTCCCCTGGGCGAGCCCATCGTGCAGTACGGCCCGTTCGTCATGAACACCGAGGCCGAGATACAGCAGACCCTTGATGATTACCGTCGCGGTGAATTGGTGCGCAAGAAGGCGCGCGTTGTCTCCGGGTGATCGAGCGCAGAGCTTCACTGCCAAAAGCGGTGAGGTTGTGCGGTTCGCCTGCAGGAAACTGACCGTACTTGCCGCGGCGCTGTGTCTTTGCGCCGGGCAGGCGCGTGCCGCCGATATGACGACCAAGCCTTATCCCCCGCCGGGTTCGCCCGATCCCGGCGCGCCGTGTCAGCGTCAGGACGCGCCTTCATGGACGGGGTTCTTCTGCAGGTTCATGACCGTCGATCTGTGGAAGGCCGCGGGCCGGCCCGACTATACCGCCCCCGACGGCAGCCACTGGCAGCCGTGGTATTACGGTGACCAGGCGGACCGGGGCAAT
Source organism: uncultured Gammaproteobacteria bacterium (assembly GCA_964463055.1). Taxonomy (GTDB): domain Bacteria; phylum Pseudomonadota; class Gammaproteobacteria; order CAWJPQ01; family CAWJPQ01; genus CAWJPQ01. Next base: position 2,353 of record CAYXAX010000221.1, on the reverse strand, counting down.
AATCTCCTGTATGAAGGTTATGCCTACCGCCCGGGACGCGAGGGCATTCTGGAGGCGATGCTCAAGACCGACACGCTCCCCGACGAGTACGACCCGGCCTATGTATCGCGCTTCTGGTCGCTGTTTCGCTATACCCCATGGAGTGTCTATTTTGAACACAAGGCGGGATGCGTCGACGGCGCGATCACCAATCCCTACGACTTTGCCGCAACGCGGCGGCCGAATGACAAGTTTCAGCGATCGGCGCTGCTGGGTATGGGATGGGATAAGCTGGCCAGGGACGGCGCGGATCCCACGCAGGGGTGGGGCGATGACGCCATGCCGGTATTCATGAGCGCCGCCTACCTGACTGATATCGTCGACGGCGGGCGCCGAAGCCGCATCGAAAAGCATCGCGGCCTTGGCCGCGAAATCTATGATATGGCTCAGGGTAAGGGCATGCTGCACCCCGACTATGCCCGCGACGGCGAGGTGTGGTTGGTCAATGCCGACGGCACCGGAAGACGCGTGGATGATCTGGATGCGGCGGCCTCGTATGTCGCGAAGACCGGGATGCTGGTGACGAATGGCGCAGACAGCACGTGGCAGGACGGCTTCGATCTTGCGGCGATTCCCGCCATGAGTCTGCGCAAATCAGTCGTGTATATCTATTTCGCGCAGGGCTTGTTTTATCCGGTGAGTGACAACCGGGTGTACCGCCGGCGCTTGCAGTACCTGGTGGATCGGGCGGCACGCTTGATCTCGCCGGGGGCGCCGGGGTTTACCTTGGTGAGCGTGGGGCGCAGCGCCGTGATCGCCGCCCGGGCGGCATTGCACCATGCGCGGATATCGCAGGTGCTGATTGCGCCCGTGCCCGGACCCGGGGATAAAGCGGCGTTTCGCAATGCGCTGCGGGACGGCAGGCAGCGCGTAAAAATGTCCGCAGGCAGTGAGGCGCTGGCTGCCGTCGTTGGCGGCGCTGCCGCCCCCGGCGCAAAGCGCAGCGCATGCCTCGGCGGGCATGAGGCCGGGGGCGATGCCGTTACCCGGCTGCTGCGTCATCTTGATACATCAGCGCCCGGTTCACGCAAAGATGCCGCGGGGGGCGCACGCTGAGGCGGCTGTGCCGTCTGCGCTTACATCTTCATGCCGCTCATATCACCCATGCCGGCATGGGGCGGCATGGTGTTGATCAGGATGGCCGCGGCGATGAACACCGCTACCGCCGCCAGCGTCTCGATGCGCAGAAAACGGCGGAACAGGCGCTGTGCCGCGGCCTCGCCGTCGCCGCCGGGAGCGTCCATGGGCAGCTTCTTCAGATGAAAGAAGCGGTTGATCGCGCCGAGACCGAGCATGATGCCCACCAGTGCGATTTTCCACAGCAGGTGGCGTCCATAATCCGTCTCCCACAGGGCGTCGATGGTGAGGAGTTTTTGCCAGGTGTTGTAAGCGCCGCTCACCAGCACCACCAGCACCGCGGCGGTGGCGAGCTGCGACAGGCGATGGGCAAACAGGTTAAACGGCCAGGACGTTGCGGATCCTTTTATGAATCCGTTAAGCAGTATCAGTGTAAAGGCGACGACACTCCCGGCCCACAGGGAGGCCGCTATGATGTGCAGCCAGTCCATGAGCTCCATCAGCGTGAAGTCACCCTGGTCGGCACTGTGTCCCGTGGCGCTGCGGGTAAAGGCCATCACCGCCATCACCGCGGCCATGACCACGGCCCAGCGTCGTCGTGCGGTCGGCTTGCGGCCCAGCCACCACACGAGCCAGGCGCCGCCCACGGCGATGATGCGCACCAACCATATGTGGCCGTAGTGCGTATGCGCCAGGACCTTGGGCAGTACCGGCCATACCTGGCCGATGGGCATGTCGCTCAGGACGTGACCGCGGTACAGCAGCAGCACCAGGCTGTCGATGCTCAGCACGGCGAGGCACGGAGCCACCAGCAGCCACAGGCGCCGGGCGTGGTGTGCCGCGCTGTCGTGGTTGGGGAGTATCCACAGCAGGCACGCCAAGGCGCCGATGGCGCTGCACAGGGCGGTGATGTCGATGGCGGTGATGGCCATCGCCACGGAAGGGCTCATGGCTTGACGGTAAAGACGTAATCACCCTCGGTGCGGTGGCCGTCGCGGGCCACGACGCGCCAATAGACGTGGTATTGGCCGGCGGGCAGGGCGTGCAGCGGTGCCTCGATCATGCTCAGGGAATCGGGATCTACGTGACTGTCATCGCTGATCTTGTTGCCCTGGGCATCCTTGACCACGACGGTGCTGAACAGGGGTTCCAGTTTGGCGTTGAACCAGATGCGCACGCGGGCGGGGGCATCGTGCACCACCGAGCCCACGGCCGGCTCTTCCTGTTGGGGAAAGGC
>CAYXAX010000220.1:0-4257 GCA_964463055.1 uncultured Gammaproteobacteria bacterium | reverse complement strand
CGCGATAACCGGCCTTCACCAGCAGGGGCAGGCGCCCCGAATGGTCAAGATGGGCATGGGTCAGGATCACCGCGTCGAGGCGTTCGGGGTCGAAGGGAAACGGCGCCCGATTGCGCGCCTCGTCCTCCGGGCCGCCCTGCACCAGCCCGCATTCCACCAACAGCCGCTGGCCGTTGATCTCGATGAGGAAACAGGAGCCGGTGACCTCGTGGGTCGCGCCCCAGAATTCAATCTTCATGTGTGCGTTATTGCCGGTTGTTGAAAACTAGGGTTTCACGCCATCATCATCCGGCCGCCGGCGGCGACGATGACCACCATCAACCCCAATACCAGATTGACCCCCACCAGGCGGCGGATCTGCGCCAGCTGCCGGGCGCCCGCCTCCCAATCTTCCGCTGCAACCGCCTGTTTCAAGCGGCGGGTCGGCGCGAAGAACACATGGCCGAAGATCAGCATCATGACCAGCCCCAGGCCCTGCATCATGTGCACGAAGATGGGGGCGTTGGCCATGGAGCCGAATAGACCGAACAGCAACGGATAACCGGTCAACAGCAGACTGAGCACGGCGAACCACACCCAAGGGAAAAAGCCGGTGAACACCCGTGCCCACAAGGTAAGCCGCTGCGGCGTCTCCAAGGTCCCCGCCGCCACCGGGCGCAATACCATGTAGGCGAAGAACATGCCGCCGACCCACACCACTGCCGCCAGCAGATGCAATACCATGGCGATTGCCATCAGCTTGTCCTTTCTTGGTTGTTAAATGCGTGGGGGCAGAGAGTAACCCATTTCGCCGCGGGCTAAAACGCCGAATCGGATGTCATGGGACCAGCGCCGCCCATTGCCGCTGCAGGCGTTTCACCGACACCGGCACCGCTGTCTTGAGTTCCTGGGCGAACAACGACACCCGTAGTTCCTCCAACAGCCAGCGGTATTCCTCCAAGGCGGGATCGACCACGTCCTGCTTGCGCTGTTTTTCGGCGCGTTGCCAATAGGCCTGCCACAACGGCGCCAACTGGGCCAGCAGCGGCGCGTCACGCCCGGCGTGCTGTTCGAGCTTGGCGAGGCGCAGTTCCACCGCCTTGAGATAGCGCGGCAGGTGGGGCAGCTGGTCATAAGGGGTGGCGGTGACGAATCCGGGATACACCAAATGTTGCAATTGATCCTGGATATCGCTTAGGGATTTCAACCAGGCCGGCTTGAGCGCGCCCTTGAGACGCCTGGCCAGTGAATGATACATAGCCAGGGTTTCGGCCACCCAGGCACACAGTTCGTTGGCCACGGGAACAAGACGGGGCATGGCCGTTGCCTTGAGTGCTTCGAACTGCTTGGCGCTGCGTGGCAGAGGCCGGTCGGCGAGGAAGGCCTGTTCGACAATGGCGGTAAGCAGGTCGGTTTTGAGGGCGGTGCAATCACCAATGCCCGCGTAGTGCAGGCACATGGCCTGAATACCCGGCAGGTTTTTTTCCAGATACTTGATCCGCTCCCGGCCCTGTAGCATGTACAAGCGCCGCACGCCGCCGCGCATGGCGCTCTCCGCCTTGGCCGCGGAATCCAACAGGCGCAGGGCGACGCCGTCGCCTTCCGCCACCAGGGCCGGATAACCGATGAGGCTCATGCCGTGGCGTTGGAATTCCACTTGAGCCGGCAGATCACCGAAGTCCCATTCCGTCACTGCCTCACGCTCGAAGTCATTACTGGGCAACTCAGCAAAGGTGGCGGCGGCCTGCTCGCCCTGCTCACCTTGCAGACGCGCCAAATCCCGGCCCATGGCCACCACCGTCTCACCGTCGGCGGCCACCACCTTGATGTTCATGCGCAGATGAGGCGGCAGGGCATCTTCCTGCCAGGTATCAGTCGGCACCGTGACACCGGTCATGCGCTGCAATTGGGCAGCGAGCGTTTGATATAAACTCCCCTCACCCCTAACCCTCCCCCGAGGGGAGAGGGAGAGCCGGTTTAAAGGATCATTCGACATGGCCTGCAGGCAGGCATCGGCGAAATTGGGTGCCGGCACGAAGTTACGGCGCAAGGCCTTGGGCAGGGACTTGAGCAGGGCGATGATTTTGTCGCGCAGTAGGCCAGGCACCAGCCATTGTAGGCGCTCTGGATCAAGCTGATTGAGCAAGGCCAGAGGTACGGTCAGCGTCACGCCGTCCAAGGGATGACCGGGCTCGAAATGATAGCTCAAGGGCAGCCGCATGCTGGCGATGCCGAGATGATCGGGGAACTGCTCGGCGCTGACCTCGGCGGCGCGGCGCTGCATCAAATAATCCTGGGTGAGCAATAGGCGTTGGGGATGATCGCGTTCCACTTGCTTGCGCCAGCGTTCGAAACTGCGCCCGTCGCAGATGTCGGTGGGGATGCGCTCGTCGTAGAACTCAAACAAGGTCTGTTCATCCACCAGGATGTCGCGGCGCCGCGCCTTGTGTTCCAACGCTTCCACGTCGCGGATCGCCGCCTGATTATGGGCAAAGAACGGTGCGCGGGTTTCATACTCGCCGGCCACCAGGGCGCCGCGAATGAACAGCTCGCGGCTGAGCTTGGGATCGATGCGGCCGTAATGGATCTTGCGCCGCGGGATCAACGGTAGACCGTAGAGACTGACGCGCTCGTAACCCATGACCGCCCGTTGCGACTTTTCCCAATGGGGATCGAAGTAATGGTGTTTCACCAGCTGGGGAGCGATTTGCTCCACCCATTCCGGTTCGATCTTGGCCACGGTGCGGGCGTAGAGGCGGGTGGTCTCCACCAGCTCCGCCGCCACCAGCCATTTGGGAGATTTCTTGAATAGGGCGGAACCGGGGAAGATATGAAACCGGGTGCCGCGCGCGCCGAGATAGTCGCGTTCCTCGCCCTTGCTGCCGATGTTGCCCAACAACCCGCTCAACAAGGCGCGGTGGATGGGAGCGTAATCCGCCGGCTGCTGATTGAGGCGATAACCCATGGGCTTGAGCAGTCCCAGCAGTTGGGAATGGATATCCCGCCAGTCCTGCATGCGCACGTAGGAGAGGAAATTCTCCCGGCAGTATTTGCGCAGCTTGTTGTTGCTCAAATGGCGGCCCTGCTCGTGATAATGCTCCCACAGCTTGAGGTAGGCGAGAAAATCCGAACGTTCATCGCCAAACCGGGCGTGCTTCTGGTCCGCCGCCTGCTGCGCCTCCAACGGCCGTTCACGGGGATCCTGCACCGCCAGGGCGGCGGCGATGATCAAAACTTCGCTGAGACACTGCTCCTTGCGGGCGGCGATGATCATGCGGCCCAGGCGCGGGTCCAGCGGCAATCGCGCCAGGTCACGCCCCAAGGGTGATAGGCATCGCACCTCATCCACCGCGCCCAGCTCCAGCAAGGTTTGATAGCCGTCCTTGATCAGTCGCGGATCCGGCGGATCGATGAACGGAAATTGCGCCACGTCCCCCAGCGCCAGCACCTCCATCTGCAGGATCACCGCCGCCAGGTTGCTGCGCTGGATCTCGGGGGCGGTGAACAGCGGGCGCTGGGCATAATCTTCTTCGCTGTAGAGACGCACGCATATGCCGGCGGCCACCCTGCCGCAACGGCCGGCGCGTTGGTTGGCGGAGGCCTGGGAGACCGGCTCGACGGGCAGACGCTGCACCTTGGCACGATGGCTGTAGCGGCTGATGCGCGCCAGGCCGGTATCGATGACGAAGCGGATACCGGGTACGGTGAGCGATGTCTCGGCCACATTGGTGGCGAGCACAATGCGGCGCCCGTTGTGGGGCTGAAACACTTTATTCTGTTCCGCGGCGGACAACCGCGCGTACAGGGGCAGGATCTCGGTGTGGGGCGGGTGGTGTTTGCGCAAGGCCTCGGCGGTGGCGCGAATCTCCCGCTCGCCGCTGAGAAAGATGAGAATATCGCCGCGATCAACGCGCCCCAACTCATCCACCGCATCGACCACCGCCTGCTGCAGATCACGGTCGCGACCGTCCTCGTCTTCCACCAGCAACGGACGGTAGCGCACTTCCACCGGATAGGTACGCCCCGATACCTCGACGACGGGCGCGCCGCCGAAATGCTCGGCGAAACGCCGGGGGTCGATGGTGGCCGAGGTAATGATCAGTTTGAGGTCGGGGCGCTTGGGCAGCAGCTGCTTGAGATAACCCAGCAGAAAATCGATATTGAGACTGCGCTCGTGGGCCTCGTCGATGATCAAGGTATCGTAGTGATTCAGGTAGCGATCATGCTGGGTCTCGGCCAGCAGGATGCCGTCGGTCATCACCTTGATGTAGGCGTCGG
>CAYXAX010000219.1:0-4279 GCA_964463055.1 uncultured Gammaproteobacteria bacterium | reverse complement strand
AAACAGGCTGTCAGATTTCACAAAAATGTCATACCCCTGTGCTTAACTATGCACCGTACACAAGTGTTCTATTCGCAGAGGTACATAACGATGGATGACATCAATTCGACAGAGTGGTGGCGGTGGAAGATGCTGCGTATGGTCGCCGGCTATCTCTACAATCCCACCGAGCTCAACGAGGCTCATATCAAAGCGGTGCTGAGAGACTATCGCCGCTTTCATCTGGACAAGGCCGCGCAGTTCGGTGATGAACACGAACAAGTGATGGATTACTACTGATAACCAGTCTCCCCGCCGGAGCGCCTGCTGCCGGCCCCGCCCTGTTCAACTTCTCAATCCGCTCCCCCGCCGCCTGGCGCACCACCCGCGCCGGGCGGCATCAGGGACGCCAGATGTTATGCTATAGCCTCGGCAATCACCGACGCGCGCCATATGCTCAATCCACTCATTACCCCCATCGCACTCATCGGACTTTTCGCTCTGTTGTTCGGTGCGGAGCGCATTGCGCCGTTGCGAGCACCGCGCCATGCCTTGTTCAGACGCATCGCGGTCAATGTCGCGGTGTCGCTTATCGCCTTGGCCACGGCCGCGGTGGTGGTACGTCCCACAGTGACCCACATGCTCGACAGTGCCGCCAACGGCGGTTGGGGTATCTCGTACCTGCTGCCACTGCCCGAGGGTATACGCGCCGTAGTTGCCTTTCTGCTCATGGATCTGAGCTTCTACTACTGGCACATGGCCAATCATCGCATCCCGTTCCTGTGGCGCTTCCACAATGCTCATCACATCGATCCGGACCTGGACGTCACCACCGCGTATCGCTTTCACTTCGGCGAAGTGGCCCTGTCGGCGCTGTTCCGCACGCTGCAGATCTCGCTGATCGGGGTGTCCGCCGGGACATTCGCCGCCTACGAACTGGCGTTCCAGGCCAATACCCTGTTTCAGCACAGCAACGTGCGCCTGCCGCTGGCGCTGGAACGCCTGATCAACCGGGTACTGGTCACACCGCGCATGCACGGCATTCACCACTCCCAGGTCTTTGGCGAAGCGAATGCCAATTATTCGGTGGTCTTTTCCTGGTGGGACGGACTGCACCGGACGCTGCGGCTGAATGTTCCCCAGGCCGGGCTCACCATCGGCATCGCCGGTTACAGCGACGCGGCCGACAATACCCTGTGGCGTGTCCTGAGCATGCCGTTCAAGCGGCAGCGGCCTTACTGGCGCAGGCCGGACGGCACGGCGGTTGAACGCGCCGGGCCAGCGCAGGGCACCGGAATGGCTGAATAGCTCGGAATGAAGGGCTTAAGGCTTGTGTTCAAGGTCGAATTTCAGCGTCAGGTATTCCATCAAGTCGCGCAGTGTCACGATCCCCACCAACCGCTCCCCATCGACCACCATGAGTCGGCTGCGCCCGGAGCCGCGCATCAACTGCCAGGCCTGCATGGCATCCCGGCCGGGGGGAATGGTGTTTTCCGCGCAACAGGGCTGCATGACCTCGCGCACTTGCACATGGTCCCACTCATCGTGCGGCACGGTTTTCAACTGATCGGAAAACACGCAGCCGATCACCTTGCCGCCATCGACCACGGGATACATCTTGAAGTGATATTTGAAAAGATAGTCATCTACCAGCGCCCTGAGAGTAATGGCCGGTCCGACCGACACCACATGGGTATTCATAAAACGACTCACCGGCTCCCCCTGCAATTCCCGCCCGATCATCACGCGCTGGTATGACATGCGTGCCGCGGCGCGCAGGAACAGCCCTATAAGCGCCCACCACAATCCGGCAATGACGTTGCCGGTAATAAACGCAAACACGCCCAGCACGATCAACGCCATGCCGAATGCCGCCCCGATCCGAGATGCTATGCGTGTCGCCCATTCGAAGTTGCGCTTCCATCCCCATAACACCGCCCGCAATATGCGCCCCCCGTCCAGGGGAAAGGCGGGAACGAGATTAAACAGCGCCAGGATGAGATTCAGGTTACCCAGGTAACCGGCAACGCCTATGACCGGCACCGGCCAGTGCCCATGGACGGCGATATTGTGAACGGCATACAGCCCCGCGGCGAGCAGCGCGCTGGAAGCGGGGCCCGCCGCCGCCATCCAGAACTCCGACTTGGCGGTGGGGGGCTCCTGGTCCATCTCGGCGACACCGCCGAAGATGAACAGCGTAATCCCCTTGATGGGAAACCCGTAATAACGGGCCACCAGTGAATGGCAAAGCTCGTGAAATACAATGGAGAACAGCAGCAGGGCTACGCCGGCCACCCCCATCGACCAGTACACCATCGGCGTAAGACCGTGATACAGGGCAGGGAAAACACCCGCCGCCAGCGTCCAGCTCACCAGCATGCCCAGAATCAACCATGACAGGTCGATCTTGACTCTGAAACCGAACAGGTAAAACAACGTGATTGATTTGCCGAACATCGTCGTCTGATCGCCGATAAAATGCCCAGACCCGTATGTTACGCCGGCCAACTCATTTCGTCGAAAAAAACCTGCCACCTCCCGCTTGTGTAACATGGTGCCGTGTGTGCTATCTTGCATGTCGGTCGGGCGGGCAATAGGCAAGGAAAATCACAGCTTGACGCACGGTAAGTCCATACACGCACACGCGCACACTCGGGTGATCACTGATCACCGGCGAAAAAAGTCCGCCACCGCTGGCGGGCGCGGCCGCGCTGTATCCCTTTCATAAGAAAACGTCATGAGCCGGGATAGCGATTCCCCGCATAACGCGCAACCCGTTGCCACCCCTGCCTCCAAGGCGGCGTTAGTGTCATGGGCGCTGTACGACTGGGCCAACAGCGCCTTTTCCGCCGTTATCTCAACTTTCGTGTTTGCCGCATACTTCGCCCGTCAGGTGGCCGACAATGAAATACGCGGGACATCACTGTGGGGATACACCATCGGTGCCGCCGGGCTGATCATCGCCATCACCGGTCCGATTCTGGGCGCCGTGGCCGACCAGAGCGGACGGCGCAAACCGTGGATCGCGGCGTTCACCCTGGTTTGCATCATACCCACCGCCCTGATGTGGTACGTCAAACCCTCCCATGACTATGTCTGGATGGCACTGCTGCTGGTGGGGGTCGCCACCATCGGCGTGGAGATCGCCTCGATCTTTTATAACGCCATGCTCCCCGATCTGACCCACCATCATAATGTCGGCCGCTGGTCCGGGTGGGGTTGGGGATTGGGATATGCCGGTGGCGTGGCCAGTCTTGTCATCGCACTGTTCGGATTCATCCAGTCCAATGTGTTCTTCAACCTCGATCATTCCACCGCCGAGCATGTGCGCGCCACATTCGTCATGGTCGCCATCTGGTTTACGGTATTCTCGCTGCCGCTGTTCATTGTGACACCGGATACGGACGGCGGCCGCAAGAAGCTGACTCACGCCGCTCGCGATGGGTTGCGGCAACTGGCGGACTCACTGCGGCATGTGCGGCGCTACAAACACATTGTCCGGTTTTTCATCGCGCGCATGATCTTCATCGACGGCCTGGCCACCCTGTTCACCTTCGGCGGGGTGTACGCCGCCGGCACCTTCAACATGACGGAACAACATGTCCTCATGTTCGGCATCGCACTCAACGTCACCGCCGGCATCGGCGCCGTGGGATTCGCCTGGGTTGACGACTGGCTGGGCAGCAAGCCCACCATCCTGGCCTCCCTGGTGGGTCTCATCATCCTCGGGACATCCGTCCTGCTGGTGGATACGCAAACGGCGTTCTGGATCCTCGGCCTTGCCCTGGGGATATTCGTCGGCCCGGTTCAGGCGGCCAGCCGATCGTACCTTGCACGTACCGCACCGGTGGAACTACGCACCCAGATGTTCGGGCTGCTCGCCCTGTCGGGAAAGGCCACGGCGTTTCTCGGTCCGCTGCTGGTAGGGTGGGTCACCGACATCGCCGGCAATCAGCGGGTTGGAATGGGCGTCATCATCGTTTTTTTCACCGTGGGATTTTTTTTGATGCTCACGGTGCCCGCCGCGAAGACGGGCCAACAACAGTAACCGCCGCCGGCACGGCGGCGCGCCTATCGCCATATCAAAACGGCATTCTCACTCTGACTCGCGCCCGGCCGGGCGGCGAGCGGCAACGCATGTAATTGAATGGGAGACTGCGCGCATCTGGCAATGCTTAAGCGTTCGCTAAGAATTCACGCCATCGTTGGCGCAAGATGAAGGGGTAAAGTATTTATTATAGATGATATATCTGTACGCGGTACAGCATGGCTGGATTACAAAATACCGCCTGTTGACATT
>CAYXAX010000218.1:0-4286 GCA_964463055.1 uncultured Gammaproteobacteria bacterium | reverse complement strand
GGAAGGATCAGACTGGCGAACACCAGGTAGATGCCCACCAACTGCACCGAAGCGGTGACGGTAACGGCGAACAATATATAGAAGCCCAGACGCCCCAGGCGTTGGCGCAGGCCGAACCAGATGGCCAGCACCGCGGCGTAAAGGATCGCCACGGGGATCAGCTGCTGCAGGGTCACCCACAGGATCTGTCCCACCAGCAGGTCCTTGAGCTCTTCGCCGCCGTGGGGGTTGTTTGCCAGCAGCAGGATGCCGCCGGTGGCGGCGAGCACGAACAGCGAGCCGATCACCGCCTCCTGCACGGCGGGAAAGCGCTTTTCGGTCCACCCCAGCAGCAGCGCCCCGGCCAGGGCGGCGCTCACCGCCGCCACCTGCACGCCCCAGCCGTGCACGCTCAGGTGCAGCATGTCGGCGGCGATGACCCCGACCCCCGCCACCTGCGCAATGGACAGGTCGATGAAGATGATGCCCTTGCGCAGCACCTCACGGCCCAGGGGCACGTGGGTGGCCAGCACCAGCAGCCCGGCCAAAAAGGCCGGGCCGATGATGGTGATGTCGAAGTTCTCGAAGTTCATGACAACACCTCTTGCATGTCGCAGTTATGTTTTTCCGTTGGCCTGCAGCAGGCGCTGGATCATCACGTCGAACATGCCGAACAGGTCGTCGGCGCCGTTCACGGCACCGGGGGCATGGGGCAGCACGATGGCCGGCACGCCGGTACGCTTCGACAACCAGTCCGAGGCGCGCTCATCCTGGTAGGCGGCGCGGATGATGGCCTTGACGTGATGGGTCTTGAATACCTGCAGCAGCTCGTGCAGGTGGGCCGCGGTGGGCGGCAGGCCCGGCTTGGGCTCCAGGTTGCCCACCTCCACCATGCCCAGCCAGTGGATCATGTAGGCCCACGACTTGTGGTGGGTCACCACCTCCATGCCCTTGAGGGGCTTGGCCTCTTTCTCCCAGCGCGCCATGGCCGCGTCCCAGCGCTTGGCGAAGTCGTCGTAGTTCTTTTGATAGGCGTCGGCACCGGCCGGGTCGATCTGCTTGAGGCGGCTGGTCACCTCCTTGGCCACGATCTCGACGTTGTGGGGGTCGGTCTGCAGGTGGGGATTGCCGTAGGGGTGGATGTCACCCTGGGAGCGGTCCACCACCTGGGGGACCTCCAGCATGTGCACATACTGGGAGGCGTCCAGGTAGCCGGGCTGGCCGGGCTGGATGCGGTCGTTGCTGGCCGAGCGCATCAGCACCGGCAGCCAGCCCACTTCCAGCTGGGCGCCGCTGCACACCAGCAGGTCCGCCCGGCGCATGCGCGCGATGAGGCTGGGGCGGGCCTGGATGTAGTGCACGTCCTCGAACGGCGTGGTGGCGCTGGTCACGTCGACGCGGTCGCCGCCGATCTGTTTCGCCACCGCGGCCCATACCGGTTCGCAGGCCATGACATGGACGTCGGCCAGGGCCGTGCCGCTGATCAGCAGCAGGGATATCGCAAACATCATTCGCTTAAACATGTGTATTCACCTCGTTAAGTTGTGCGGTACGAGCCGGTCAGAACTGATGGGCGCCGTGGGCGCCGAGGCTCATGATGTACTGCAGGAAGATCTCGTTGTCGCCTTGCGCGCCGGTCTCGTCGCGGTTGTACTGCAGTCGCACGCGGCTGAACTCGCTGTTGGAGAAATCCACCATGACGCTGGCGCGCTTGGGCGTGCCGGCGACGGCCAGCGGCGTGGTTGCAGCGAGGCCGGTGGTGCTGTTGCTGGCCTCCGCCTGGCCGTAGCGCAGGCCCACCCGCCATTGGGGCATCCACTGATAGGTTTCCTGCACGTACCAGCCGTTCTGATTGCCGCGGTAATTGCCCGTGTTGTTGATGTCCGCCACGGTGCCGTTCTCCCTGCGGTGCAGGAACTCCGACTGGAATTGGAAGTTGCGCTCGTGCCAGTTGCCGTGGGGCGCCCACTTCCACACGAAGTGCGCGATGGCGATGTCGCTGCTGCCGGTGAACGTTGCCCCCGACAGCGAGGGGCGGTCGATGGCGTCGGCGGTCATCCACGAGATGCCGGCCTGCCAGCTGTTGCTGTCGTCCAGGTCATCGCTGAACTGGGCGAACAGCACCTTGACGCCCACGCCCCCGTCGGCGCCGCCGCCGGCCGGGAACGAACCGCCGTTCATGAGCTCCACGCCCAGCTTGGTATAAATGTTGGTGGGCGCCACCCAGCTGACCTGCACGCCGTTGTCGCCGTACTGTCCGCCCAGGATGGCCGCATAGGCCACGGGCACATCGATGAAGTCCCAGGTATGGGCGTGGTGGGAGTTCTGGTACCCCACGTCGGAGTAAAAACGCCCCGCCTTCACCGTCAAACCCGCCGGCAGGGTCAGGGTCTGCAGATAGGCCTCTTCCACCGACACGTTGGACTCGCCGAAGGATATGGCGGTAAAGCCGTAGAACTTGTCATCGACGTTGCTGCTGACATCGAGCTCCGACTCGTCCAGGGACAGGCCCTTGGCCGGGCGCCCGGCATCCGGTCCCAGCAGAAAACCGTTCATCTGCTGATTGCCGACCGAGCGGGAGTAGACAGCGTAGTGGCCGTTGAGAATCATCCCCACGGCGGGATTGAATTCCCGCCCGGTGGAGGACAGGGCGGCGAAGGCGCCGGGCGCGCAGGCCAGCGCCGCGCCGGCCGTCAGGGCGGGCAACACGAATTTTTTGAACATTGACTCTCTCCTGTGAGCAAAGGTGAACACCGCACGCATCGCCTGACAGGCACGCGCACGGACATGCCCAAATCAGGCGCGAAGCCGATCGGGGCGTTTTGGATCTAAAGGAAAGCTCAGGAGAGAACGGCTGGCGGGTCGCGGGGGTGACCGACGCGCGGCGGGGCGGCGACGTGCACCGAGACATGGGACGTAGTGAGCGGACGCTCGTGCCAGGTCTCGGGGACAATCCATGCCCCGGTCTGGGGAATGGATGTATAGTGATGACCGATGGCGCACACGGCGCAGTTGACGTGCAGCTCGGTGATGGGGTGGAGATACTGGTGGATGGCGATGGTGAACTGCGCGGCGCCCACCAGCAGCGCCAGCGCCACCAGCCAGCGGCGCGCCCGGCGGGCCGGATCGACGAATACCATGCGCCGTGCCGATGCGCGGGGGCGTGCTGTAATTAGCAAATGTGCTGATCGACGTCGCATAATTATGTTTGTATTCCGCAACCCCGCCGCGGCGGCTATCCCCGCATCAACGCGCAATCGTTACGAGATTTGATCGACATCATTTAATACTCTTTGAATGTGTGTTAGTCAATAGCTCAATGAGCACACCACAAATTCTATAAAAATCTAATATTGTATGCGTCACGATATGAAATTAATCTGCAGTCACACGATCATGATTCACACGAACGGCCGCGCGAGTGCCGACGACGCCCAACGTAGATCCCGATGCGAATACCAGGAGGTTTCACAATGATACAACTGGACATCAACCCTCAGGAACAGAAAATACTGAAGGATGCTCTGGAGAGCTATCTTTCGGACTTGCGCATGGAGATCGCCGATACGGACAAACAGGATTACCGTGACAAATTAAAACACCGCAAGGATGTTCTCAATAAGGTGATTGACGCGCTTTGACGCCCGTCCGTGCCTGCGCATGAACGGGCGATCACCAGGCGGCGGATGATACAACCGGCGCCATGCCGCCGCCGTGGCGTCTGCACATCGCCAATATTTGTGAGGCCGCATCCGGCGCTGCTCTCTCACAGGGAAATGGCCATTCCGGATATGGCACGTATATATAAGCCATCCCCTGCCCTCAAGGAAGGAGGACGGAACAACAGGGTTACTACTATTAATGATAGCGCTCTCACCCCACCCATCTCCCGGGAAGAGAGGGGGCAGCGCAACCGCATCGGCCCCGTGCTGACGCATCACGCAATCAACCGGAAGGACAGCTGACCATGGGATGGGGACATATCTTGAGTCTATCGGCTGCGCTGCTGGGCATGGCCTACGCCGTGTGGTGCATGCGCTGGGTGCTGCGCCAGCCCTGTGGGGCGGAGTCGCTGCAGGCCTCCTACGTCGCCATCCGCGAGGCGGCCCATGTCTTTTTCATCACCCAGTACCGCGCCATCCTGGTGGTGGGCATCGTGCTGTTCATCGCGCTGTGGATCGCGCCGGGCTTTGGCGGGCTGACCGCACTGGGTTTCGCTATCGGCGGCCTGTGCTCGGCCGCCGCCGGCGCCGTCGGCATGATGACCGCGGTGCGCGCCAATGTGCGCACCGCCGCCGCCGCCACGG
>CAYXAX010000217.1:0-4420 GCA_964463055.1 uncultured Gammaproteobacteria bacterium | reverse complement strand
TGGGGGGCACCGGCCAGAGCGCCGTGGAGTGGCGCCCGCTGCTGGACCCCAACGGTAATGTGCCGTGGCGCCGCACGGCGGCCATGCATACCGGCCGCTACGCCCTGGAGGCCGCCGCCCACGATGATTATCTCTACGCCATGGGCGGCCTCAACGGCGCGCGTTATCTGAACAGCATCGAGAAGGCGCGGCTGGCCCCGGATGGGTCACTGCAGCCGTGGACCCAGACCACGTCGTTGCCAACGGCGCTGGCCAACTTCGGCACGGTGGTCTACAAGGACTGGATCTACGTGGTCGGCGGCACCAGCAGCGGCGGGACCTACTACGGGACCGTGGAGCGGGCCACCTTCAATGACAAGGGCGACATCGGGTTCTGGACCACCCCCGAAGCGGCGAAAGGCTATCGCCAACGCGCCGCGGCCGCGGCCCAGTCCACGTTGCCCATGCCAAACAGCGGGGTGGTGGTGGATCTAATACAGACCAAGGCCTACAGCTACGTCAAGGTGCGCGGCGACGACGGCACGCTGTGGCTGGCGGGGCCGCGCACCGAGCTCAAAGTCGGCGACGCCGTGCGCTACAGCCGCGGCATGGAGATGGACGACTTTTTCAGCCGCCAGCTGCAGCGCAAGTTTGATTCGATTCTGTTTGTGGAAGGCGTGGAGAAGGCGGATTAAAAATAATAGAGTCGCAAGTCACCGGTCATAAGTCGTGACTGCTACAGCTCAGATCGAAAGAACGATTGCAGTTTCTATTACTCCCCCTCACCCCATCCCTCTCCCTGGGAGGGAGAGGGTGGTAAGAGTCGAGCCATTGAGTGGAGATGGTTGATTCCTTCTCCCTCCCAGGGAGAAGGTTAGGATGAGGGGGATCGAAAGGTTTATTGCATGTTCCTTTCCACGAACCGCCGCTCTCACGGGGCAGGTTGAGTGAAAGGTGTCGTATGTTTCTTGGTGAAGGCGGATGATGCCCGACGATTTCAGTGGCGGCGCACGATTAAACCCGCCAGCAGAAATGCCAGCGACATGATGCCGAGAGACCCGCCGCCGCTGCTGCTCAGGCCGGTGCTGGAGAAGGTGTCTGACACGGTGGTCCCCGACGCGACCATGTTGTTATTGGGTACCATCAAGCCGCCCACGGTCAGCGTCGTGTCGCTCTCTCCCGAGATCGCCGTATGGCGCACATCGAGGGTATCCCCGTTCTGTACCCACCCGGGTAGAGCGGTGTAAGACGTCGAGCCGTTGATGGCGTATTCACCGCCGCTGACCAGTACCGGCACGTGAATGCCGGTGCCCAGGCCGCTTACGGTAATGGTATTGGATGTCTCCACCTCGCCCGGGACCGCCACCTGGGCGATGTCCGTGAAGGTGAAAGCGTCGGGTGTCACGCCCCAGGCGGCATCCACGGCCGCATAGCGTGCCGCCGCGAAGTCATTGTTGTTGTTGGTCGCATTGTAGGCATACCCGGCCAGCACCAGCGCGCCGTCCGGCTGCAGGGCCAGGGCCTTGGCGGTGCTGTTGCTGGCGCCGACGGCGGTTACGAGGGTGCCTGGTTTGCTGCCGCCGTGGTTGAAGGTGTCATCCAGGCTGCCGTCGCTGTTGTACCGGGCGATGGCGAAGTAAGATCGCCCGCTGCTGGTGGCGTAGCCCGCGGCCACGATCTTGCCGTCCGGTTGTATCGCCACGGCATAGGCCTTGTCCGCGCCGCCGGAGAAGTCCGTGGTCACCGTCCCGCCGCTGCCGAACGTGGTGTCCGGGGTGCCGTCGCTGTTGTAGCGGGCCAAGGCGAAGTTGCCGCCGGCGCCGTCGTCGGCGCTTCCCGCGACGACTATCTTACCGTCCATCTGTACCACGATGCCCTGGGCGACATCGTTGCCGGCACCGAAATCCGTGGTGATGGTGCCCGGTTTTGCGCCGCCGGGATTGAATGTGGTATCGAGGACACCGTTGCCGGTGTAGCGGGCGACGGCAAAGTCCGTGTCCGCATTGGTGGCGTAGCCGGCGAGCAGGATCTTGCCGTCCGGCTGGATGGCCGCGGCGAACGCCTTATCATCCGCGCCGCTCACATCGGTGGTGACGATTCCGGACGTGCCGAACAGCAGTACATCCAGAAGACCGTCTTTGTTGTAGCGCGTCATGGCGAAATCGCTGTTGGCGCCGTTGTCGGAAAAACCCGCCACCACGACGCTGCCGTCGGCCTGCAGGGCCAGGGCCTCGGCCTGGTCCGTTGCCGATCCGACGGCGGTCATATTCACCCCCGGCTGGTTACCGAGGATGTTGAATGTATCGGTATCCAGGGTGCCGTCGGTATTGTAGCGCGCGATGACGAAATCCAGGTCCGAGCCGCTGCCGGCATAACCGGCAGCCAGTATCTTGCCGTCTGACTGCAGTGCCAGTGCTTGCGCACCGCAGGGACACACGCCGACGGGGTCCGACTGAATGCCCGGGCCGGGGGTGGTGCCGCCTTGGTTGAACGTGGTGTCCAGGGTGCCGTTGGGGGTAAAACGCGCCAGGGAAAAGTTGGGCGTGGAACCATAGGTGCCGGAGCCGGCGATGACAATGTTCCCATCCGGCTGAATGACGACCGCGGCGCCGAAATCGTCGCCGCCGGCGAGGTCCTTGGTCAGCGTGCCGCCGTTATTGAACGTGATATCCAGATCCCCCGGCGCGGCGGCCGCCGGCGCGGCGAACGTCACCGCAGCCGCGCAGGCAAGCAGACGCAATGCCGGGCTTGTTATCCAGGGAATCTGCATGGACTTGTTCTCCCTACGGGTTACGGGCGGTCCCGGCGGCGGTTGTTTCGGTGAGCAACAAGCACCCGCTGGATAAGTACTTTGAGGCTACATTGTACAAATAAGTCACTATAAACCGGGCAAGATGCATAGAGATTATCACCACGATAAGGCTTATTTAATGGTAATACCCCGCGCTCCCGCTTGGACAGGGAGGTCGAAATATGTCCCGCAATGCATTACTATCATAGCAACTATCAGAAGGCCGCATACGGACTCATTTAACGGCGATTCATAGACTTGGGGGCGATTCATGGGAATAAGAAAAATTATTGTTCCGCTGTCCTTGTGCCTGGTTCTGGCTGCCTGTGGGATCATTCCCTTTACCGGCGGCGATGAAAAAGTGGTCAAGCGCATTCCGGATAAGGTCCCCGGATGGCTGAACGATGGCTTTAGTGAGACGGGGGGGTATTTTCATGTGGTGGGAAGAGCGGTCAAGGTCGACAGCGCCGCGAAATGCATCTATGAGGCCAAACTCAACGCCAACCTGGAAATAGTCAAGGATCTGCGCGCCAAGGCCCGGTCCGAGTTCGCCGATGCGGCGCGCGGCGTGGACGTTTCTGCGGATGAGAAGGCCCCCTACCTGGACAGCCTGGCCGAGTCCACGGGCGATGATCTTGAGATAAAAGGGATTCTTCCCGACGGTACCTATCAGGAAAGGGTGATGGTGGGTGAGCCTCCCAAACCGGGTTACTACTTCAACTGCGAAATCCTCATCTCCCTGCCGCATCAGAATTATGAGCGGGCGCGGGGTGTGGCATTGAGCAGCTTCAAGGACAACGCCAAGGGCAAGACCGCCGAGGCCATCGCCAAGGCCGCCGATGCCAAGTTCGGGGGCGGGCAGGGGTCGTAGGAAAAGTTTTGGGTTGCGTGTTTCGGGTTTCGAGTTAAGAAGACCCGCTCTCCCTCCCAGAGAGAGGGATGGGCTGAGGGGGAGTCAATGATTCGCGGCCGATAGGCCACACCACAACCCGGAACCCGAAACAGAATTGCTGACTCTGATGGAACCCGCGGCGGGTTCAACAGGCAAGGCACCGCTAGCGGTGATGTCGTATAGCTTCTAGAATCCCCAACATCAACTGCTGCGGCGTGGGCGGGCAGCCGCGGATGACGGCATCCACGGGGATCACGCTGGATACGCCCCCGCAGCTGGCGTAGGAGCAGCCGAATTCCCCGCCGTCGGCGCCGCAGTCACCCACGGCAATCACCAGCTTGGGCGCGGGCATGGCATCGTAGGTGCGGCGCAACGCCGCTTCCATGTGCCGGGAGACGGGGCCGGTGACCAACAGCATGTCGGCGTGACGCGGCGAGGCCACGAAGTGAACGCCGAAGCGCTCGATGTCGTAAACGGGGTTGTTGAGGGCGTGAATCTCCAGTTCGCAGCCGTTGCATGACCCGGCATCCACTTGGCGGATCGCCAGGCTGCCGCGGAACTGCATCCCGATTTCCCCGCGCAGCCGAGCGCCGATTTCCTCCAGCACCGGCGGCGCCGCGCGAGGCAATGGTTCGGTGACCACGCCCACCTTGCGCAGCTTGTTCAGAATTCTCAGCATGCCGCCACCGCCCTTGCCCGGAGACCGGCCGGCATTGGTGACTTGACAGGATGTTGAAAAAGTCCCTTCCTGGCCTTTT
>CAYXAX010000216.1:0-4441 GCA_964463055.1 uncultured Gammaproteobacteria bacterium | reverse complement strand
GGCGCCGAAGGCGCAACTCCCGCCCGGAATCGCTCAGGCAAAAGGACCACAGACCGACGAATACTCTGGAGAGATCCCGTAGCTGTGGCGATTGCACGCAAGCGCAATCCATTGATAGCGGGGCACCGAAGGGGCTAAAGCTCTCAGGTTAAAGGACAGAGGGGCGGCAAAGACGCGCTATTTGCGTCTTTGTCGCCCCTTTTTCATTTTCCTTGCGAGACAGCACATGGCCCGATCCAACTGCGATATCCCTGTCTTTGATCACTCGGCGTCGCCCAACGCGACACGCATGCCGCAGTGGATCAGACAACCCCTGGGCAATGGTTACCAATACGGCGTCACCGCCGGTGCGGTCACCGGCAACCGCCTGCACACGGTGTGCGAAGAGGCGCACTGCCCCAACCGCGGCGAGTGCTGGAGCCGCGGCACCGCCACCTTCATGCTGCTGGGTGATACCTGCACCCGCGCCTGCGGCTTCTGCGCCGTCAAGACCGGCCGCCCTGACTGGTTCGACGACGATGAGCCGCAGCGCATTGCCGCCGCCGCCCGCACCATGGGTCTGGAGTATGTGGTCCTCACCTCGGTGAATCGCGACGATCTCGCCGACGGCGGCGCGGCGATATTCGCCGCAACCCTGCGCCACCTGCGCCGTGACAATGCGCACATCGGCCTGGAGATTCTCACCCCCGACTTTCACCGCTGCCAGGACGCGGCAATCGCCACCATTTGCGCGGCCGTGGAGCCGCACCCGGGCCTGCGCCTGGTATGGGGCCATAACATGGAAACCGTGCCGCGGCTGTACCGCACCGCCCGCAGGGGCGCCGATTACGAACGCAGCCTGCGACTGCTGGCGCTGGCCGCCGAACAACCGGGTGTCGAAGCCAAGTCAGCCATGATGCTGGGCCTGGGCGAGACCCGCGA
Source organism: uncultured Gammaproteobacteria bacterium (assembly GCA_964463055.1). Taxonomy (GTDB): domain Bacteria; phylum Pseudomonadota; class Gammaproteobacteria; order CAWJPQ01; family CAWJPQ01; genus CAWJPQ01. The sequence continues at coordinate 3,520 of CAYXAX010000216.1, read as the reverse complement.
CGAAGTCCTGGAGGTGCTGGGCAAGCTACGCGCCGCGCGCGTGACGCGCATCGCCCTGGGCCAGTACCTGCGCCCGACCCGTCATCACCTCCCCGTCCAGGCCTACCTCCCTCCGGAGGTGTTCGCTGATTACGCGCATGCGGCCCACGACCTGGGTTTCACCTGGGTCAAGTCCGGACCGCTGGTGCGCTCCTCATACCATGCCGAAGAGCAACAACAATAGATAAGATAAGGAGCACCATGGGCAAGCGAACACCTTTGTACGATAACCACGTGGCACTGGGCGCAAAAATCGTAGACTTCAGCGGCTGGGACATGCCTCTGCACTACGGATCGCAGATCGATGAACATCACCAGGTGCGCAGCGACGCCGGTCTGTTCGATGTATCCCACATGACCATCGTCGACATGCGCGGCGGCGGCACGCGCCCACTGCTGCGCCACCTGCTGGCCAACAACGTCGATAAGCTGGAACGTCCGGGCAAGGCCATCTACACCTGCATGCTCAACGAGCAGGGCGGCGTCATCGACGACCTGATCGTATACTTCATAAACAAGGATCAATTCCGTGTGGTGTTCAACGCCGGCACCTGCGACAAGGTCATGGCGTGGGTACGCACACACGCCGCCAAGTACCCGGTGGAGATCATCGAGCGCGATGACCTGGCCATGATCGCCGCCCAGGGCCCCAATGCCCGCGACAAGGTCCATGCCATACTGAACGACAAACAACGTAACACCGCGGCCGGCTTGGCGCCGTTTTACGGCGCCCAGGTTGAAGACCTGTTCATCTCCCGCACCGGCTACACCGGCGAAGACGGCTATGAACTGGTGGCGCCCAATGAGCAGGCACCACAGCTGTGGCGGCGCCTGGTGGACCAGGGCGTCAAGCCCTGCGGGCTCGGCGCACGGGATACCCTGCGCCTGGAGGCGGGCATGAATCTGTATGGCACGGACATGGATGAGTCCACCACCCCGCTGGAATCGGGGCTGGGTTGGACCGTGGCGTGGGAACCGGCGGATCGCAATTTTATCGGCCGCGCCGCCCTGGAACAGCGCCGCGACACGGGCGCCCTACCCATCTGGGTGGGCCTGGTCCTGTCCGACAAAGGGGTGCTGCGCAATCATCAGCCGGTGTTCAACGACAGCGGCCGCATCGGCGAGATCACCAGCGGCAGTTTTTCACCCACCCTGGGCAAGGCCATCGCCTTCGCCCGCGTGTCACCCGACGCGTCGGCACACTGCCAGGTGGAGATCCGCGGCCGGCGCCTGCCCACCAAGGTGGTCAAACCGCCCTTCGTGCGCCACGGTAAATCGCGCTTTACCGACATCTAAATGCCTGTTCAACGATTATTCACTGTGAGGGAGTGGTGATGAGCAACGTACCTGAGAACCTGAAGTACAAAGAGACCCATGAATGGGTGGAGACCCTGAATGACGGCAGCGTGAGAATCGGCATCACCGATCACGCCCAGGATCTGCTCGGCGACATGGTGTATATCGAACTCCCGGAAGTGGGACGCAAGGTCAAGGCCGGCGAGGAGTGCGGCGTGGTGGAGTCCGTGAAGGCGGCCTCCGATCTGTACAGCCCCCTTTCCGGGGAGATCACGGCGGTCAACGAGGCGCTAAGCGCACAGCCCGAGACACCCAACAAGGATCCCTACGGTGAAGGATGGATCCTGTGCATCAAGCCCGATGACCCCGCTGAGCTGAACGGCCTGATGAACGCCCAGGCCTACCGCGACCTGATCGCATCGGAAACCCATTGACCACGCAACCACAACGACAGACCGACGCTGTCGGTCATTAGAGACCAGCAAGGGCCACCACCATGCCATTCATTCCCCATACAGATAATGATGTCCGCGACATGCTGCAGGCCATCGGCGTGGACAGCATTGAGACGCTGTTCGATGAAATCCCCAAGGAGATGCGCCTCAAACAGCTCAACGCCATCCCGCCGGGCATGACCGAAATGGAAGTCTCCGCGCTGCTGCGCCAGCGCGCGGCGCAGAACGGCCAGCCCCTGTGTTTTGTCGGAGCGGGCGCCTATGAACACCATATCCCGGCGGCGGTATGGGAAATCACCACGCGCGGCGAATTCTATTCCGCGTACACGCCCTATCAGGCCGAGGCCAGTCAGGGAACGTTGCAGTTGATTTACGAGTTCCAGACCATGATGGCCGGACTCATGGATATGGAGGTCTCCAACGCATCGCTGTACGACGGCGCCTCGGCCCTGGCCGAGGCGGTGCTGATGGCGGTACGCGCCAACCGCCGCTCCAGTTCCAAGCGCATCCTGATGCCGCGTACCCTGCACCCGGCGTACCGCCGCGTGGTCCATTCCATCGTGGCCAGCCAGGGCATCGTCCTGGAAGAGATCCCATTTGATAAAAAGACCGGCGCCATCGCCGCCGACGCGCTGCCCGGCACCCCGGGGGACATCACCGCCGTGGTGATTCCCCAGCCCAATTTCTTCGGCGTGCTGGAGGATGTGGACAGGCTCACCGACTGGGCCCATGCGCACGGCGCGCTAGCCATCGCCGTGGTCAATCCCACCGCCACCGCACTGCTCAAGCCCCCCGGCCGCTGGGGCACTGCCGGCGCGGACATCGCCTGCGGCGAGGGACAGCCCCTGGGCATCCCGCTGTCGTCGGGCGGTCCCTACTTCGGATTCATGTGCTGTCGCAAGGAACACGTACGCCAGATGCCGGGACGCATCGTCGGGCGCACAGTGGACCTGGACGGCAAGACCGGATTCGTACTCACCCTGCAGGCGCGGGAGCAGCATATCCGGCGCTCCAAGGCGACCTCCAACATCTGCACCAATCAAGGCCTCATGGTCACCGCGGCAACCATCTACATGGCACTGCTGGGGGCCCACGGCCTGCGCCAGGTCGCCATGGCCAGCCATCGCAATACCACCGCCCTGATCCAGCAGCTGACGCGGATTCAAGGGGTGCGCCGCGCCTTTGAACAACCGTGTTTTCACGAAGTGGTGGTGCAGCTGGACAGGCCCGTCGGCGACGTCCTCAGGGTATTGGAACAGGACAACCTGCTGGGAGGCTATGACCTCAGCCATGAGTACCCGGAACTCGGCAACGGGCTGCTGGTATGCGCCACCGAGACCAAGACACAAACGGATATCGAGACCTATGCGGCCGGCCTGCAGCGCGCACTCCATCAGCGCAAGGTCGCCAACAGCTAACACCACAAACGGAGGACATTAATATGGCAACGATCACGCTCAAGGGTAATCCCATCCACACCAACGGTGAGCTCCCCAAAGTAGGCGCCAGCGCACCGGACCTGCACCTGGTGGACAAGGACCTGAACGACATCACCCTGGCCAACTACAAGGGCAAGAAAAAGCTGCTCAACATCGTCCCCAGTCTGGACACCCCGGTGTGCGCCACGTCCACCCAAAAATTCAACAAATTCGCCGCGGGGCGCGACGACGTGGTGATGCTGGTGATCTCGGCGGACCTGCCCTTCGCCCAGGGCCGCTTCTGCACCGGCG
>CAYXAX010000215.1:0-4444 GCA_964463055.1 uncultured Gammaproteobacteria bacterium | reverse complement strand
CCCGCGGCTGCCAGGCACCGAGAGAAATAAAGTGCAGCAGCCCGTTCATCATGCCCGTGGGGCCCGGCGCGTAGATCAACATCCACACCACCGCCACCAGCGACATGGGAAACACCACCGGCATGAAAAACACCGCACGCAGCAACCCCACCCCGCGCACGGACCGGTTGAGCAGCAGCGCCAGCGCCAGGGCGAGCCCGGTCTGCAGCGGCACCGTCGCCACGGCGAACAGCGCGTTATTGAGCAGCGCCCGCTGAAACCCGGCATCGCCGAGAATGCGCAGGTACTGCTGCGCGCCGACGACCTCCAGGGGCAGAGGCGAACCCAGGCGCAGGTTGGTGAAGGAAAGCCCCACGGCCAGGGCAAACGGCACCGCCATGAACACCGTCAGCCCCAGCAGCGCCGGTCCGGCCATGAGCCACGCCGCTGCACCCTCCCTGCCCACGGCCGCGGCGCGAACGGGCTTGCCGGTCACCGCCGTGATTTCCTGGCAGGGACGCCGCTCATTGCCGCGCATAGCCCTTGTTGTCGCCAATGTCCTGATCGATCACCGCCACCGCCTGGTCCAGTGCCTTCTTTACGTCAGCACCGTTGCGGATATCGGCAAAGGCCTGCTGAAACGCCGAGGTGATCACCGGGTACGCAGGCGTGCGCGGGCGGGGCACGGCATAGCCATGCAGCAGCTGCTCGGCGAACAGGCGCAGCGGCCGCCCCGGACCGTAGAGCCTGGAACGGGCGATGGCGGTACGCGTGGCGGGCACGGCGCCGTTGGCGTCGGTCATGCGCAATATCTCATCGGGCCGCAGCAAAAATCGTATGAAGGTGGCGGCGGCCTGGGGATCATGGGCGCCGCGGGTGATGCCCCAGTTCCACGAGCCCTGCCCGGTCCTGCTGCCCTTGCCGAAGTCCGGCAGCGGCAGCAGCACCAGGTCATCGCCGGCGGCAGCGGCATAGCGCCGGTACTCCCAGTGCCCCGCCCACGACAGCGCCACCCGCCCCGCCGTGAAGGCATCGTCATCCACGTTGGGGTCCACGTAGCCATGCTTGATCCAGTCCTGTATGTGGGTCATGGCCGCCACCGCCGCGGGGCCGTTCAACACGCCGGCGGCGGATTGGTATCCGCTGCGGTCGATGAGGTCACCGCCGGCGGACTGGATGGGCGGTGAAAAGGCGTAGGTATACCACTCGTTGGTATAGTTCAGCTTGAGGTCCAGCACCTGACCGTCGGGGTCTGCCTTGGCAAGGCGGGCGAGTATGCCCTCGAACTCCTTCACCGTCCACGCGTCCCCCGGCCCGCGGGGAATGCGCGCATGCACGGCCTGCAGCCGGCTGCGACGGGCGTATAGCCCCAGCCCCGAGTCATACGCACCGACGGAGTACAGCTTGCCGTCATAGGTCCCCTGCTGCACGATGCTGGGAATCAGATCCAGGGTCACGCTGGCCGGCAGGTATTTCTCGATGGGGGTCAGGCGCCCCTGCCAGATGTAGTTGTATAAGAACGGGCCGTCGAACTCCAGGGCATCGGGCAGGTCCCCCGCCGCCGCGGCAGCCTGCACCTGGGCGTTGTACGAGCCCTCGGGGATGACGGTGAGCTTGACGCGAATGCGGTCCTGGAGCGCGTTGAAGCGACGCACCTGATCCTGGATGACGGCGCGCTCGGCGGCGCGCCCGGAGTGCACCCACGCGCTGACGGTGACGCGGTTGCGGTCCTGCCCGGTGTCGCTTTTCTCGCGTGTGCAGCCGGTTGCAACGCACAACCCCGCGGCAATGAACAGCCAAGCAAGCGCAATGGAGCGTTTCATCATCCCTGGTGTCAGTAGCGGCCGGGATTACCCGGACCATCGGTATTCAAGTCTGACAAACAACGCCGGTGATTGGAAGCACATGAATGCGGCGGATAATTGTGCCGGCCGCGGCGCGCGCCGCCCGTGAGGTGTATGATAAACACAGGCACCTTGAACCCATGGGGAATGCCCGCCATGAAGATCCGGCTCCTGCTGCTGCTTGTCGCCACCGCCGCCGCCTACGGGGCACCGATACCGCCCGGCGACGACGCCGCACCGGTCATCTCAGACCTGTCCGTCAATCCGTCCTCGGGACCCATCGACACCCACTACACCATCACACTGCACATCACCAGCGTCAAGGGACCCAGCGCCATCGAGGACACCCTCTATCAGACCCGTGAGCACATGGAGGATATTCCGCTGCCGCTCAACGATCTCGGGGTCAACGGCGATGCCAAGGCCGGTGACGGCGTCTACAGCGCCATGGGCGTTGTCCCCCATACGGCGGCCGCCGGCGTGCACACCTTCACCGTCTATGTCAAAGACACGGCGGGCCGTCACAGCAATGTCCTGCTGTACCAATTCACCGTCATCAGAAAGGAGTCACTGCTGCAGGCATCGCGAAGTATGCGATTCCCGCATGCGCCGCTCACAGCGCATCCAAAATGACTGTCTCGGCAGGCGCAATGGGGAAGGTCACGTCGATCTGCAGGCCCCCGTAGCGGGATGTCTGCAGATTCATGGTGCCGCGATGCAGCTGGGCGATACGATGCACGATGGACAACCCCAAGCCGCTGCCCACACCCGTCTGGGTCAAACGGTAGAAGCGTTCCAGCACCTTGGGGCGTTCTTCTTCGGGGATACCCGGACCGTTGTCGGCGACGGACAGCACGACGTTGTCACCCTGTTCTTTGATGGACACCTCGACGATCCCGCCCCGGGGCGTGTAGCGCATGGCGTTGTCCACCAGATTACGGATCAGGATCGACATGGCGTCTTCATGGAGGATGAGTTCCCTATGGCACTGATCCGTCATGCTGATATCAATGCGCTTCTCGAAGGCCATGGGCGCGAGGTCGGCGATGACCTCCGCGGCCAGCTTACCCGGGCGCGCGGATTTGGGGTCGACGATCCCCGTCTCGGGGTCCAGCCGTGCCAGGGTCAGGAGTTGCTCCACCAGGCGGCTGGTGCGGTCCACCCCGATGATGAGGTGCTGCAATGCCTTGCGGCGGTGTTGCTCATTTCTGTCCCGCAGCGCCACCTGGGCCTGGGTCTTGATGCCCGCCAGGGGGGTGCGCAATTCGTGGGCGGCGTCCGCGGTAAAGCGGCGTTCGTTTTGGAAGGTGTGCTGCAGCCGGTCGAACAGGGAATTGAGCGACTCCACCAGGGGCATGATCTCCACCGGCGCGTCGTGGACATTCACCGAGTCAAGATGGGTTGGCTTGCGGCGCTTGACCTCCAGGGCCAGGCGCCGCAGCGGGAACAACGCGCGGCCCACCGCGAACCACAGCACCAGCGCCAGTATGGGGATAACCACAAACAGCGGAATCAACACGCGAATGGCGATGATGCGCGCCAGCTCCTCGCGGCCGGCGTAGTTTTCCGCCACATCCACCCGTATCTTGTATTCCTCGTTGGTGATGGTGAACACGCGCCACAATTCACTGCCCAATTGCGTATCGGTATACCCGTACAGCTTTTCCGACAGAGGCAGCACCGGGGCGTGTTCGGAGTGCAGCACCAGCTTCTTGGCCGGCAGCTGCCATACCTGAAAGATCAAACGGTTTTCATAGGGATGGCTGACCTGGACGGCCCGCTCATCGTTGAGCGCCTGTCTCAGTGCGTCCCTGCTGGGTGTCAAGGCGTTTTCTTCGGACTCGTGAATGGCCAGGAGCATGAGCACCTTGGCGGCCTGGGCGAGTTGAGCGTCGAACACCCGGCCCTGCTCATAGAGACTGTCGAAGTAACTGGTGATGGCGCTGACCAGCCAGGCAAAAGCGATAGCGGGCAGCAGAATGACCAATAAACGGCGGCGGATGGAGGGATTTATTGAAATGACAGCGACCCGCCCGCGTTTATTTGTCTATGACATAGCCGACACCGCGAATGGTACGGATGAGTTCCGAGCCGAGTTTCTTGCGCAAGTGATGAATGTGGACCTCAACGGCGTTGCTGTCGACCTCGTCCTTCCACGAATAGAGGCTTTCCTCGAGACGGTGGCGTGACAGCACACGGCCGCGGTTTTCCAACAGCATGCGCAGCAGCGCGAATTCCTTGGGAGAGAGTTCGATGGTATCGCCGTTGCGGCTTACGGTGAACGACGCCGGATCCATGACGATGTCCTTGTGGCGGATGATGGGTTCGCTGCGTCCGCTGCGCCGGCGCAGCAGGGCGCGGATGCGGGCACCCAGCTCATCCAGGCAGAACGGCTTGACCAGGTAATCATCGGCACCGGTGTCCAAGCCGAGCACCTTGTCCTTGGCCGTGTCGCGGGCGGTGAGTATCAGCACCGGGGTGTCTTCCCCGGTGGCGCGCAGGTCCTCCAGGACTTGCAGGCCGGACTTCTTGGGCAGCTTGAGGTCAAGGATCACCAGGTCATACCCCTGGGATTTTAAAAACAGCTCGGCGGCCTCTCCGTCCTTGACCCAGTCCACGGC
>CAYXAX010000214.1:0-4449 GCA_964463055.1 uncultured Gammaproteobacteria bacterium | reverse complement strand
TGCACCGTGACCTCGCCGTCGGCGATGGTGATGGTGCCGCCGATGTTGAACAGGGTGTCGAATCCCATCTGGTCCTTGGGATACCCCAACAGCTTGGCCATGTTGGTGCCCAGCTCATAGTTGGTGACTAGGCGCGCACCAGTCTTCTTGGCCAGCTCCACGGCGTCGCCCACGTGGTCGAAGTGGCCGTGGGTGATGAGAATATAGTCTGCCTGCTTGATGTCCTGCACCGGGTCGCGGTTGTCCTTGGCGGCGGGGTTGGAGGGGTTTCTGAGCCATGGGTCGATCATCAGCACCTTGCCCTTGGGGGTGGTGATGCCGAAGGCGGCGTGGCCGTACCAGGTAATCCGGGTGGCGTTGGACTGGGACCAGGCGGGGCTGGCGCACAGACAGAGCATCACGGACAGCATGATGATTCGGAATACCTTGTACATGGATCATTGTCTCCTTAAAACGTCGCTATCAGAGGCGACTGCATGGTTGCAAAGGGGATGCGCTTATCCGCCATGGTGGGCAGTCATGGTATGGCACTCCCATACCTTACCGGCGGACCCATATATATCACATATTATTGACCCGAAAGCGGCCGTGAAGCCCTTCGCTCAGCTGCCGAACTCCTGCAGCAGACTCACCAGGTCCTCGGCGTGTTCCTCCTCCATGGCGAGTATCCCTTCCATCAGGCGCCGCGTGGTAGAGTCGTCGTTGCCCAGGTAATTGATGATGCCACGATAGCTGTCGATGGCTATGCGTTCGGCCACCAGATCCTCTTTGATCATGTCCAGCAGGGAATCACCCTCCACGTATTCGGCATGGCTGCGGCTGGCCAGGCCTTCCGGCGACAGGTTCGGTTCACCGCCGAGCTGCACGATGCGCTGGGCGATCTGATCGGCGTGGCCCTGCTCCTCGTTGGCGTGCTGCAGAAACTCCGCGGCGACGCTCTGGGCGTTGAGGCCGCTGGCCATGAAGTAATGGCGCTTGTAGCGCAGCACGCACACGATCTCCGTGGCCAGGGCCTCGTTGAGCAGTTTCAGGACAACATCGCGGTCGGCCTTATAGCCGTAGGTGATGGCGCCCTGTTCGATGTGTTCCCGGGCGCGCTTGCGCAGTGTCTTGATATCGGTGACGAAGGGCTTCTTGGTCATGCCGGTCTCCTTTGCGTGGTTGCTTGTGTTTATATATATGACGTGGTGGCGCGACTCGGGTTCACGTTCCCACGGCGAATTCATCCCAACGCCGCAGCAGCGTCAGGGTATCTTTATCGATATCCATGGATGCCAGCATGGCGGGCTCGAACCAGCCCGCGTGCGACGCATCATCGCCCGGATGTGCCTCGCCGGTGATGTAATCAGCCACCCAATCAACGATAACGTAATGAAATTGTACCTGTCCATGGGTATCCCGGCTAATGATGTCGAAGCAGTGCACCGGGCGGCGCGCCGCCACCGTGACGCCGGTTTCTTCACCTACCTCCCGCTCCACCGCTTGCCGCAGCGTCTCACCCAGCTTGACGCTGCCGCCCGGCAGGGCCCAGCGCCCCTGGCGCGGCGGGCGGGCGCGTTTGACCAGCAGCACACGGCCGGCGTGAATGATCACCGCGCCGACGGCGGCCACAGGTATGGCAGGATATTGGGGATTATTCATTTCAAATCCATGACGGTTCCGCAACGCCGTGCCTGTGCCAAGCGGTGCAGTTATAACAAACCCGCGGCAGCAGCAGAAGCCTGGCGGCAGCATGGCTATTATGCCCCGCCGCATCGCCTGATGGCCTATAATACGCAACCTTGGGAACCTTGCGCGGACACACGCTATGTCATTGGTGGATAACTGGAAAGAAGAGATGCAGTCGGCGTGGTTATACCGCATCATCGCCGGCATAGAAAAGGATCCGGCCAAGACCGCATTGTTCCGTGGGCTGGCGGACGGGGCTGAGGCTCAAGCCGGGGTATGGGCGGTCAAGATGCGCGAACAGGGGGAAACGGTGCCCGATGGGATCACGCCGTCCCTGCGCATGCGCATCGTCGCATACATCGTGGGGTGGCTGGGGCCGAAGCGCACCAAACCGATGCTTATCGCCATGAAGGTGCGCGGCATGTCCATCTACAGCGGCAGCAGCATCCGGCTGGGTCACCCGCTGCCCACCTCGGTGGAGGAAATCGGGCGGCGTCACAAGGGCGTGGAGCACGGCGGCAATCTGCGTGCCGCGGTGTTCGGCGTCAGCGACGGGCTCGTTTCCAACGCCAGCCTCATCATGGGCATCGCCGGCGCCACCGAACAGAACGGCATCATTCTCATCACCGGCGTGGCGGGCATGCTGGCGGGCGCCCTGTCCATGGCGGCGGGGGAATATGTGTCGGTGCGTTCCCAGCGCGAGCTGTTCGAGTACCAGATCGGGCTGGAGCGCGAGGAGTTGGAGTTCTATCCCGAGGAGGAGGCTGAGGAACTGGCGCTGATCTATAACGCCCGCGGCCTGCCCATGGAGCAGGCCCGCGACATGGCCGGCAACCTGATCCGTGACCCGGAAAAGGCCCTGGATACCCTGGCCCGGGAAGAGCTCGGCCTGAATCCCGATGATCTTGGCTCCCCGTGGGGGGCGGCGCTGTCGTCGTTTGCCGCCTTCAGCGCCGGCAGCATGGTCCCCGTCCTGCCGTTTCTGTTCGCGCCGGGGGCATCGCCCGTGGTATTTGCCGCCTTGTTGACCGCGGCCAGCTTGTTTATCGTCGGGGCGGTGCTGAGTTTGTTTACCGGCCGGGGTGCCGTGTACAGCGGATTGCGCATGGTGCTGGTGGGGGGGACCGCGGGTGTGGTGACCTATTCTATCGGGCGTCTGCTGGGCATCAGCCTTACCTGAGACCGCGGAATGCCTGCATGACAGACAGTCGTATTATGATGGTGGCCAAATGCTGACGTTTTATCCGCAAATCAAACCCTACGTGAAACACACCCTGGAGGTGGACCGCCCCCACATGCTGTACGTGGAGGAGTGCGGTAACCCTCACGGTGTGCCGGTGGTGTTTCTGCACGGCGGTCCCGGTGCCGGCTGTGAGCCTTATCACCGCCGCTTCTTCGACCCGGAGGTGTACCGCATCGTATTGTTCGATCAGCGCGGCTGCGGCCGGTCGTCACCCCATGCGGAACTGGAAGGCAACACCACCCAGGCCCTGGTGGCCGACATGGAGACCATCCGCAACCACCTGGGCATCGACAAGTGGGTGGTGTTCGGCGGTTCATGGGGCTCGACCCTGGCGCTGGTGTATGCCGAGGCCCATCCCGACCGGGTGCTGGGGCTCATCCTGCGCGGCATCTTTCTGTGCCGCCGCGATGAGATCGACTGGTTCTATCAGCGCGGCGCCAACCGCATCTTTCCCGATTACTGGGAGGATTACCTCAGCGTGATCCCCGATGAGGAACGCCACGACATGGTGCAGGCCTATTACAAACGCCTGACCAGCAAGGACGAACTGGCGCGCATGGCAGCGGCCAAGGCCTGGTCGCGCTGGGAGGGCCGCGCCGCCACCCTGCGCGGGCGCAAGGAGGTCATCGATCACTACACCTATCCCTACAACGCCCTGAGCTTGGCGCGCATCGAGTGCCATTACTTCGTCAACAACAGCTTTCTCGCCCCCAACCAGATTCTCGACGAGGTCGGCAAACTCGACGGCATCCCGGGGGAGATCATCCACGGCCGCTACGATATGATATGCCCGGTGGAAAACGCCTGGGCGCTGCACCGCGCCTGGCCCGGCTCCGAACTGCACATCATCTCCGATGCCGGCCACTCCGCCACGGAAAAGGGCATCGTCGACGCCCTGGTGCGGGCCACCAATCGCATCGCGAAGCGTTTTGCGTGATCGCCCTGCTGCAGCGCGTGCGCTGGGCGCGGGTGGAGGTGGACAGCCGTACCGTGGGCGTCATCGACACGGGACTGCTGGTCTTCATCGGCGTTGAACGGGATGACGGCCGCGACCAGGCCGACCGCATGCTCCAGCGCCTGCTGGGCTACCGGGTGTTCGCCGACAGCGACGGCAAGATGAACCTCAGCGTGCAGGACATCGGCGGCGGCCTGCTGCTGGTGTCCCAGTTCACCCTGGCCGCCGATACCCGCAAGGGCATGCGCCCCAGTTTCACCCCCGCGGCCGCGCCCGACCATGGCGCCGAAATTTATGACTACCTGGTACAGCAGGCAATGACGCAGCACAGCAAAGTGCAGAGCGGGCAGTTTGGGGCGCATATGGACGTTTCTCTGCTTAACGATGGACCGGTTACTTTTTTGCTGGGTGCTAATTAAATAAAGCGGTCGCAGGTCGCAGGTCTCAAGTCAGAGAAAAAAACCAAAAGACAAAATGCCTGCCAAAGAAGACTGATTGACGTCGTAATTGAAACATACCACTCTGTTATCGACCTGCGACCTGCGACCTGCGACCTGCGACCTGCGACCTGCGACCTGCGACC
>CAYXAX010000213.1:0-4472 GCA_964463055.1 uncultured Gammaproteobacteria bacterium | reverse complement strand
TTAAGGAGAGAGTCATGAAGGCATGGAATAATCTGGTTTCCACACTGCTGCTGACCTTGATCTGCGTCTTGATCCCCAAGGCGGTACTGGCGAGTGACAGCGGATATTCAGGTTCATGGTCGGACAGTGCCAAATCAAGCACCGTTGCCATGAGCAAAGGCTACATCAAAATTATTGCCCCGCAGGACGGCAAGGTTTTGAAAAGCGAGCGTGGCGATAAGCTGAAATACGACGTACAGCTGAGCCCGGATGGAAATCACCTGCATGTCTACGTCGATGGCAACAAGCCCATCATCGATCACAAGGTGAAGGGGTGTCCATGCGCGATCACGCTGCCGCCGCTGTCTCCGGGCAAGCATACCGTGGCGATCAAGGAGGCGACCAAGCATCATCATTTGACCGGTCTGGCGAGCTCCGTTACCTTCGATGTCAAGTGAATCGACCGCTTGAGGCGCCACGGTAACACTGCTGTCGCGTTCGTTGTGGCATGACTGAAGTGGGCGCACGCACCCACTTCAGTCATGCCTGTCTATGATCCCTCTCTCATGAGTGCATAGAGCCCCAAACTCATCAAGAATGCCCCATAGCCGATCAATAAAAATTTAATCGTAAATGCCCTTCCCCCGGCGGAACGCGCGTCGGTGATGTACAGCCGGTAGGCAATCAGGTTGGCCACGGAACCCACCAAACTGCCGAATCCACCCGCATTGGTGCCCCATAACAGTGCCTGCCATTGATGGGTGAATTTTGCAAACAGCAGCGCGGCCGGGACATTGCTGATGATTTGGCTGGATAGCGCGGACAGCATGAACACCTTGTCGGCGCCCGCGATTGCCGGTGCCATGTGGCTCTCCAGGTTCTCGGCGATGCCGAAGAAACATAGAAAGGCGGCCAGCAGCCCATAGTCGATACGCAGGCTCGCCGGCTTAAGTAGCAGGGCGCCGGCGACCACGGCGATACCGGCATAGAGCGGAAGGACATGCAGTACCATGAGTACGGCAATGAATAATAATGACATAAAGCCGCTGGTGAGGCGTTTGTCCACGTCCGGGGCATGTCCCGCAGCCCGGTTGTTACCCATGTTGATGGCGGTGGATGCAAGGGCGAGAATGACAAAAAACGCCATCGACAGGGGGGCGATGGCCGCCATGAAATGCACGGGTTCGATCCCGTAATACCAGTAAATGTAGAGGTTCTGTGGGTTACCTATGGGTGTCAGGGCGGAGCCGGCGTTGGCGGCCACGGCTTCGAGGATGACCAGGATGTCCTTTTTTTCCATATTCAGCAACATGGTCAGGGGAACCACGACGACCAGCGCCACATCATTGGTGATCAGCATGGAAAACATGAATGTGGTCACCACCAGCTTGAGGGGAGCCGCCTTGCCCAGCTCCATGCGCCAAGCCAGGCGTGAGAACAGCCCGCCGTACTCCAATCCCTTGACGGTGACCAGGAGCACGAAGAGTATAAACAGCACCTGGAGTTCGGTGGTTGAAATGGTCGGGATGCGCCTGGTCCAGGCAGAGGAAACGAGCAGTCCGACAACGGCGATCATCAGCAGCCAATCTCCGGCAAGGCGCTTATGCCAGCCGCGCTGCTTTTCTAATGGGTCTTCAAGCACAATATGTGTTCAATTGTAGAGACGGATGCGCGGCGGGACAGCCCACCACGGCGATTGAATTATAGAATTATATCGGGGTTGCCGGCTGTGTCGGCTACAACATACTGGACAGAAGGGTGGCGATGCCAAGAAAGGTAAAAAAACCGGTCACGTCCGTAATGGTGGTAAGGATGATGGACGATGACTGGGCCGGGTCCTGCCCCACGGCGGACAGCGTTATGGGTACCACCACGCCCGCCAGCCCCGCGGCGATCATGGACAGGATCATGGAACTCCCGATCACCAGCGCCAATCCGGGCGAGGAACTCCATACGAGCACGCCGACGGCGGTGGTAAGGGAGACGGCGATGCCGTTGATGAGCGCCGCGATCATCTCTTTGCGCGCCACCCGCCGCCAGTGACTGATGCTGATTTCGCGCAGGGCCAGTGCGCGCATGGTCACGGCGAGCGCCTGGGCACCGGTATTTCCGGACTGGCCCGCCACCACTGGCATTAAAACGGCCAGGGCGGTGAATTTTGCGATGGTGTTTTCAAACAGGCCTACCACCGACGCGGCCAGAAATGCGGTGAGCAGATTTATCTGCAGCCAGGGCAGGCGCTTGCGCACCACGAAGCCGACATTCGACAGCGCCCGTTCCTCCTTGCTGGCGCCGACCATGGTCAGGAGATCGGCGCTGGTGTCCTCCCGGACGGCGCTGACAAGGGCTTCATGATGGATAATGCCCATGAGTTTTCCATTGATGTCGATCACGGGCAGGTCCGCAAGCTTGCTCTTGTCAAACTGCTCGACCACCTCGTCGACTTCCGCCGTGGGGGGGACCGCGGCATGGGTGGCCACGGAGATGTCCAGCAACGGTACGCGTGGGTCTGCCAGGGCCAGGGCCTGGATGTCCACCCGCCGCAGGCCGGGCGGCGACTCGGTGTTGAAGTACAAGTGGGGAGCCGCATGCGGTTTGTGCCTGCGCAGCCGCTGCAGTGCTTCGCGTACGGTCATGTCAGGGTGCAGGACGATAAAGTGCACATCCATGAGCGCGCCGGCGGTATCGTCCGGATACTGCATGATATTTCTGATTTCCCGGGCCTTGGCGGTGTCCGCCAGTGACAACAGCTCGTCGCGCCGTGCGACAGGCAGACGCGACATGACACGCGCGGCATGCACTGTATCCGCCTTGCCCAGCAGCTGCCTGATCAGCGCCTTTCCAAACCCATCCAGGGTTTCGGCCGCGACATCGATGGGCAGTTCCTCCCATACCCTGACCCTCAATGTTGGCGGCAGGGTACGCAGCAATTCCGCGACATCACGTGCGGGCATCGCGGAGACCTCGCGCATGGCGTCCGTGGGAAAACGGCGCAGGAAATCCTGGTTGAGGGTATCGAGGGCATGGGAGAGAGGGTCCGTCATGGCGCTACCTCAGCGGATCAGGATTCGTTGCGGCGTCCGCCGAGTACGGTATCGAGAATCTCGGCCATGGCGATCCAATACAGGCTTGCCAGGCTGAGCATGCTGGATACCGCGTCAGCGCGGGTTCCATGGTCTTGGCCGTTGCCGGTGATGGACAGCAGGGCGCGATACTCGAGTACCCCCACCAGGGTATTGTCGCGCGCCACCACGGGCAGGCAGCGGTGGGTCTGCCAGCCGATGTGATGCAGGGCGGAGGTCAGTTTCATGCCCGCCGGGAGAATGACGGGTGGGGTATCAAGCAGTCCGTGCAGCGGAAGTCCGTGGGCCGCCCTGAGCAGTGCCGTGGCATTGAGGGTGCCGAGGAGTCTGTGTTCGTTATCCACAATAAACAGGCCGCAAGGGGAGTCGGGTTGCTGGTGCTGTACGCGCTTAATGCCATCGCCCACGGTGACGTCGTGGGGCAGCGCCATGGTGACCGCATCCATGATGGCGCCGACCGTATCCGGTTCGTGCTCAAGCAGTTGTTCAATGTGTAGCCTGTCGTGTCTGTCGAGTCGCTCCAGCAGTGCGTGTGTCAAACGGGGCGTCGCGGCCTTGAGAATACGTGCCACTGCCGGATGTTTCGCCTGACCGAGCATCGCTGCCGCGGCCGGTTCATCCAAATGCGCCAGGCATGCCGCCGCGGCGTGGGGCAGCATCTGAGATAGAAGAATCGCCGCTGTCGCGGTGTCCACGGCGGCAAGCAGCGCCGCGGTGTCCGCGGCGGGCAGTCCCTCCAGGGTGCGCGCCGCATCCCGGGGGCGACCGGTCAGATACTTGTGCGTGAGTCTGTTATTCGCCTTCATGTCGGGTCCGCTCGGGGAGAACGGCGATCTCCTGTTCGAACAGCATGGCGGGGATGACCACGCTGCCGTGGTCTGTTTTCAGCACCACCTTGGTGGTGGTGAGTTCGCTGATGGTACCTTCATGGTCACGGATACGCAGCCGATCGCCGGTATGGTAGATCTGGCGCAAGTGATGGCCGGCGATGATATTGCTCATGTAGGTCTTCGCGCCGATACCGAAGGCGAGGGCCATGCTGCCGAAGGTGGCGGCCAGTGCGATGCCGACCACGATGGATAAAAACGATATATCGATGCCCAGCTGGTCGACGCCCACGGCGGCGGCGATGACCAGTGTGGTTGCCTGAACCATCCGTCCCAGCAGTTCGCCGCGCGCGATTCCGGCGCGCTGGGCCGCGGATGTGACAACGTCGCGCAGCAGCGCGCTGACGATCACGCCGGTCATGATGATCAACAGCCCGGTGAGCAGGATGGGTATGTAACCCGCCAGCGACGACAGCCAGTTGACGAAGGCGCCCAGGCCCAGTATTGAGGCCGCCGCGGCAATGAAAAAAAGCATGACGAACCAGAACAGGATCATCCCGGCGATCTTCGCCGGCGGGTAGTG
>CAYXAX010000212.1:0-4476 GCA_964463055.1 uncultured Gammaproteobacteria bacterium | reverse complement strand
GAAGTTTTCCGGCCCGGCCAAGGTGTATGACTCGGAAGAGGACATGCTGGCCGCCTTGGAGCGTAACGAGATCGTCAAGGGCAACGTGGTGGTGATCCGCTACGAAGGTCCCAAGGGCGGGCCGGGCATGCCGGAAATGCTCACGCCCACCTCGGCCATCATGGGCGCGGGGTTGGGTAAGGACGTGGCGCTGATGACCGACGGGCGTTTTTCCGGCGGATCACACGGCTTCATCATCGGCCATGTGGTGCCGGAGGCCCAAGAGGGCGGGCCCATCGCGCTGATCCGGGACGGCGACAGGATTACCATCGACGCGGCGGCCAATGAACTGTCCGTGGATGTCAGCGATGACGAGATGGCCAGGCGCCGGGCCGCGTGGCAGATGCCGCCCTACAAGGCGACCCGGGGGACGCTGTACAAGTATATAAAGTGTGTGCAGTCCGCCTCGGAGGGGTGCATCACGGACGGCTAGTCCTGTCTGGGAAATCCAGCGTAAATATAGGCTTATATATTCCGGAATATTCCGGGTGCCGGAACATATAACCGGTGATCAGTCGCTATCCCAAAATGTTATCGGGTACTTTTGTGGGCGCGAGAAATGATGACTCGAATACATCTTCCGGTACGGCTTTGCTGAATAAAAAGCCCTGCATTTCATCGCAGTTATGTAGCCGCAAAAGATGTGCTTGTTCCTCGTTTTCGACGCCTTCCGCTACCACGTTGAGATCCAGCGAGTGCGCCAGGTTGATGATGGTGGAGACCAGCGCCAATCCCTCCGCGCCGCAAGTCATGTCACTCACGAACGAGCGGTCGATCTTTAATGTATCAACCGGCAGTTTTGACAGATAACTGAGCGATGAGAAGCCGGTGCCGAAGTCATCGATGGCAATGGTTACGCCCAGGTCGCGGATCGCCTGCAAACTGGCGATGCTGTGTTTGACGTCCGCCATGATCAGGCTTTCAGTGATCTCCAATTCGAGTCCGTCCGACGCATGTGCGTTGACGCCGATTTCCCGTTCGACCTCGGCGATAAACCCCCGATCGCGCAGTTGCAAAGGCGATACGTTCACTGAAAGGCGCACCACAGGCATGCCGGCGGTGCGCCAGCGCAAATAGTCCTGGATCGCTTTGCGCATTGCCCAGCGCCCGACTTCATGGATCAGTCCGGTTTCTTCCAGCAGGGGGATAAACCGATTCGGGGGTACCAGTCCCGTGCGCGGATTATTCCACCGTATCAACGCCTCGGCCCCCGTGACCTTGCCGCTAATGAGATTTACCTTGGGTTGATAATGGAGAACGAATTCCTCATTCGCCACCGCCTGGCGCAGCTGATTTTCCAAGCTGAGCTTGCCGTGAGTCGATTCGGTCATATTCTTCGTGTAAAACAGATAGCGGTCGCCGCTCATTTTGGCCGTTTTGAGCGCGGCTTCGGCGTTTCTGAACAATGTGTCAGCCTCAGTGCCGTCATCTGGAAATAGCGCGATGCCGACCTTGGCGGCGACCCGAAACACGGCGCCATTAAGCTGGAAGGAATGTTGAAGAAAGGACTCCATCATGCTCTCCACAAGCCGCGTCACGTCGATATCCTGGCGCAGTTCCGGCAGCACAATGGCAAAGTGGTCAGCATCCATGCGCGCCAACAGGTTGTCATCCCCCATGTTGCGCGCCAGCCACTCCGCCGTCTGTTTCAGGAGGGCATCGCCGATAGGCCTGCCGAGGCTGTCGTTGATGTTCTTGAACCGCTCCAGGTCTATCAATAACAAGGCCAGCTTGCTTTGGGTGGCGCTGCGAATGAATTGTGCTACCCGCTCGAGAAACCGAGTGCGATTCGCGAGGCCGGTCAACTCATCGTAATAGGCCAGATAATCGAGACGCTCCTGGCCGGCGATGTGATCGATGGCGAAGGCGATATCGCCGGCCAATTCGGTCAGCAGCTTCATCTCATCCTTGTGAAAGAATTCAATCTCGTTTGAGTACAGCGCGAACACGCCCGCCGCTTCGCCGGCGACAATCAGCGGCAATACCGCCACCGAGCGAACTCCGTGGGCAGCGTATTTCTTGTCAATCAAAACCTGCGGGTCATTGAGGGAATTGTTGGCAACGACGGCTTTTTGTTGTTTGAGAGCCCGTGCAATCATGGTGCGCGGCGCATCCTCGCTGGATGACAGGAGTTCCGTGATGTTGCTTAGTAGATCTTCGTCTTTACCCGCCGATGCCGCCGGAACGATCGTGCCGGTGTTGTCGTCCACAGTGGCTATCATCGCCATGCGGAATCCGCCCGCTTCAACCGCGACTCTGCACGCTTCGCGAAACAATTCGTCGCGGTTGCGCACGCGCACCACCAGCGAATTGATGCCGCTCAGCATCGAATATACGCGATTGAGATGTATGATCCTGTCGGCGGCTTCCCTGCGTTCGGTGATGTCACGGGCAATGCCGATGATTCGGTGAATGCGGCCATTCGGGTCGCGAACAGGTATCAATGTCGTGTAGAAGTAGTGCAATCCGGAGGGGAGATCGAGTTGTTCTTCATAGTTCATGAGGGTTCCCGATTTAACGCAGCTGCGATATTTTTCGGTCGTCTGCTGCGCGATATCATGAGGAAGAACTTCCTCAATAAATTTACCGGTCGCTTCGGTGATTGAGTGCCCAATCATCCGCGCTTCCGCCGGATTGAACTCGGCGATCCTGAAGCGCATGTCTTCGGTGACATCCAGCAGGAACAACCCGTCAGAAGTGTTATCGAAGACTTCCCGATAGCGTATTCCGCTGTCCCGCAATTTGTGCTCGGTGGATTCCTGCGCGGCGAACGCCAGGCGCGTTAGATGTAATAACAGGACGAAGGTGATTCCAACATAGAGCCAGCCCTTGTACGTTTGAAATTGTGTCAGCGTTTCGGTATCCGAAAATACTGACGCCAGAAATTTATCGCTCAGGAATATCCACAGCGTACCGAATGCGGCATATATCAGCGAAATGCGTAGCGCCATGCGTAGTGGCTTATTCATAGTTTTTTGTGCACGTATTATTTTTTGAAAAACCAAAAAATCATTTCCGGTAACGCAGGCCTTGATCCTTTACTGTCGGCAAAACCCCAGCAGTGATGGCCTTTTGGAACCCTGCTTGTGTCCTTAATAAGTCTTTCGCGATTATGCTCGGCCCCCATCGCCGTCTAGTGTTATTAATCGGCTGAGAGGCATGATTGATGACCTCTGCCGGCCGGGCCCTGGCACTGCCCGTCCAGATTCAGTCTTAATGACTGAATATTGATCAAGCTGAACTTGTGGAGAACCCGATTTACTTTTCTCCATGGCCCGCCACAACGTCGCCTTTCTCGCTCGTTTCGTACCGTAGTCTTGTGATCTATGGTGACCGCACGACCGGCGCATGACTCACCGTCGTTGAGAGATCTGTCTGGACCTGGCAAGTATGCTAGGAAACTACTAATAATTTCATAATGTTAGGATTTGCTTCCGATGGTTTTGATATATGCGGCACAGTTTGATAATTAATCGATATATAAAGAACTTGGGCTCCATCCATGTGAATGGTCACATAGGGTTTATAAACAGTCAGCCTACAGCCTATAAGTTGAATAGACGTCGGTATGCATGTGAAAAACGCGTATACTTATTCTTTTATTATTCAATCAGTTGTCATATAAACGCCCTGAAAAACAGACGGCTCGATTAGCATTTTCGGTTATACAAAAATATCATTCATTATTTGTAGATATAACAAGCACCTTTGTATAATTCTTGGCTGCTTGATACCGGTGACAATACATTGAATTCAATACTTGTTTAGGTGACCGTCCGTGGATGCCCCTGTAAAGCCCAGTTGGAAAGAAGCCCTCGCCGACCGCATGAGTCCGGAGCTGGCCCGTGAGATCGATCTTTACGAGACCCAGATGGGCCTGCGCCGCCAGGGCAAGATCGACGAAAAGTTGTTTGCCGAGACGCGCCTGCGCCGCGGCGCCTACGGCCAGCGCTATGACAACGGCCGGCGCTATGACGGCGAGAAGACCCAGGACATCGCTTATCCGAAAACCCCAAGCAAGGGGCCGGACACGGAGTGGCACGCCCCGGGCATGCAGCGCATCAAGATCCCCTTCGGCGGCATGACCACGGAGCAGATGGAGGCCCTGGCGGACATCGCCGAGGAGTACTCCGACGCCATACTGCACGTGACCACGCGCCAGGATATCCAGCTGCACTTCATTCATATCGACGATACGCCGGACATGCACCGGCGCCTGGCGGCGGTGGGCATCACTACCCGCGAGGCCTGCGGCAACAGCATCCGCAACGTCACCGCCTGTCCCCTGTCGGGAATCTGCCGCGACGAGGCCTTTGATGTCACGCCCTACGCCAAGGCCGCCACCTATTTCCTGCTGGGCCACCGCGATACCCAGGACTTCGGCCGCAAGTTCAAGCTCGCCTTTTCCGGCTGCCAGCAGCACGCCTGCGGCCTGGC
>CAYXAX010000211.1:0-4478 GCA_964463055.1 uncultured Gammaproteobacteria bacterium | reverse complement strand
CGCAGGTCGCAGGTCGCAGGTCGCAGGTCGCAGGTCGCAGGTCGCAGGTCGCAAACCAGACTGGTCCGCCCGCCGGTAGGCGTCAATCCGAATCCTTAATGGTCCGCCATTTTTTGGTGCTCTTCCCGACTTGTGACCTGAGACTTGCTATTAGTCGAGAACGTGTGAAACCAACCCGTCCGCCAGCTTCGGCTCAAACCACGTCGATTTCGGCGGCATCACCTGGCCGGCATCGGCCACCGCCATAAGGGCTTCCATCTGCGTCGGGTATAGCGAAAACGCCACTGCCGCCGCGCCGCTGTCCACGCGCTGTTCCAGGGCCTTGAGACCGCGGATGCCGCCGACGAAGTCGATGCGCTGATCGCGGCGCGGGTCGGTGATGCCCAGGACCGGGGCGATCAGGAAATCGGACAGGATGCTGACATCCAGGCGCGCCACGGGGTCGTCGGTGTCGACGCGGCCGTCCTTGATCTCCAGGCGGTACCAGTGGCCGTCCAGGTAAACGCCGAACTCACCCTCTCTTACCGGTTTGACGGGGACATCACTGGTGATGACTTCGAAATCTTCGCCCACGCGATCGAGAAACGCCTTGGTCGACAGACCGTTGAGGTCTTTCACCACGCGGTTGTAATCCAGTATCTGCAGTTGATCGTGGGGGAAAATTACGCTGAGAAAATAATTGTATGCCTCGTCACCGGTGTGACCGGGATTGGCGGCGCGGCGTTGGGCGGCCACCCGCGAGGCGGCGGCGGAACGGTGATGGCCGTCGGCGATGTAGAGCACCTCCATGGCATCGAACGCATTGGTCAGGAACGCCAGTTGGTTATCATCCTGCACCACCCACATACAGTGGCGTACGCCGTCGTCGGCGGTGACGTCCACCTCCGGCGCGGCGGTGGCGACAGACGCCAGCAGCTCATCGACGCTGGGGTCCGCCCGATAGGCCAGGAACACCGGCCCGGTCTGGGCGTTCAGGGCCTCGATGTTGCGCACCCGGTCGTCTTCCTTGTCGGGACGGGTGAACTCATGCTTGCGGATGCGATTTTTGTCGTACTCGGCCACCGAGGCCACGGCCACCAGGCCGGTCTGCTCGTGCTCGCCCATGGTGAGGCGGTACACATAGTAGAGTGGTTTGGCGTCGCGCTTCAGGATACCCTCACGAGACATTCTGGCCAGATTCTCGGCGCCCTTGGCATAGACCGCGGGACTGTACGGATCAACCCCCGGGGCCAGGTCAATCTCCGGTTTGGAGATGTGGAGAAAACTCCACGGCTTGCCCGCCGCCCGCGTCAGGGCCTCCGCCGAACTCAACACATCATAGGGCGGCGCGACCACCGCAGCGGCATGCGAAGGGACGGGCCGAAGTCCGGTGAAGGGGCGTATCAATGGCATGAATCGAATTCCTCGTATTTTGCGTTACGAATAAAAATGAAAACCGGATGCCGCATCACCGGCCATGGAGTGATGCGGTCATCTACAGAAAATTCAGATTGTAAAAAATGAAAATGGCCCGGCGCCTGTTCAGCGGGCGCCGGACCATGATGCCGTTTCGCGTCTAATCTTTCAAACTTTATATCTTTTAATCTTGCAGTCTCTATTTATTGACTGCTTTTAAGCGCGGCGATGCGCTCATCCAACGGCGGGTGGCTCATGAACAGCCGCGCCAGCCCATGGCCCATGCCGCCGGAGATGCCGAAGGCGGCCAGTTGATTGGGCAGGTGGGATGGCTCATGGCTGGCCTTGAGGCGCTCCAGTGCAGAGATCATCTTGCCCTTGCCCGCCAGGCGTGCACCGCCGGCATCGGCGCGGAATTCGCGCTGGCGGCTGAACCACATCACGATCATGCTGGCCAGGATACCCAGCACGATCTGGGCGATGATGGTGGTGATCCAGAACGCCGGGCCGGTGCCGCGTTCCACCTTGAACACCACCCGGTCCACCACGAAGCCGATGACCCGGGACAGGAACACCACAAAGGTGTTGACCACGCCCTGTATCAGAGCCAGGGTGACCATGTCGCCGTTGGCGATGTGGGTCACTTCATGACCCAGTACCGCCTCGGCCTCGTCGCGATTCATGGAGCGCAGCAGGCCGGTGCTCACCGCCACCAGGGCGCTGTCCCGGCGCATGCCGGTGGCGAAGGCGTTGATGTCGGGAGAGTCGTAGAGCGCCACCTCGGGCATGCCGATGCCGGCGGCGCGGGCGTGGTTCTGGACCGTGTGCACCAGCCACTGCTCGGATTCATTGCGCGGCTGCTCGATTACCTGGGCGCCGGTCATGCGCTTGGCCATCCACTTGGAGATAGCCAGGGAGATGAACGAACCGCCGAAACCGATGACGGCCGAAAATATCAGCAGCGCCTGCATATTGAGATTGACGCCTTTCTTGTCGAGGATGCTTTCCACGCCAAGCAGGTTAAGGACAATACTCAATACAACCAGAATGGCGATATTGGTACCGATGAATAAAACGATGCGTTTCATATATTAGCTTTGGCTCCGCAACTAGGATGAATAAGTGATGTTACGCCAATTATAAATGGGGGCATGGGGAGTCGATTTCAACATGCCCGCAACGCCATGAATATCTTTACCCGGCAATGGCTTAGGCCTTGATTACCTCGATCCGGTCCACCTTTTGATAACCCCGGGGCAGCTTCATGCCGCGCTTGCCCCGCTCGCCTGCATAGTGTTTCAGGTCGTCTCCCTTGAGCGTCATCTTGCGCTGACCTGAATAGACCACCAATTGATCCGTTTGGTTCAACGCCGCCATGGCCAGCACGCGCTCCTCGCCCGCGGCGAAACGCGCCGCGGGAACATTGATGAGCTTGACGCCCTTGCCGCGGTTGAGGCGCGGCAGTGTCTTGGCGGACACCACCAGCAGATGCCCATCCGTGGTGACCAGCGCCACCTTGGCGGTCTTGGAGTCGTCCACTACCGCCGGCGCCAGGGGTTCACCGCCCTTGGCGACGCCCAACACGGCCTTGCCGGCCTTATTCTTGGCATACAGGTCACCCACCGTGGTGATAAACCCGTAGCCGGCGGTGCTGGCCAGCAGGCAGCTTTCATCGTCCTGGCCCATGACGACACCCACGAAGCGCGCCCCGTCGGGCGGACTCAAACGCCCGGACAGGGGCTCGCCCTGCCCCCGCGCGGACGGCAGTGTATGGGCCGGTACGGTGTAACTGCGCCCGGTGGAATCCAGAAATATCGCCGGTTGATTGCTGCGGCCGCGGGCATCGGACAGGAAGTCGTCGCCCGATTTATAGCTCAGGCTGCGCGAATCCACGTCGTGACCCTTGGCGGCGCGCACCCAGCCGCGTTCGGACAGGACCACGGTCACCGCTTCGGTGGGCAGCAGTTCGCTGTCGTCCATGGCCTTGGCCGCCGTGCGTATCACCAGCGGTGAGCGCCGCTCGTCGCCGAACTTCTCCACATCCTGCTGCAGCTCCGTGCGTACCAGCTTTTTCATCAGCTGCTTGGACGCAAGGGTCTTGACCAGTTGGTCGCGCTCTTTCTCCAAGGCGGCCTGCTCGTCGCGGATTTTGATCTCTTCCAGCTTGGCCAGCTGACGCAGGCGGATCTCGAGAATGGCCTCGGCCTGCACCTCGGTCAGCTTGTAGCGCTTCATGAGCACAGCCTTGGGATCGTCCTCGGTGCGGATGATGTGAATCACCTTGTCCAGGTGCAGATACGCGACCAGCAAACCCTCCAGCAGGTGCAGGCGCGTGGTGACCTTGTCCAGACGGTATTCAAGCCGGCGGCGCACCGTCTCCAGGCGGTAGGTCAGCCATTCGTTGAGCAGGTCGGGCAGGTTTTTCACCTGGGGTCGTCCGCTGGTGCCGATGATGTTGAGGTTTACCCGGTAGCCGCGCTCCAGGTCGGTGGTGGCAAACAGGTGTTCCATCAGACCATCGACATCAATGCGCGCAGAGCGCGGCACAATGACAAAGCGCGTGGGGTTCTCATGATCGGACTCGTCGCGCAGGTCCTCCACCATGGGCAGTTTCTTGGCGTTGATCTGCGCCGCGATCTGCTCCAGCACCCGGGCGCCGGACACCTGATAGGGCAGTGCGGTGACGACGATGTCGCCGTTTTCCTGTTCGTAGCGGGCGCGCATGCGCAGCGCACCGGTACCGCTCTCATAGATTTTGACGATGTCCTCGCGGGGGGTGATGATCTCCGCGGTGGTGGGATAATCCGGGCCTTGAATGAATTCGCACAGCTCCGCCAACCCCGCCTTGGGATGGTCCAGCAGGTGGATACAGGCGGCCACCACCTCGCGCAGGTTGTGGGGCGGGATGTCGGTGGACATGCCCACCGCGATGCCGCTGGCGCCGTTGAGCAGCACGTTGGGCAGACGCGCCGGCAGCAGCGACGGTTCCTGCAGGGTGCCGTCGAAATTCGGCACCCAGTCCACCGTACCCTGCTCCACCTCGGACAGCAGCGTCACGGCATAGGGCGTCAGGCGCGCCTCGG
>CAYXAX010000210.1:0-4482 GCA_964463055.1 uncultured Gammaproteobacteria bacterium | reverse complement strand
TTCAGCCCCTCAAGCTGACCAGGAAAGAGCAGAAGGACCTGATCGCCTTCCTCGATAGCCTGACGGATCCGAAGCTGAACCACGTCCACCGTCCCTGGCTGCCCTGATGATCGTGACCGCTTCCAGGAACCATGCATGCGCAGGAAAACCCCGGGGAACCGCCTCTGTTGCGCGAGGCGGTTCCCACCCCGACGGTGCATTGATACGGTATCCCATGTAAGCGATGAGAAACGGGTTAATCCTCGACTCCACGATTACGTGTCCCGTGTGCAAACACGAATCCAGGCAACGGATGCCCACTGACGCGTGCCTGTGGTTCCATGAATGTCCCGGCTGCGGCACACTGCTAAAACCCAAACCCGGCGATTGCTGCGTATTCTGCTCGTACGGTTCGGTGCCCTGTCCCCCTGTTCAGGAATCGCGCCCATGCTGCGGTTCATGATCCGGCGGAAGCCGGATACGGGATATATCCGCCGCGCCCGGTAAACGACTGCATATACCGGTCGAGAACGTGACGGGCAACCCATGGGCGCCTCAACTATACTGACAGCTTTGTTGATTACCGTGGTCGGTGGTCAAGGTGAATGACTCTAAGGCGAACAACGTACGTGAAACGGTGGACTCCCTCTACCGCACCGAGGCACGCCGCGTCTTCGCCACATTGATTCGTCTGCTGGGCGACTTTGATCTCGCCGAGGAGGCGCTGCACGACGCGTTCCGCGCCGCGCTCGAACAGTGGCCGCGGGACGGCGTGCCCGCCAATCCGCGCGCGTGGCTGGTGTCCACCGGCCGCTTCAAGGCCATCGACGGCATGCGCCGCCGCGCGCGCTTCACAGAGCTCGACGATGCCGCCGAATTCGTCGATGACAAAGGCGATGTGAGCGACGATGAGAGCATCGAGGATGATCGTCTACGGTTGATCTTCACCTGCTGCCACCCGTCGCTGTCACCGGACGCCCAGGTGGCGCTGACGCTGCGCGAGGTGTGCGGCCTCACCACCGAGGAGATCGCCCGGGCATACCTCACCGCCCCATCCACCCTGGCCCAGCGCATCGTGCGCGCCAAGGCCAAGATACGCGACGCGCGCATTCCCTATGAAGTGCCGTCGCGGGCGGATCTGACCCCGCGCCTGGACAGCGTGCTGCGCGCAATCTACCTGGTATTCAACGAGGGGTATTCGGCGTCGGCGGGCGCGGCGCTGACGCGTCATGATCTTTCCGGCGAGGCGATCCGCCTGGCCCGGCTGCTGGTGGAGCTGCTGCCGGAACCGGAGGCGGCGGGACTGCTGGCTCTGATGCTGCTGCATGAGTCGCGCCGGACGGCGCGCACCACCGCGGCGGGCGATGTCATCCTGCTGGATGAGCAGGATCGCTCGCTGTGGAACCGGGCGCTGATCGCAGAGGGTGTGGCGCTGGTGGAGCGGTCCCTGGCCTCGCGGCGCTTCGGTCCGTATACCCTGCAGGCGGCGATCTCGGCGGTACACGCCGAAGCGCGCGTCGCCGCGGAAACGGACTGGACCCAGATTATTGCATTGTATGATGCGCTGATGCGCATTGATCCATCGCCGGTGGTAGAGCTCAACCGCGCCGTGGCGGTGGCCATGGGCGACGGCCCGGCGGCGGGGCTGGCCCTCATCGACGCCATCCTGGCGCGGGGCGAGCTGACTGATTATCAGCATGCCCACGCGGCGCGGGCGGAGCTGCAGCGGCGGCTGGGCAACACCGCGCAGGCAAAGTCCTCCTATGAAGCCGCCCTCGCCCTCACCCGCCAGGACCCGGAGCGGCGCTTTCTCCAGGGGCGGCTGGCCGGGTTGAAAAAATAATTTCACCGCTGTCGATTTGGCGTTGGGTAGTTCGACTAAGGGTATAGCAGTCCTATTCAGCACTTAACCAACATCAGCCAAGGGGAATAACACCATGAGATTCATGATCATCGTCAAGGCCACTGAAGCGTCGGAGGCCGGCGTCATGCCGGAGGAAAAGCCTCTCAGCGCCATGGCGGACTATCACCAGGAACTCAGCCGCGCGGTGGACCGGTTTCGCGACATGGACAGGGGCGCCAGGCGCTAGCCGCGGCACAACCGGCAAAACAACCCAACAATACCGGGAGGACGTCATGAAATACCTGTGCCTGGTCTACGGAGAGGAAAAGGACATTCATACCATGCCCGTGGATGAGTGCCTGGCGTACGACGCGGCGTTGCGCGAGAGCGGGCGCTGCATCGCCTCCGAGGCGCTGCAGCCCGTTCACACGGCGACCACCGTGCGGGTGCGCAACGGCGCGGTGTCCCTCACCGACGGACCGTTTGCCGAGACCAAGGAGCAGCTCGCCGGGTTTTACCTCATCGAGGCCAAGGATCTGAACGATGCCATCCAGCTGGCGGCGAAGATCCCGCCGGCGCAGGTGGGCTGCATCGAGGTGCGGCCGATACGTCCTATTCGGGACATGGCCCCGGGCGCATCACGCCAGGACACACAATAGCCACCAACAACCATCAAGAGGAACATACCATGGAAGTCCAACCCTATCTGAATTTCGACGGCAGCTGCGAGGAAGCCATCGAGTTTTACCGCGGCGCCCTGGGCGCTGAAGTCATCATGCTCGTGCGCAACAAGGAAAATCCCGAGCCGCCGCCGCCCAATGTGATCCCGCCCGAGGCAGCGGACAAGATTCTGCACGTGAGTCTGCGCATCGGAGACAGCACGGTGATGGCGTCCGACGGCATGTGCCAGGGCAAACCGGGCTTTAATGGCGTTACCCTGTCACTGTCCGCCGCGGATGAAGCCGACGCCGGGCGGCTGTTCGCCGCCCTGTCCGACGGTGGGCAGGTGCGCATGCCGCTGGCCAAGACGTTCTTTTCCCCGGCCTTCGGTATGGTGAATGACCGCTTCGGTGTGCCGTGGATGGTGATCGTACCCGCTTGAAATCTGTCTCCAAAATGCCATGTCTTGAAAAAAGACATGGTCCCGACAACCGTCCAGACCACGCGGCGCATGAAACCCCTCGGGACATGCGGAGACAAATCATGAGGAGTGTCATCCTCCTAATGACTGTCTCGCTGGACGGCATCATGGTCTGGACGCTTATTTCCATCACCCCCTTCCCCTGATACTGGCAATCAGTACCCCGGCGATGACCAGCGCCGTCCCGGCGAGCTGCAGCGGCGTTAAGGTCTCCCCGAGCAGTACATAGGCCAGATACAGGGTGATCACCGGGCCGATGGAGCTGATGATCGAGGTGGAATTGGCGCCGATGCGGCGCATGCCCGCGTTCAGCAAAAAGGTGGGGATCACCGTGGAGAATACGGCCATGATCAGCGCCACGGCATAGACCCGCGGCGGGAGTTCGAGCGCGGTGATGCTGTGGGTCGCGGTGAAATGCACGCCGGTGGCGATGCAGGCACTGGTCATGACGTAGGCGGTAAAACGCGCCGTGCCGAGACGGTGCACGAGCCTGCCGCTGATCAGGATATACAACGCGAAGGCCAGGGCGGCGCCGAAGATCAACGCCGAGCCGAGAAACAGATTCGGGGCGGCGGTCTTGACGTTGGCGCCGAACACCAGGGCGATGCCTATGTAGCTCAGCAACAAGGCGATGCGCTCCCGCTTTGTCATGGGCCGGTTGTACAGCAGCGCCGACAGGAGCACCACCAGCGTGGGGTACATGAACAGGATCAGGCGTTCGAGCCCTGCGGAGATGTAGCTCAAACCGGAAAAATCCAGAAACCCCGCCAGATAGAACCCCATGACCCCCAACCCCACCACGGTCATGACCTCCCGGCGTGTCAGGCTCGCATGGTCGCCTCTGCGATGGGACCACAGCGCTACCCCCGCAAAGAACGGCAGTGATATGAGCATGCGCAGGCTCATGATGGTGATGGCGTCCAGCCGGGGACTGTAGGCATAGGCCAGCTTGACCAGCACCGCCTTGGCCGAGAAGCCGATGGCGGCGAGCAGTACCAGCAGGCTGCCCGAGAGCAGAGATGGTGAGGGTAAATCAGTTTGGATGGTCGGTGTCGCCACGAGGTTCTCCTGGTTATCGGCGGACCAAGGATCCCGAGGCAACGGCAGACTAGGCAGTCCCGGTTGGATCCGAGGCCGCCGTTGTCGTGTCTGAAATCAGTTACAAAGGATAAAATTCAGCGCGCAAGGCGGCGGGCGAACGAAACTCGCCACAGTCGCATCGAGCGTTTGGAATTGACAAAGGTGATGCTTGAAGTGCTTCTATCCATGCCAAAAGCCTATGTACTCTCAAGTCGCGTGTCAAGCCTTGGCGCGGTGACGCAAACGAGACGATACCGCTGTCTTCCCGTCAAACCACGCCTGGAACGCTAACTACTGAGAATTCATATCGTTTCGTCTCTCCCCGTCGCCCGCGCTCACACGGCACGGCCTTTATTAAAAAACCCTTAAATAGTAGCCAGTTAGCGTAAACATATGGTACTGCCGGCCGTTATGTTTATCACATCGGGCACACACCCTG
>CAYXAX010000209.1:0-4506 GCA_964463055.1 uncultured Gammaproteobacteria bacterium | reverse complement strand
TCGTAGGGCAGATTGGGTAATTCGTGTTTCATTGTATGGCACTCCTTGTCTGGGGGCTTTTCTGTCGTGGGTCGTATTATATAGTTAGGAGCCTGACCGAGTAATCATGTCGCTACTGCGACGACGTGCTTTCGGCCCATATTTTCGATCTTCCTCGTCACATAGTACCCACTATGCTCCCCGAAAGATCGAAAATCTGTTTTCGAAATCCCACGCATCTCGCTACGCGCAGATTACCCGGTCAGGCTCCTTGGACTGGCCGGTCCTGTTTTTGTTTCACGCCATGACCCATGATGGCGCGTCAATATTTCAACGATGCAATAGTCATACGGCGTCCTCCATGTGGTGGGCGCCGCCGCAGATATAGCAACACCGGCAGTATGTGTAAAATACTCTCACTACACGTAGTATGTCCCGCGTGCAACGGTACATATCCGTGTATCGGGCGAGTCTGTATGATTAGCATAACAAGAGCGTCGTGGTTGTTCCAAATCCGGCGGCCGGTTTGAAGCGAATAGGCACAAAGAAATTAACCCTATTACCTGATCCCCCGATACGGCGATGACCCGCGATATTGACCCCGTCGAACTCAGTGTCTTTTCCAGCCGCGTCGCCGCCGTGTGCGATGAGATGGGCGCGACCCTGCAGCGCGCCGCCCTGTCGCCCAATATTAAAGATCGCCTGGATTTTTCCTGCGCCGTATTCGATCGCAACGGCGATCTGTGTGCCCAGGCCGCGCACATCCCGGTGCACCTGGGCAGCATGGCCTATGCCATGGGAGAGATTATCGGCCGACTCCAGTGGTCGGCGGGGGACATGGTCATTGTGAACGACCCGTTCCTGGGCGGGACGCATCTGCCTGACGTGACCATGATCGCTCCGCTCTTCGTTGACGGGGAACTGACGGCCTTTACGGCCAACCGCGCCCATCACGCGGACATCGGCGCTTCCACGCCGGGCTCCATGCCGGTGTCATGCCATCTCGAAGAAGAGGGATTGGTCATACCGCCGACCCTGGTAATGCGCCGTGGCGTCATCGACAGCGAATGCCTTGATCGAATCATCAATGCCACGCGTAATCCGCAGGGCAGTTACGGTGATCTGTCCGCCCAGATCAGCGCCAACCGCTGTGGCCTGGCGCGGCTGGAGGCGCTGGTGGCCGCCATGGGCCTGGGCGGTTTCCGGGACTATTTGACCGCCCTGAATGACTACGGCGAGCGTCTGGCGTTGAGCGCCTTGCGCGCCATACCCGACGGCACCTACCGTTTTTGCGATTATCTGGATGACGACGGCGCCGGCACACTGGATCTGCCATTGCGGGTCGCCGTTCAAGTGCAAGACGGTCGCATACACGCGGATTTCACCGGTACCGCCGCGCAGTCGCCGGGCAACGTCAACTGCCCGCTGTCGGTGACCGCGGCGGGCGTCTATTATGTCTTGCGCTGTTTGATGCCGCCCCAGACCCCCGCCTGCGCCGGGAGCCTGCGCCCTGTCACCCTCACCGCTCCCCCCGGTTCCCTGCTCAACGCGCGCTATCCCGCAGCGGTGGCGGCGGGCAATGTGGAGACCAGTACCCGCGTGGTGGATGTGGTTATGGGGGCCTTGACCAAGGCGATTCCCGACCGTATCCCGGCGGCCAGCCACGGCAGCATGAACAATGTGGCCATGGGTGGCCGCGTGAATCACGGTCACTGGGACTACTACGAGACCATCGGCGGCGGGATGGGGGCCGGCGCCTTCGGCGGTGGGCTGAGCGCCGTGCAGACGCACATGACCAATACCCGCAATACCCCTATCGAGGGTATTGAGATGTACTACCCGCTGCGTATCCGGCGCTACGAGGTATGGGACGGTTCAGGGGGGCAGGGTCGGCGGGCCGGCGGTGATGGCATTATCCGCGAATACGAATTTCTGACCGACACGTCGGTGACCCTCCTTACCGAGCGCCGCCGCAGGGCGCCGTGGGGATTAAATGGCGGCGCGGCCGGTCGCCGCGGTGAGAACATGTATAATGATCAGCAATTGCCAGGCAAGGTGACCTTCGTCGCCCGGCCCGGCGGCCGGTTGGTCATCAAGACACCGGGCGGCGGCGGGTGGGGAAGGGCTTAGCGCCAGTCCCCAGTTTCTTTGCGCAATGGAACCCCCGCGGGTTTTCCGATTCCAAATGGAGTTGCAGCATGTCATTTTGAAGCGCAGGGCCCGACGCAATGGCCGCTCTGCGTATGTGTGGAACACTATGTTGAGGTTAGAGGTGATACAAGATGGACATAATGGAAAGAATAAAGCAGCAGGTTGACAGTCATCCCATCATGGTCTACATGAAGGGCACGCCGGATATGCCTCAGTGCGGTTTCTCGGCACGCACCATCCAGGCCCTCAAGGCGAGCGGCGCGGAATTCGGCTATGTGAACATCTTCGAGGATCCGGAGGTCCACCAGAACCTGCCGCGTTTCGCCAACTGGCCCACGTTTCCCCAGGTCTATTTCAACGGCGAGCTGATCGGGGGTTGCGACATCACCCTGGAGCTGTTCAAGCGCGGGGAGTTGCAGAAGATGGTCACTGCCGCCATGGAGAAGAAGCGCGCCTGAGGCGGTGGGCGGCGGTCGTCATTGGCCGTTGAACAATCCCGCCCTGCGTTGGCCGCGCCGGTTGTCAGCCGCCGCCGGCAGCGACGGAGAAAGCTCAGGCCGGCGCGGGTCCTGTTTTTTTCTGCAGTGTTTCCCAGCGATTGAATATGATGCAGAGCAGGTCGGCTGTGCGCTCGGCGTCATAGATCGCGGAGTGGGCCTTGCTGCTGTCCCACGGCACGCCGGCGGCCTCGGCGGCCCGCGCCAGTACCGTCTGGCCGAAGGCCAGTGCCGCCAGGGAGACGGTGTCAATGGTGCTGAAGGGGTGAAAGGGATTGCGTTTCAGCTTGGTGCGCGCCACTGCCGCATTGATAAACCCCAGATCGAAAGCGGCGTTGTGGCCCACGAGAATGGCGCGGCGGCAGCCATGGTGTTTCACCTCACGGCGTATGGCCTCAAAGACGCTCTTCAGCGCCTCTTTTTCATCCACCGCCTGACGGAAGGGGTGATACGGGTCGATGCCTGTAAACGCCAGGGACGCCGGGTCCAGATTGGCGCCGGGGAACGGGAGTACGTGACAGGCATGGGTGGCGCCGCGATGCATGACACCGGATTCGTCCAGCCGCACGATGACGGCGGCTATCTCCAGCAGGGCATCGGTTTCAGCGTTGAACCCCGCTGTTTCCACATCCACGACCACAGGCAGATAACCTTGAAAACGAGACGCCATCGACGGCGCCGGGGGGCTGATCATGTCATGGTGCGTATGTGAGGGCAGGTTGGGTTTTTGTGCCGACATTGCACGGCCATCATCGCATATTTCGAGACACAGCGTACAGAACGATGATCAAAGTGGGATTGTTTGCGGCGTTGCGTAATCGCGCAGTGCTGATCGTGGTGTGGGCCGTGTTATTGGCGTCGGCGGCCGCGCCCGGGAATACCCTGGCCCGGGACAGCGCTGTAGACGACGGGAAGGACGCTTCTCTGGTATTTGGCCAGGGCCTGTTGTGGAAAATCGAGGGCAAGGGCATCCGTCCCAGTTTCCTGTTCGGCACGATTCATGCGGCCGATCCCGCGGTGAAGGAATTGCCGGCGGTGGTGCAAAAGGCGTTCGACGGCAGCGAGATATTTGTCATGGAGGTGGTGCCTGACGCCGCGCTGTCGGACAAGATGCGTCAGGCGATGGTGTTCAGTGACGGACACAGCCTCAAGGAGGCCGTCGATATCCATGTGTATGACGCCGCCGTGAGGGCGCTGTCGAAATACAGCATCACCGAACAGGTGACCAACCGGTTGAAGCCGTGGGCCATCGCCTCCACCTTGAGCGTGCCCGAGGACAAGACCGGGACGCCGCTGGATCAGTGGCTGTATCAGAAGGCGCGCAAGCAAAAAAAATCCATCTTCGGTCTGGAGACCGCGGCGGAGCAGATCGCGGTGCTGAATAAAATGTCAGCCAAGGATCAAGTGGATCTTCTGAAGGGCGCTCTAAATACCTTCGACGACCGTCATAAGGTGTATGAGACCCTGTTGAACGACTATCTGGACCGCAACATCGCGGCAATCTTCCAGTTGAGTGACAAATCCGCAAAAGGCAGCGAATCCCTGGCCGCCAGCGTGGAAAAGCGCATTATTCTCGACCGTAATGTACGCATGGTGAAACGCATGCTGCCCCAGTTGAAGCAGGGCAGCGCCTTCATCGCCATCGGCGCCGGGCATCTGCCGGGCAAGGCCGGGGTGCTTAGTCTGTTACAGAAAAAGGGGTATCGGGTTAGCCGGGTGTACTAGCTGCGCAGTTGCGAGTTGTGGGTTACGGGTTTCGTGTTTCCGGTTAAGAATAAGACGCCGCTTCTCCCTTGGGGGGGGGGAAGACTGGGGGATCAAAAGAGTTATTTCTTTCGACCTGCGACAGAGAATTTACTCCCCCTCACCCCCGCCCTCT
>CAYXAX010000208.1:0-4516 GCA_964463055.1 uncultured Gammaproteobacteria bacterium | reverse complement strand
TCATGACGTGTGTTGGTGCAAAACCGCAATGGCGGCATCCATGAAGATTGAGTAACTGGACCTCGATGCCTGGAACAAACCAAACGGTCATCACGCGGCGCAAGTATGCCTATGCCGCGCTGTTTACCCTGTTATTGGTGGCGTACTTCCCCCTCCGGGGCCTGGCTTGGCAGCATACCCAGGAACTTCACACCCTGATGGAGTGCGTGGCGACGATCCTCGCCCTGTGCGTGGGCGCTCTGGGGCTGGTGCGGTATTACAGCAAAAAGGAAAATACCTTCCTGTTCATCGGGACGGGCTTTTTCACCACTGGCCTGCTCGATGCTTACCACGCGGTGATCACGGCGTCCGGGTTCAGGGAGCTGGCTTCCGCATTTCCCGCCTCGCATATCGCATGGAGCTGGTTCGGGTCGCGCCTGTTTTTCTCCATGCTGTTGTGGTTGAGCTGGGTATTCTGGAAACGGGAGCAGCGTCTTGGCAATGCCGGCAGAATCAGCGAGCACCTGGTCTATGAGGCCGTTGGGGTGGGGTTTCTGGTCTTTTTCGCATTTTTTACCTTCATACCCCTAAACGCCATTTATCACGAGAACCTGTTGTTTCCCCGGCCGCAGGAATTCGCGCCGGCGTTATTTTTCCTGTTGGCCCTGATCGGCTATCTGCGCAAGAATCAGTGGAAGACCGATCCCTTCGAACACTGGCTCGTTCTGGCGCTGATAGCCGGATTCATGTGTGAGGCACTGTACATGCCGAGCTCTCGACACATGGACGACTTGATGTACTGTGCCGCGCACGTGTTGAAAATCGTGTCGTATGGGTGCGCCTTTATCGGCCTGCTCGCGAATCTGCATCACCTTTTCAGTGAGTCGCTCACCCATCAGGAGCTGGCGCTGAAGAATCTGATCCTCACCACGCAACAGGAGACCTCCCAGGACGCCATCCTGGTGGTGGACGAGAACGCAACGATCATTACCTACAACCGGCGTTTCGTCGATCTATGGGGTGTGCCGGAAGAGATGGTACGCCGGCGCGACGATACCCCGGTGCTGCAATTCGTCGTCACCAAAGTGGCGAATCCCGAAGAGTTTCATTCCCGGGTCAAGTATCTGTATGAACACAAATCCGAGGAGAGCTTCGAGGAAATCCCCCTCAAGGACGGCAGAATCATCGATCGATACTCGGCCCCGATGATCGGGCATGACGGCAAATACTATGGACGTATCTGGTATTTACGCGACGTCACCGAGAAAAAGCGCGCCGTACAGCTGGTGCGGGAGTCGGAAGAAAAGTACCGCAGCCTGATCGACCAGTCGCTGGTAGGCATCGCGCTCATCGAGGACGGCAGGTTCAGTTACGTCAACCGCCGGCTTGCCGACATCTTCGGTTACGGCACCGATGAGATGATGCGCCTGGGGCCGGTGGATATCGCCTCCGATAAGGACAAACCCGTTATCATGGAGACAACGCGCAGATACCTTCACAGCGAGGGGAATGGCGATGAGTTCACGTTTCAAGGAGTGCGCAAAAACGGCAGCCTTGTCGATGTCGAAGGCCGCAGCGCACGAATGCACGTCGGCGGCAAGCTTGTGCTTATGGTGATCATCATGGATATCTCCGAGCGGGTCCGCGCCGAACGCGAGGTGCACACGCTTCAGGAAAAGCTGCGTGAGCAGGCGATCCGCGACCCGCTGACCGGCCTGTACAACCGCCGCTACCTGGGCAATGCCATCAAGGACGAACTGGCCCGTGCGGCGCGCGGCGTCTATCCGATCAGCCTGGTCATGGGCGATATCGACCACTTCAAGGTCATCAATGACAGTTACGGTCATCTGGCGGGCGATGAAGTGCTGAGAATATTCAGCAGACTGATCAAAAAAAATGCCCGCAGCAGCGACATCGTCTGCCGCTACGGCGGCGAGGAATTCCTGATGGTTCTGCCGGGCATGACAAAAAAGGCGGCCATGGGACGAACAGAAAAACTGCGTCTGGCATTCGCCGAGGCAAAAATCCCCCATGAGACCTCCACCCTGCGCGCCACCGCATCGTTCGGCGTCTCCACTTTCCCGGAAGACGGTCAGGACGTGGCCGGGCTGATCACCGCGGCCGATAAGGCGCTTTATGCGGCAAAGGATGCCGGTCGCAACCAGGTGCGGGCCGCCGCGGCGCAATCCGCCCCGTCGACCGTCGGCATGACGTGAGCGGCGCAATCGCGGGCCGGCAACGAAAACAGAGACTATGAGCCCGCCGGCCGCCGGGGCCAGGGCATGCCCTCCATACTGCGGATTGACACCGGTTCAGGGGAAAAATGGGCAATTTTCGTCGAATTGCCGTTGAACCAAAGACTCCAAGCCGTGAAAATAGGCCATATTGACATCAAAAAATCTCGGGCATTCATCGCCCCACAGGATCCGCCACGGCCAACCACATGCAGAAATCAACTGTCTCAATCATTCTCTTGCTCACGCTGTTTGTATGCGCCATGGCCGGTCTGGCGAACATCGCACCGGAAAGCAATCTACCGCGCACCGCCCAGACCGGATACGGCGACCTTCCCGATTTCAGCACCTATCCCAACGCGCAGCAGCGCAAATCCCAATTTCTGAAATATCTGCGTCCCATCGTGCAATCAGAGAATCACGACATCTCCGTCCAGCGGCAACGGCTCGAGGACCTGGTGGACAAACTCAGGCAGGGCCATAAACTGCCCCGCACCGAGTGGCGCTGGATGCAGGCCATGGCGGACAGCTACCAAGTGGAAACAGCGAATCGGCCGCGCCTTGCGGTGGGCAACGATCTGCTGCTCCGGGTGGACCTCGTCCCGGTCTCACTGGTGCTGGTGCAGGCGGCCAAGGAATCGGCCTGGGGTCGATCGCGCTTCGCCCGCCAGGGCAACAATCTGTTCGGTGAACACTGCTTTGAATCCGACTGCGGCATCGTGCCGAAACACCGCGATGCCGGAAAGCACCATGAAGTCGAGACCTTCGCCACGGTACGCGCATCGGTCAAGAGCTACCTGCACAATCTCAACAGTCACCCTAAGTACTCCGAACTGCGCGCCATTCGCGCGCAGCTGCACAAGGAAGGAAAACCCGTGACCGGCCTGGCGCTGGCCAAGGGCCTGTGGTTTTACTCGGAACGTCGCCAGAAATACATCTCCGAGGTGCGGGACATGATCCAGAAAAACGGCTTGGCGGAACTCGACCAGCGAGATTGACGCCGCAGAGAGGCTGTCTTGAAATATTCATCATTGCAGGCACTGACGGGGATGCTACTGCTGGTGGCCTTGGCATCAGCGCCTCTCGCGGCCCGCGCCGGAGATCATGCGGTCATCCTGCTTTACCACCACGTCGCCAAGGATACCCCGTCAAGCACCAGCGTGGATCCGGCGACATTCGAGGCCCATCTGGACTACCTCGCGGGCCATGACTTTCATGTATGGCCACTGAGCAAAATCATCAGCCACATCGTCAACGGGCAACCCATACCCGACAACACCGTCGCCGTGACCTTCGACGACGCCTACGCCTCCGTGTTCAGCGAGGCCTACCCTCGGCTCAAACGCCGCGGCTGGCCGTTCACCGTTTTCGTCAGCACGGATTACATCGACAGGCACTATAAGAATTACATGACCTGGGATCAGTTGCGCGAGGTGTCCCGCAATGGGGCGGAACTGGGCAACCACAGCCGCTCGCACCCCCATTTGACGCGCCGCGGCGACAACGAGAGCGAGGCCCACTGGCAAGAACGCGTGCGTGGAGAGATCACCGGCGCTCAGCAGCGCCTCGTGGCCGAGACCCATGAACCTATCAAAGTCTTTGCCTATCCCTATGGGGAGTACTCCCCACCACTGGAAAAGATCGTCTCCGAGCTGGGATTCTACGCCGTGGGCCAGCAGTCGGGGGCGGTGGGCAAGGTATCGGATTTACATGCGGTCCCGCGCTTTCCCATGGCCGGCAGCTACGCGGATCAGAAGCAATTCATCACCAAGGTGCACACCCGCCCACTGCCGGTGACGGTGCTGGCGCCGAAGGACCCGTTTCTCGGCGGCGGCCCGATGCAGCCGGTGCTGCGCCTGAAAATCGGTGACGGTGCGTTCCGCGTCGATCGGCTGGCGTGTTACGCCTCCGGACAGGGGCGCATGACCCTGGCCTGGGTGGACCGCAAACAGCGCATCGTCGATGTCAGCCCCGATGCACCGCTCACCACCGGCGGGCGCTATAAGTACAACTGCACCGCGCCCAGCAGCGAAGTGGACGGCGTGTATTTCTGGTACAGTCATCTGTGGATGAAGAAGAATGCGGATGGAAGCTGGTACAGCGAGTGACATCGAACATGGAACCACCCGCCTCCGTGCTCAATTCCATATCCAACGGTGTCATAGGGCTCGCGCGGCTGGGCCTTGTGATCGTCACCGCGTTTTCGATCACCATGCCCGCGGCGGCGGCGCGGACAACAGGCAAGCTGAAAACGGTGTTCGTCATCATGATGGAAAACGCGTCGTGGAGCGACATCAAGGGCA
>CAYXAX010000207.1:0-4537 GCA_964463055.1 uncultured Gammaproteobacteria bacterium | reverse complement strand
GGAGTATCCGCACCCGGCCGTGGCGCCGATACTTAAACCCACCTACGGCATCATTCTGTACCAGGAACAGGTGATGCAGATCGCCCAGGTATTGGCCGGCTACACCCTCGGTCAGGCCGACCTGCTGCGCCGCGCCATGGGCAAGAAAAAGGCCGAGGAGATGGCCAAGCAGCGCGAGTTCTTCGTCGGCGGGGCCAAAAAGAATGGTGTCGACGAGGCGGTGGCTACCCATATATTCGATCTCATGGAGAAGTTCGCCGGCTACGGTTTCAACAAGTCCCACTCCGCGGCCTATGCCCTGTTGTCCTATCAGACGGCATGGCTCAAGGCCCACTACCCGGCGGCGTTCATGGCGGCGGTCCTGTCGGCGGACATGGACCACACCGACAAGGTGGTGACCATCATCGACGAGTGCCGCGACATGAAGCTCGCCATCCGGCCGCCGGACATCAACAGCAGTGAGTATGTCTTCAAGGTGGCGGATGACAGCACCATCCTCTATGGGCTGGGCGCGATCAAAGGGGTGGGCGAGTCGGCGGTGGAGGAGGTCGTGGCCCGCCGGCGCCACGACGGCGAGTATCAGGACGTGTTCGATTTCTGCCGCCGCGTGGACCTGCGCAAGGTCAACCGCCGTGTCATGGAGGCATTGATCCGCGCCGGCGCGCTGGATGCCGTGGGTCCCAACCGCGCCACCATGATGGCGTCACTGACTTCGGCCCTGAGCATCGCGGAAAAACACAGCCAGGACAACGCGGCCGGTCAGAACGACCTGTTCGGCGGCCCATCGGTACTGGCGCAGACAGGCAGCGCCGCGCTGGCGGTTCAGCCGGCGGCGGTCGCGGCGGCGCACACGGGGCCGTACGTGACTATCGAGGAGTGGGTAGAGGAAGTGCGCCTGCAGGGCGAGAAGGAAACACTGGGTCTGTATCTCACCGGGCACCCCATTCAGCGCTATGAGGATGAGCTGTCGCGCTTCATCAGCACCCGCATCGTCGATCTGCGCCCCACGCACAATCAGACCGTGGTGGTGGCGGGTCTGGTGGTGGGCATGCGTACCATGAACAGCCGCCGCGGCGAGCGCATCGCGTTCATCACCCTGGATGATCGCAGCGGACGGGTGGAATTGGCCGCGTTCGCCGAGGCGTACCGTACCTATCGCGATCTGCTGGCCAAGGATAAGCTGCTGGTCGTGGAGGGGACGGTGAGCGTGGATGATTACAGCGGCGGCTTCCGCATGAGCGCCGAGCGTATCTACGACATCGACCTGGCGCGGGAGACCTACGCCAAGCGGCTGGTGATCGATATGGAGTCATCCCAGGCGCAAAACGGCTTCATCGATTCGCTGGTAAGGACGTTGACGCCTTATCGGGAAGGCGGGTGCCCGGTGTGGCTTGATTACCGCAGTGACAACGCGCGGGCGCAACTCGCCCTCGGTCAGGAATGGCGCATCCGCCCGACCGATGACCTGCTGTCGCGCCTTGGCGAGCTGGCGGGCGCGGACCGTGTTCACATGGTCTATTGATCGGCTGTCCCGTTGCCGTCACATACATACCCCATTCAGTGGTAAAATTCACTCGTCCCGTATGTGAGCCACAAGACATCAAATGAAGACCAATTTTCTTGATTTCGAACAACCCATCGCCGAGCTGGAGGCGAAGATCGACGAGCTGCGCCACGTCGGCACGGACAACGAAATCAATATCAGCGAAGAGATCACCCGCCTCGAGGCCAAGAACAAGACGCTGACCGAGTCGATTTTCGGTTCATTGACGTCGTGGCAGATCGCACAGCTGGCGCGCCACCCGCAGCGGCCTTACATGCTGGATTACGTGGAGCACATGTTCACCGATTTCGAAGAGCTCCACGGTGATCGCGCCTTTGCCGATGATCCCGCCATCGTCGCCGGCTTGGCGCGCCTGGATTACGAACCTGTGATGGTGATCGGGCACCAGAAGGGCCGCGACACCAAGGAAAAGCTGCGCCGCAATTTCGGCATGCCGCGCCCCGAGGGCTACCGCAAGGCCATGCGGCTCATGGAGCTGGCCGAGCGCTTCGAGTTGCCGGTATTGACGTTCATCGACACACCCGGCGCCTATCCCGGCGTCGACGCCGAAGAACGCGGACAGAGCGAGGCCATCGCCCGTAATCTGCTTGGCATGGCGGAACTGAGGACACCGATCATCACCACAGTGGTGGGCGAGGGCGGCTCGGGCGGCGCCCTGGCCATCGGCGTGGGGGATCGTTTATTGATGCTCCAGTACAGTACCTACTCGGTGATCTCTCCGGAGGGCTGCGCCTCCATTCTGTGGAAGAGTGCCGCCAAGGCCGCCGATGCGGCGGAGGCCATGGCGATGACATCCGATCGCCTCAAGGACCTCGGCCTGGTCGATCGCGTCATCGAAGAACCCCTCGGCGGGGCGCACCGCGACATGCCGGGCATGGCAAAGAGCGTCAAAACGGCGTTGAAGGAGGAGCTGCGGCGCCTGCGGCAGCTGGATATGGATGACCTGTTGGCCAAACGCTATGAACGCTACATGAATCTCGGTCAGTACAAAGAGACGGCCCCGCGCGGTTAGTATCACCTTTGCCGGCCGCCGGTATCAGTCATGGAATTCACCCCCCGGCAGTTATTGAGCATCCTGAATCAACTCCCCGACGCCGGGCGCTATTGGGTGGGCTACAGCGGCGGGCTGGACTCGCATGTCCTGCTGCATGCCATGGCGGCGCTGCGCGCGGCGCTGGCTCCGCGCGAGATGCTGGCGATTCATGTGGATCACGGCTTGAGTCCCCACGCCAGGACATGGGCCGGGCACTGCCAGGCGGTATGCCGCGAGTTGGGGATGCCCTGTGAGGTGGTGGCGGTGGATGCCCGTCCCCAGAACGGCGAGGGGCCCGAGGCGGCGGCCCGCCGGGCGCGCTACGCGGCTATCTCGGATGCGATGATGGCGGGAGACTGCCTGGTGACGGCACATCACCAGGACGATCAGGCGGAGACCGTGCTGTTGCAGTTATTGCGCGGGGCCGGTCCTCACGGCCTGGCCGGCAT
This sequence comes from uncultured Gammaproteobacteria bacterium, assembly GCA_964463055.1. Taxonomy (GTDB): domain Bacteria; phylum Pseudomonadota; class Gammaproteobacteria; order CAWJPQ01; family CAWJPQ01; genus CAWJPQ01. The sequence continues at coordinate 1,491 of CAYXAX010000207.1, read as the reverse complement.
GGCGCCCCACGCCCCGTTCGGCCCCGGATGGCACACGCGGCCACTATTGGCCTTTACACGACAGTCATTGCACCGATACGCGGCGGCGCACGGATTGTCCTGGATCGAGGATGAGAGCAACGCCGATGTGAATCTGGAGCGCAATTACCTGCGCCATGAGATCCTGCCCCGCTTGCAGCGGCGCTGGCCCGCCGCCGCCAGGACCCTGGACCGGGCGGCGGGGCATTGCCGGGAGGCCGCATCGATGCTCGATGCGGCGGCGGCGGCGGACCTGTCCCGTGTAAACGGCGCCGATGCACAATCCCTGTCGATTGAGGGGCTCACCGCCATGGGGCCGGCGCGCATGCGCAACGCCTTGCGCTTTTGGTTGCGGCAACGCGGCCTGACGGTGCCGGGCACGGAGCATATGCGCCAGATTGAGGCACAGATGTTTGCCGCGCCCCCCGACCGCGCGCCGCGCGTATGCTGGCCCGGGGTGGAAATGCGCCGTTACCGGGACCGGCTGTATGCCTTTTATCCCGCGTCTGGATGCGTTGCGGACACGGCGCACGCCTGGGATATCACGCAGTCGATGACGCTGCCCGCCGGCGGCGGCATGCTGAGTGCGCGGGAGCAGGCGGGCGCCGGAGTCAGGGCGGAATTATGTTATAGTGATACGGTAGCGGTGCGATTTCGTAAGGGAGGCGAGCGTTGTCAACCGGTCGGTTCGGCCCACAGTCGGACACTGAAGAATCTTTTTCAGGAGCAGGGCATCCCGCCATGGGTGCGGGAGCGCACGCCGCTGGTGTATATCGCCGGGCGTTTGGCCGCCGTCGCGGACTTGTGGATTTGTCAGCCCTTCGCGGCCCGGCCCGGTGAGCGCGGTATCGTCTTTCACTGGCAGCGCCCCGGCGACGGGTTTTAATCAGGTGTCACCCTTGAATTCAAATAGCGCCGGATTGGCGGCGGGGGCAATTATTATTTGTTCTAAGGTGTCGAGTTTGGTAACTTTAAATCCCGTCCGGAGGCTGTCATCAGTCGTTCCGTTTACCCGTTTTAGATACGCATGACCAAATTCATATTCATCACCGGCGGTGTTGTCTCGTCCATAGGCAAGGGCATTGCCTCGGCCTCCCTGGGGGCGCTTCTGGAGGCGCGCGGGCTGAAGGTCACGCTGCTCAAGCTCGACCCCTATATCAACGTGGATCCCGGCACCATGAGCCCGTTCCAGCACGGTGAGGTCTTTGTCACCGAGGACGGTGCGGAGACCGACCTGGATCTGGGGCATTACGAGCGCTTCGTGCGCACCACCATGACCCGCAACAACAACTTCACCACCGGCCAGATCTACGAGGCGGTCATCCGCAAGGAACGCCGCGGGGATTATCTGGGGGGGACGGTACAGGTCATTCCCCATATCACCGATGAGATAAAGACATCCATCAAACTGGCGTCCAGGGACGCGGACGTGGCCCTGGTGGAGATCGGCGGCACGGTGGGCGACATCGAGTC
>CAYXAX010000206.1:0-4636 GCA_964463055.1 uncultured Gammaproteobacteria bacterium | reverse complement strand
ACTCAATAAAGCGCACTGTCAGCTTGTTGTCCTTGGTCATCTCGCAGAAGTCGATGAGTTCGTTCTCGTTGAATCCGCGCATGACGACGGTATTCACCTTCACGCTGGGGAAACCGACGCTCAACGCCAGCTGGATATTCTCCAGGGTCTTTTCCAAACCCTTGCGGCGCGTGATGCGCACGAACTTGTCGGCATCCATGGTATCCAGACTGATGTTGATGCCGTGCAGGCCCGCGTCTTTCAGATCCTGGGCATAGCGATGCAGCAGCATGGCGTTGGTGGTCATGTGCACGGACTTGATGCCCGGGGTGGCGGCCGCCCCCGCAATCAGCTTGGCGATGTCTTTGCGTATGGTGGGCTCGCCGCCGGTGAAGCGGACCTTTTTGATGCCGATTCTGCCCAGAGAACCGATGACCCGGAGAATTTCTTCCGCGGTGAGAATCTTGGATTTTTCCTGGAAGTCCACGCCCTCCTCGGGCATGCAGTAGGTACAGCGCAGATTGCACTTGTCGGTGACGGCAATCCTGACGTAATCAAACGTGCGGCCGTAACGGTCTTGAAGAGGGGGGAGTCCGGCGGGGTCTGCGCCCGCTTCGGATGACGTCCATGTACCCTTGGGATCCCTGCTTAGCCTTTTTTCATTTGATTTGGAATATAACACGGCATGTCTCCCAGGAAGAGCGGGATGGCTTATGTTCGATCAGCATATAAGCAATCCCCACCATTCTGATCAGGTATACTATATTGGTCAATAATGTTCAAGCTTTTTTTATCATTCAATGACTTACAAGAACGAAGCGGAGTATTGACGTAACGATTTCGGGGGGAGAAATGCTCACGGGGGGCATGCACCGTGTGCGGGGATGCGGCGAAGTCTGGATGGAACACGTGATGTTTATTGGCCATCTTGTGTGGACCTATTATATTTAGTTTTCCCACCCTGGCGATGAACCGCCCGCAACAGGCGCGTTCACACAATGCGCACGCACCGCAAAGGCCATCATAGCCTTGTCCATGAGCCGGCTCAAGTCAAGCTTCAATCCGTTATCGACACATGTAATTGACATCTTTAGCAGACGTACCGCGATATACCATTAATAATGCTTTCAGACTCATCATGTTAGAACATGGGCGTGGGAGGTCTGACAATAATTAGACGCCTCGCGGAGGTCATTGTCACGCCTCGCTCGTGTATGATAAGGCTTATTTAAGCTAGCATTAGTGGGAACCTATTCGTGCCTATATCCAGCAATCTCCACCCCGATACCTCCGGCCCATGGCGCTCGCTCGCGCCCATGGCCCTGCGCCGTTCACACCCCTCCACGGCCGTCCATAATGGGAAGATTTATGTCTTCGGCGGGGGGGCGGATCGCTTTGAGAGCCTCAATAGCGTGGACGTCTATGATCCGCAGACCAACCGATGGGAACGGCTGCGGGACATGCCGACGCGCCGCTCCGGCACGGTGGCGGCCACCGTCGATGGCCGCATCTACGTCATGGCGGGAGGATTCAAGCAACCGAACGGAACGTTCAAGTTCCTGAACATACTGGAAATCTATGACCCTGAGGCGGACACCTGGGAGACTGGCCCCGACCTGCTCATGCCCCACGACTACCCCGCCGCCGGGCTGGTGGACGACGCCATCTATGTCATGGGCGGTCACCACCCGGACGCCACCCAGGGCGGGCCCAAGACTGATCCAGGACTGGATTTTTGCGAGCGTATGCCACTGGCCTCCGGGCGCTGGGAGGCCATCGCGACATTGAATATTCCGCGCTTCGCCCTTTCCTCGGCGCTCTACCACGGACAGCTCCTGGCCATGGGCGGGGTGGCCTTTCGTGACGGCGCATTCGACAACTTCACCCTGGTGGAGCGCTACGATCCCACCAGCGACACCTGGATGGAGGACGCCACCTTGAGCCTGCCCTGGCCCGCCGCCGGTCAAGGCTCCTGCAACGTCGGCGAACATATCTTCATCTTCGGCGGCTACAGTTACGACAATATCCACACCCGTGCGGCCTACATTGACCCGGCCGTCGGGGAGTGGCACCAGATCGCTTCCATGCCGGCCCCGCGGGCGGCCATGGGCGTCAGCGTGGTCGACAATACCGTCTACCTGTTCGGCGGCTGGGAGGACGACACCCGCACCCCGGTCAACTCCGTGTTCGCCTATACCATCCCCCCAACGCCGTGAACGACGCTCAACTGCAGCGCTACAGCCGCCATATCCTGCTGCCGCAGATCGATACCGCGGGGCAGGCGCGACTGCTGGCCGCGCGCGTGCTCATCGTGGGCCTGGGCGGGCTTGGCTCGCCCGCCGCCATGTATCTGGCCAGCAGCGGCGTGGGCACGCTGGTGCTGTGTGATGATGATGTGGTGGAGGTCAGCAACCTGCCGCGTCAGATTATCCATGGCGAGGCCGACCTGGGACGCCCCAAGGTGGAATCGGCCCGCGACAGACTATTGGCCATCAACCCCGGGGTACGCATCGAGACGCGCTTTGAACGTCTCGCCGGGCCGGCCCTGGCGGAGGCCGTGGCGGGTGCGGATGCCGTGGTGGACGCCAGCGACAACTTCGCCACCCGCTTCGCCCTCAACGCGGCGTGCGTCAAACACCGCACCCCGCTCATCGCCGGCGCCGCCATTCGCCTGCAGGGGCAAGTCAGTGTCTTTCCGCTGCAGCGCCCCGACAGCCCCTGCTACCACTGTCTGTTCCAGGATGACGACACAGCCGGCGATACCTGCAGTGAACAGGGCATCCTGGCCCCGGTGGTGGGCATTATCGGCAGTATCCAAGCCACGGAGACCATCAAACTCCTGGCCGGCCTGCCGGTCACGGAGGGCCGCTTGCTGCGCCTGGACGCCGTGACCATGGACTGGCGCAGCGCGACCTTTTCCCGGGACAGCCGCTGCCCGGTGTGCGGGGCCGGTGGCGGTCAAGAAGCGGGGCAAGCCACCGATAACCACCCGTCACCCGTCCGGGCCTCCCTTTAATTCCCATCGGGCCAGCCCTCCAATCCGGGGGGACATAGATTGCGCGCCGGCGCGCTTAGCCGGTATAATTGTTAGTTCAGCTTGATAAAAAAGCGGCCGCCGTCCATTGCGGCGGTCGATGCATCGGGACTAAGGAGTTATATGCCAACCGTACACGTAAGAGAAGACGAGCCCTTCGAGGTCGCACTGCGCCGCTTCAAGCGCACCTGCGAGAAGGCCGGCGTCCTCACCGAGGTCAGACGCCGCGAGTTCTACGAGAAGCCCACGCAGGTCCGCAAGCGCAAGGCCGCAGCCGCGGTCAAGCGCCACATGAAAAAGGTGGAACGCGAGGTCGCACGCCGCACCCGCTTGTATTAACCCTTTCCGAACGGCGCACCGGCCGGGACATATCCCCTGTGGAATCTAGCCTGAAAAAGCGCATTGAAGACGACGTGAAGGCCGCCATGCGGGCCGGCGACAAACCGCGCCTGGGCACCCTGCGCCTGGTCCTCGCCGCCGTCAAACAACAGGAAGTGGATTCGCGCATCGCCGTGGATGATCCGGGCCTGTTGGCCATCCTGGAAAAGATGATCAAACAGCGGCGCGACTCCATAACCCAATTTCAGGCAGCGGGCCGCCAGGAGCTGGCCGACAAGGAGTCCGACGAGATCGCCGTGATCCAGGAATACCTGCCGCCGGCACTTGACGACGACGCAATCGCGGCCGTAATCAACGACGCCATTGCCAAAACCGGCGCTGCCTCACCCAAGGACATGGGCAAGGTCATGGGCATTGTCAAACCCCAGGTTCAGGGCCGGGCGGACATGTCCGTGGTCAGTAAGCTGGTTCAGGCCAAGCTCTCTGCAGGCAATTAAGCTCTCCGGCCTCACCTACGCCATGGGCGCGCTGACCTGTTGCCGCGTCACCCGCCCCCCACGGGACTTTGACCGACGACGAATAGCCCGTGATTTTTTATAGCTGACGCCCCGCGCGCGCCGAATTACAATCGATTCATGGCCGCCAAGATCCCCCAGCAATTCATCGATGATTTAATGACCCGGATCGACATTGTCGCGGTCATCGACGCGTATGTCCCGCTGCGCAAGATGGGGCGGGATTATGCGGCATGCTGCCCTTTCCACGATGAGAAATCGCCCTCGTTCACGGTCAGCCCCAGCAAACAGTTTTATCACTGCTTCGGCTGCGGCGCCCATGGAACGGCCATCAGCTTCCTCATGGAATTCGAGCGCATGGGTTTCATCGACGCCGTCAAGGACCTTGCATCCCGGGCGGGCATGCAGGTCCCATTGCAAGACATGGAACATGCTACACCCAGCGGCGACCTGTATTCGATCATGGAAAAGTGTGCTGAACTGTACCGTCGCGAGCTTCACCACCCCGAGCGCGGCAACGCGGCGCGCCAATACCTGCAGCGGCGCGGCCTGCCCGATGACGTGCAGCAGGCATACGGCCTCGGCTACGCCCCGCCCGGCTGGGACGGGCTGACACGGGCCTTGGGCCGGGACAACCCCATGCAGGAAAAACTGGCCACCACCGGCATGCTCATCAAACGGCCCGGCGGCGGCTTCTACGACCGTTTCCGCGAGCGCATCATGTTCCCCATCCGCGACCCGCGCGGGCGCATCATCGGCTTCGGCGGGC
>CAYXAX010000205.1:0-4691 GCA_964463055.1 uncultured Gammaproteobacteria bacterium | reverse complement strand
AGGGGTGAGGGGGAGTAATAGACAACATGCAACTTTCGATAAAGTATTAGCAAATACAAGGAGGCCGGCATGGATCACCAACCAGACCATTCCACCGGGCACAGTGGCCACAACCATCAGAGCGCTTCTCATGAGGCGCACACAGGACATCACCCGCCCGCGGACCACGCAGGACACGGCGGGCACGATCACGCCGCCATGATCGCGGACTTCAGACGGCGGTTCTGGGTCTCCCTGGTGATCACCGTTCCCATACTGCTGCTTTCACCCCTTATACAGAAGCTCCTCGGCCTCAGTCAGGCATTGGCGTTTCCGGGCGACTCGTACGTGCTGTTCGGTCTCTCCACCGTGGTGTATTTCTATGGCGGCTGGCCGTTTCTGAAAGGGTTGTTCTCCGAGCTCGCGGACCGCAAGCCGGCGATGATGACGCTCATCGCCCTTGCCGTCAGCGTGGCCTATTTCTATTCCAGCGCGGTGGTGTTCGGCGTCACGGGTGAGGTGTTCTTCTGGGAACTCGCCACGCTGATCGACGTCATGCTGCTTGGGCACTGGATAGAGATGAAATCGGTCATGGGGGCTTCCGGGGCGCTGGAAAAGCTGGTGCAGCTCATGCCCTCGGAGGCACACCGCGTCAGTGACGGCGGGCTGGAGGACATCCCGGTCAGCGCCTTGCAGCGCGATGACCGTGTTGTCGTCAAACCGGGGGAAAAGATACCCATTGATGGGGTGATCGTGGAGGGGCGCACCACGGTCAATCAGGCCATGCTGACCGGTGAGAGCAAGCCGGTGGAAAAGGGCGATGGCGATGAGGTGATCGGCGGTTCCATCAACGGTGAATCCAGCATCACGGTCCAGGTGCACAAGACCGGCGGCGATACATACCTCTCCCAGGTCATCGAGATGGTGCGCCAGGCCCAGGCCGCCCGCTCGCGCACCCAGGACCTGGCCGACAGGGCAGCGCTGTGGCTCACGATACTGGCACTGAGCGTAGGCGGTATCACACTGGCGGTGTGGCTGCTGCTGGGCTATCACTTCGAGTTCGCGCTGGCGCGCATGGTGACCGTGATGGTCATCACCTGCCCCCACGCATTGGGCCTGGCGATCCCTCTTGTAGTTGCGGTATCCACCGCGCTTTCGGCAAAGCACGGACTGTTGATTCGCGACCGCACGGCATTCGAGCGCTCCAGGCTGCTGCAGGCGGTGGTATTCGACAAGACCGGTACACTGACGGAAGGGCGCTTCGGCGTCACCGACGTCATTCCCCTGGGACAGCACAGCGAGGACGAGGTCCTCGGCCTTGCCGCCGCACTTGAGAGCCAGTCTGAGCACCCCATCGCCGCCGGCGTGGTGGCCAAGGCGCGGGAAATGAACCTTGCCATCGAAACGCCCAAGGACTTCAGGGCCATCCCCGGCAAGGGCGCTCAGGCCACCGTATCCAGGCTGGTCGTCAAGGTCGTCAGCCCCGGCTACCTCCAGGAAAACGCCATGGAGGTGAACGACAGCCGCGCACGCGAGGTGGCCGCTGAGGGAAAAACCGTGGTGTATGTGCTCGTGGATGACAAGGTGGAAGGGGCGATCGCGCTGGCGGATGTCATCCGCCCCGAGTCCCGCGAAGCGCTGTCGCGCCTCAAGAAGCTGGGCATCAAGACCATGATGCTCACCGGCGATTCCGAAGCGGTGGCGCGCTGGGTGGCCAAGGAGTTGGAACTCGACGACTATTTCGCCGAGGTACTGCCCGATAAGAAGGCGGAGAAGATCAGGGAGGTCAAGGCCCGCGGACTGCGCGTCGCCATGGTGGGCGACGGCGTCAACGACGCGCCGGCCCTGGTGGAGGCGGACGTGGGTATCGCCATCGGCGCGGGCACGGACGTAGCCATTGAGTCCGCCGACATCGTGCTGGTGCGCTCCGACCCCCGCGACGTGGCCGCCATCCTCGAGCTCTCCGGCGCCACCTACAGCAAGATGATTCAGAACCTGTGGTGGGGCGCCGGCTACAACATCATCGCCATCCCCCTGGCGGCGGGCGCGGCCTATTCGATAGGCATCGTGCTTTCACCGGCGGTAGGCGCGGCGCTGATGTCTCTGTCCACCGTGATCGTATCCATCAACGCCAAACTCCTGGAACGGGTACGCCTGACGGCTTCCTCAGGAGAGGCGGCGGCGAGTTAACGTGTCCGACCAATGCATGAACCAAACGGAGAGAAGAGTATGTCGTGGAAAAAAACCGCATCTGTACTCCTTGCGCTGTCAGGCTTGAGCTTCACCTTGAGCGCCTGCGGCCAATCGGGAGGCGGCGGACACATGATGAGCGGCGGCCAGATGGGTGGTGGAATGATGGGCGGCGGCATGATGATGCAGACCTCTCCCGCGAATGTCCCTCCGGAACTGCCCGACCCTCAATCCGAAGGCGCGCAATTGGTAACGCAGTACTGCGGCCAATGCCACGCACCACCAGCCCCGTCCGCACACAAGGCAATGGAATGGCCCAAGGTAGTGGAGCGTATGAATGGGCACATGATCGACCAGAGCATGTCGGTGCCGGATAGCGGGAAGCTTCAGGTCATCCTTGAATACTTGCAGCAACACGCGGGGGACAAAGCGGCCCCCTGACATTATTAATGCGATTACACATAAGAAGATAACGGCTGCAGGGCCGGTTCCCGGCCTACCGGTGCGCGGAGCGTAGCGCAGCGGCAAAACTGGTATTTTTCCTGCTGAACCGTTTACCGCCGCCCTGGCAGTAATTGCTGCATTCGAGTAGATGTATCTGGGTTAATGAAAGTATTGTTGAAGTCGATAATACCCTATGGATTATAGGATTGCGGAGAAATTGCACCATATGGCCACTTTGACAAAGACGGCTACCACACATAGAGCCCGATTCCTGGACAGTTTGGAGCGTTGTGCAAGGTCAAAGGAATTTATACCAACCTTTTACGCTAACTTTATGTCCTCCTCTGAAGAGGTTCGCGAGAAATTCCTGCATACCAACTTTGATCGTCAGAATAGTATGCTGCTGAACTCACTTAGACTGGCTAGCGAAGCTGTAGCCGGAAATCCGGAGGGACTAAAAGAACTCAGGCAACGTGGGGAAACGCATAGTCGCAATCATCTTAAGATCGAACCTAGATTTTATGAATTATGGCTTGAATCACTGATTACCGCGGCGCATCAATTTGATGAACTTTGGGACTATGAGATTGAGGCCGCATGGCGTCAGGTGCTTGGCCACGTCATACGTCATATGCTTCGATATTATTAACAGCTTCACTCGTCCTTTTCGCCGTACAGCGTGATTCGCTGTTCGATGTACGGCGCTCCTCGTATACGGTGGCGCTGTTCAGAATCGCAATGTCGCGGTCTATGGGCAGTGAGCCAACCACTTTCCATTAGGTCGTCTTATCAGCGACTACTAACCCAGAGTCCACCAGCAGGTCGAACAATTCACGAAGATTGGCGGCCTCGGCTACGGCGAATCCACCAACTGTCCAGTGCCAGGGGATTTCGACGCCTACGCAATTTAACATAATATACATTATGCGAAGTCAAAGGGGGCTGGAGATCCGGCCTGCCCCGGCGCAGCCGGGGTTGGCCGGGCCGAAGGCCCTGGGCTTGTCATATAACTGAACAATGCAGACGTTTTTACTCAACGCCCTCGTTGAATATCAGCAACTGCTTGTTCAAAAAGGGGGGCCGCTTATTCTTCGTCAGCAAGGCCCGGCCTGTAGCGCCACTTATTTCCGGTGACTCTGGCCACCCTCGGGGGGGACCATGGCCGCAACGTACACGCCCAGTGACCGCTGGCAGACGTGCCTGGGACGTTCGCGCCCGTGGACATTATGTCCCCCCCCTTTATCTTTCCCTGCCGAACCTGGACCGCGACCTCGACGCTGGCACGCCCGATCAGGGGGTGACGGGGAAACCCTCCGGGGACCGCCGGACGGCTGGCGTCACCCCGCCAAACCCTCCCCGGTCTTTGGAACTTTCCTCCCTTGCCATGGAAGCGGCACTGACCTGGGAAGCACTGCAAACCTTTCTCGGACGCACCAGCCGGACGCTCAGACGCTGGAAAACAGCGGGGATGCCGGAGTGGGCACGAAGCCTCTTACGCCTGCGTGCGGGCTATCTGGACGTCCTCGGCTGGAGAGGATGGCGTCTGGTCGATGGCGAACTGTACGCCCCGGACCTGGCCCGTGGGTTTCGCCAGTCGGACCTTCGCCGGGCGCACTGGGATCGTCAGCGGTTGCATTGTCTGGAACGGGACGCGACGAACCTCGATGCGGCTTACCAGGAATATCAGGACCTGTTTATATTCAAACATGGGATGGCCGACCACCGGGGGGCTGTCTCATGCCCCTGACCAGGTATACATTATGCGAAGTCACGTCGCCGTCGCCTCAATAAGCTAGCCCTTATAAGCCTTTGATTGGCATACCCTCTGCATATGTACTGCCATGGCCGGAATAATATCAGCCACCAATGTAAAGGAACTACGTTGGGCTGTCGGTGGGTTTTCTATTGCCGAAGCTGCGGACCTTTGCGGAGTGTCGGTGTCAAGCTGGAAACGTTACGAGAACGGGACTAACCCGATACCCAAACCCGTCTATAAACTCCTGGTGATCTTCGCCACCAGGGACATGCCCGCCGCCGGTCCATCATGGGCCGGTTGGCGGTTCTGGAAGGAACAACTT
>CAYXAX010000204.1:0-4716 GCA_964463055.1 uncultured Gammaproteobacteria bacterium | reverse complement strand
GACGTATCCAAGTTCGCGCTGATCTACGCCGGTGCGCAGAAGAACATCGGTCCCGCCGGCATCACGGTGGTGATCGTGCGCGAGGATTTGATCGGCCAGCCCGTGGCCGGCGCGCCGGTGATGTTCGATTACAAGGTTCACGCCGACAACGACTCCATGTACAACACCCCGCCGACGTTCGCCTGGTACATTGCGGCCCTGGTGTTCGACTGGCTGAAGCGCAACGGCGGGCTGCAGGCCATGGCGCAGGTGAACAAGCGCAAGGCCCAGAAGCTCTACGCCGCCATCGATGGCTCGGACTTCTACAACAACCCGGTGGAGGCCGACAGCCGCTCGTGGATGAACGTACCCTTCACCCTGCGGGATGACAGCCTGGATGGCGCATTCCTCGAGGAATCCAAGAAGGCCGGGCTGGTGGCGCTGAAAGGGCACCGCTCGGTGGGCGGAATGCGTGCCAGTATTTATAATGCAATGCCGGAGGCCGGCGTCGACAAGCTGGTCGACTTCATGGCCGATTTTGCAAAGCGCCACGGCTAGCCAACCCGGTTTCGAGTCCCTAGTTTCGGATTTCGAGCCAACTACATCTTCAGGAATTGCTGGAATAATTATGTTTAAGATATTGACTTTAAATAATATTGCCAGGGAAGGTCTGGATCGATTGCCGCGCGACCGCTATGAGGTGGCCTCGGAGATCGGCCACCCCGACGCCATTTTGCTGCGCTCTCATAACATGCATTCCATGGATATTCCGGAGACGGTAAAGGCCATCGGCCGCGCCGGCGCCGGGGTAAACAATATCCCCGTGGACAAGATGAACACCCGCGGCGTACCGGTATTCAACGCCCCCGGCGCCAACGCCAACGCGGTGAAGGAGCTGGTCCTGGCGGGCCTGTTACTGGCCTACCGCAATATCTGCCAGGCGTGGGACTTCGCGCGTTCCGTTCAGGGGGATGACGCCGAGATCAACAAGCAGGTGGAGGCCGGCAAAAAGAACTTTGTGGGCTTCGAGCTGCCGGGACGTACCCTGGGGGTCATCGGCCTCGGCGCCATCGGTGTCAAGGTGGCCAACGCCGCCCAGCAGCTGGGTATGAAGGTCATCGGCTACGACCCGGACATTACCGTGAGCAGCGCGTGGATGCTGTCTTCACAGGTGAAGAAGGCCACCACCATCGACGAGCTGTTTTCCCGCTGCGACGCGGTGTCGGTGCATGTGCCGCTGCTCGACGCCACCAAGGGACTGGTCAACGCAGATCGCATCCGCGTGATGAAGGACGGCGGCGTGATCCTCAATTTCTCCCGCGATGGCATCGTCGATGAAAAGGCGGTGGTTCAGGCGCTGGACACGGGTAAGCTATACAGCTATGTATGCGACTTTCCCGGCAACGTCGCCAACAAGCACAAGCGGATTATCGCCCTGCCGCACCTCGGCGCCTCCACTAAAGAGGCCGAGGACAACTGCGCCGTCATGGTGGTGGACCAGGTCATGGACTACCTGGAAAACGGCAATATCCTCAACTCGGTGAATTTTCCCGAGGTGTTTATGCCCAGGACGGAAGGCTGCCGCATCGGTATCGTAAATTCCAATGTGCCCAATATGGTGGGCCAGATCTCCACCGCCATGGCCAAGGAGAACCTGAACATCATCGACCTGATCAACAAATCCAAGGGTGATATTGCCTATACTCTGGCCGACGTGGAACCGAAGATCTCCGATGCGGCGGTGAAAGAGATCGCCGGGATCAAAGGCGTGCTCTCGGTGCGGGTCATCGACTAGCGGCAAAGCCACGGACAGTGCAGTTGGTATGAGGGGGATCAAAAAGGTTTGATGCTATCACTCCCCCTCATCCTGACCTTCTCCCTGAGAGGGGGAAGGAATAGACTGCCACCAAAAGCCTTGGTTTTTTCTCCCTCTCCCTTCCAGGGAGAGGGCCGGGGTGAGGGGGAGTAATGGATGTGTTTCCTTCGACCTGAAACCTGAGACCTGCGACTATGTATAAGAAGGCGTAAAACCGATGTATTTTCTTCGATGGCGTGGTCTGTGAACTATGGACAACCTGCAGGAAATCCGCGCGCGCATCGACCAGTTGGATGAACAGCTGCAAAAGCTGATCAGCGAACGCGCCGGCTGCGCCAAGGAAGTCGCCCGGCTCAAGGGCGAGGCCTGGGCCGATCAGGATTACTACCGGCCGGAACGCGAGGCGGAGATTCTGCGCAAGGTGATCGAGCGCAACCAGGGGCCTCTTGATGACAAGGACATCGTGCGCCTGTTCCGCGAGATCATGTCGGCGTGCCTGGCGCTGCAGCGGCCACTCAATATCGCCTTCCTTGGTCCGGAGGGGACGTATACCCAGGAAGCGGTCCTCAAGCACTTCGGCCAATTCGTCACCGCTTCCCCCGTTGAGTCCATCGACGAGGTATTCCGCGCCGTCGAAAGCGGTACGGCCCACCACGGCGTGGTGGCGGTGGAAAACTCCACCGAGGGGGCCATCGTCCGCACCCTTGATCTGCTCATCAACTCGCCGCTGAAGATCTGCGGCGAGGTGGAGCTGCGCATCCGCCACCAGTTGCTGGCCAAGGCCGGCGCGGTGGAACAGGTGCAGGTGGTATACGGTCATCAACAGGCCCTGGCTCAGTGTCAGCACTGGCTGGATAACCACTTGAGCCACGCCAAGCGAGCGGCGGTGAGCAGCAATGCCGAAGCGGCGCGCCGCGCATCGCAGGAAGACAAGGCCGCGGCCGTCGCCGGCGAAAACGCCGCCAAAGTTTATGAGCTCGACATACTGGCCGGCAATATCGAGGATGAACCCAACAATACCACCCGGTTTCTGGTCATGGGGCGCAACGCCAGTCCGCCCAGCGGCCGCGACAAGACTTCACTGCTGTTTTCAGTGAACAACCGCCCCGGCGCCCTGTACGGCGTGCTGGAACCCTTCGGCCGGCACGGTATCTCCATGACCCGCATCGAGTCCCGCCCCTCCCGCCGCGGCATGTGGGATTACATATTCTTTGTGGATATCCAGGGTCACGCCCAGGACGAGAAAGTGGTCGCCGCGCTGCGTGAGCTGGACGAGGCCACCACCCTGTTCAAGGTGCTGGGCTCGTATCCGGCGGCGATTCTTTGAAGACATTAAACTGGTCACAGGTCAGCAGACATGTTTCGAGTTTCGCGTTGCGGGTTTCAAGTTTACTCCCTCGCCCTCCCAGGGAGAGGGTAGGGATGAGGGGGAGTAATAATAAATGATGCGCAGGCCGCAAGCCGAAAGTCTCGGATCGGAATATATCTCTTCTGATCCCCCTCATCCTGGCCTTCTCCCTGAGAGGGAGAAGGAATGCACTCATCGGAGAGAGTATCACTCTTCCCCCCGCACCCTTCGCTTCGCTCTTCCCTCCCAGGGAGAGGGCAGGGGTGAGGGGGAGTAATGGCAATCATGCTTAAACTACGTCATCAATCCTCTTTTCCAAATCTTCTCCTCGCTAAGCTAAGTGGGAAAGCCATGATGGCAATTGACCTGCGAGCTGCGACCTGCGACTTGCAACCCGGGCCTTGCAACCTGCGACCTGTCTTCGGATCATGTTGAACCGCCTCACCATTCTCGGCGTCGGCCTCATCGGTGGCTCGCTGGCACGCGCCGCCAAGGAGGCCAAGTCGGTGAAGGAGATCGTCGGATGGGGACGCGGCGATGCGCAGCTGCGGCGGGCGCTGGACCTCGGCGTCATCGACCGCGCTGAGCCGGACCTGGCGGCGGCGGTGGCCGGTGCGGACATGGTGGTGATCGCCACGCCCATCAGCGCCATGGAGGAAATTCTAAGACGGCTTGCCGGGGTGCTCACCGATACCGCTGTTGTCACCGATGTCGGCAGCGTCAAAGGAATCGTGGTGGAGATGGCGCGCAAGACACTGGCAGATCGCCTGCCCCGGTTCGTACCCGCGCACCCCATCGCCGGGGACGAACGCACCGGCGTGGAGGCCTCGCGGGGAGATCTGTTCGCCCGCCACCGGGTCATCCTCACCCCCCTCAAGGAAACCGACCCCGATGCCGTGGCGGCTGTCCGCGGTCTGTGGCAGAGCGCCGGCGCCAGCGTGGATGAGATGGAAGTGGACCATCACGACCAGGTGCTGGCGGCCACCAGCCACCTGCCTCATGTGCTCGCCTACACCCTGGTGGACTGCCTGCTGCAACAGGAAGCCGGCGCGGAGATCTTCCGCTTCGCCGCCGGGGGGTTCCGTGACTTCACCCGCATCGCCTCCAGCGACCCGGCCATGTGGCGCGACATCTGCCTGGCTAACCGCGAGCACCTGCTGACCATATTGAGCGATTTTCAATCCCGCCTGCAGACCGTCATGGACATGCTGCAGCAGGACAAGGCGGACGACCTTGGCGAGTTGTACGCGCGTGCCAAGGCGGCGCGGGATCGGTTTAAGCTTGAAAGACCTGAAGATGAATAGATTTAGGGGTGATTCGAGGGCAATAAGCCTGCATAATTACTCCCCCTCACCCCAGCCCTCTCCCTGAGAGGGAGAGGGAGAATGACAGCGTCATTTGGTGGATTACTGATCCCTTCTCCCAATGGAAGAAGGTTAGGATGAGGGCGATCGATAAATTATGCATTCATGAGCATGGAAAGTTTTCTATCACTCTCCCGCACCCCGACCCTCTCCCTGGGTGGAAGAATGACGTCATGGAGTGGGGGTATGCGATTGGTTCCTTCTCCCTC
>CAYXAX010000203.1:0-4753 GCA_964463055.1 uncultured Gammaproteobacteria bacterium | reverse complement strand
CACTGTCCAAGTATTCCGTCGACGAACCGATACAGCCCGTAAGGCCTGCCGAGGGCCTGGATCCCGGCAAGGTGGAACTCGGCAGACGGTTGTTTTCCAACCCACAGCTATCAAAGGACAATTCCATATCCTGTGCAACATGTCACGACCTGACCCAAGGCGGTACCAACCATGTGGTGTATTCAGCGGGGGTGGGCGGCGATCTGAATGACGTAAACACTCTCGGTTTATTCAACAGCGCGCGCAACTTCAGGCTGTTCTGGAATGGCCGCGCGGAGTCGCTGGAGCAGGCCATCGATATCTCGGTCACCGAGCCAAAGATGCTGGCCGCCGCCTGGCCGGAGGTGGTGCGCAGACTCAACACGGATCCCGGTTACGTGGCCGCGTTCAATGACGTTTATTCGGACGGGATTACCAAGCACAACATCATCGATGCGCTGGCTACATTCGACCGCTCCCTGGTGACGCCGGGATCACGCTTCGACCAATATTTGATGGGAGATAAAGACGCGATTACAGCAGACGAGAGGCACGGCTACGAGCTTTTCAAGTCTTATGGTTGTATTTCGTGCCATCAGGGAATGAATGTGGGCGGAAATATGTTCGAGACCTTTGGTGTCATGGCGGATTACTTCGGTGACCGCGGCAATATCACCAAGGCCGACAATGGGCGCTTTAATATCACCGGCGACAAGGCGGATATGCATAAATTCCGAGTGCCCAGTCTGCGTAACGTCGCGTTGACCTCGCCGTATTTTCACGACGGGACGGAAACCACGTTACGGGGTGCCGTCAATGACATGGCCACCTATCAGCTGGGCCGTAAACTTTCACCTGAGGAGGTCGGGTATATCGTTAAGTTTCTCAAGACCCTGACGGGTAAATACAACGGGCGCGCGCTATGGTCCCAGGCTGGTTAAAACAGGTTCTTGTCAGCCTTGCGGCTGTGTTCGTGTTGACGTTTTTGTATGTCAAGACGCAGGCCGTCGATACGGATCGGCATATCCACATCCTAAACAGCCTGCGGGAATTCAAGCAGGTGGATACATCGTTGAAGGAGGAAGTACTCAAGTCCCGTTATGGTCTGGTAGGACATTACGATAATATCGTCGCGAGTACGGATCGCCTGGATGCGCTGTACAAAGACTTTAAAGAGGGGCCGCTGACAACCATCGTCAATGACGAGAGCGGAAAAATACACAAAATGGTCGCGGATCTGGGCGCATTGCTGCACGAGCGCGGGCCTTTGGTGGAGCGGTTCAAGTCGCAAAACTCGATTTTGAGAAACTCCCTGCACTACTTTCCCATCGCCGCCGACAATCTCGCCACTACCATATCATCAAGTCATGACAAGACGTTGACGCTGCTCCCGGTCATCGATTTGCTGAGCGACACTCTGATTTACAATATCAATCCCACCGATGAACTTGCCGGTCATATCGATGCGGATATAAAGGCGTTGCATGCGACCAAGGATATCTACCCAAAAGCCATGGCGCGTGATCTGGATAATGTGCTGACTCATGCCAGTGTGATTATCGCCCATAAGTCACAGGTGGATCCGTTGGTCGAGAAGATAATTTCACTGCCGATCTCAACCAAGACCAATGAGCTCACGGAGGCATATAACGCCGCCCATGAGGCGCGTGTGCGCGAGACGAATATCTACCGCCTGTACCTGTATTTGTTTTCAATCGTATTATTGGGTTATATCGCCTACATCATGCTGCAGCTGCGCCGCAGTACCCAGGCACTGCAGGAGACCGTTACCAATCTTGAATACCAGAAGTTCGCTTTGGATCAGCACTCTATCGTGAGCATCGCCGATGTGGACGGCAATATAACCTACGCCAACGACAAGATGTGCGAGATCAGCCAATATTCAAGGGATGAGCTCATGGGGAAGAATCACCGCATCTTCAACTCCAGACATCACAGCGAGGAATTTTTCGAGGAGATGTGGGAGACCATTGCCCACGGTAAGGTATGGCGCGGAGAGATCAAGAACAAGAAGAAAAACGGCGGTTACTTCTGGGTTGAGTCCAGCATCGTGCCATTCATGAGCGGTCACGGCAGGCCGTCTCAATATGTGGCGATCAGGACGGATATTACGGAGCGCAAGCGCGCCGAGGAGGCCCTGTTTCAGGAAAAAGAGCGCGCCCAGGTGACGCTGCAATCCATCGGTGACGGCGTCATCACTACCAACGCCGAGGGCACTGTGGACTACCTGAATCCTATGGCGGAACAACTCACCGGTTGGGCCAACGATGAGGCATGTGGCCTGCCGCTGCCGGTAATCTGTCACCTGGTGGACGAAGTGAGCGGTAACGTCATTGACAATCCCATCGCCACGAGCCTGTCCGAGGAGCGTATCGTCTCACTGCCTCTGCATACACTGCTGCTGCGCCGTGATGGCAGCGAATTCGCCATAGAACTGACCGCCGCGCCGATACGTGACCGTTCGTCGGCGGTCATTGGCGCAGTAGTGATTCTTCGCGACATTACCGAGGTTCGTGGGTTGGCGCGCAAGATCTCCTATCAAGCCACCCACGATGCCTTGACGGGTCTGGTCAATCGCCATGAATTCGAGAGGCGCCTGGAGCATCTTCTGAAGAGCGCCAAGGAAAACGGAACGCAGCATGCATTGTGCTACATGGATCTGGATCAGTTTAAAGTGGTCAATGACACCTGCGGTCATATCGCGGGTGACGAGCTGCTGCGTCAGCTCTCAACGCTGTTGCAGGGAAAGATAAGAAACCGCGATACACTGGCCCGCCTCGGAGGTGATGAGTTCGGTGTCCTGTTGGGCGAGTGCCCCATGCAGCAGGCGCAATTGATTGCAAATATGCTGTGTCAGACGGTAAACGATTTCCGCTTTGTGTGGCAGGACAAGACGTTCGAGGTGGGAGCCAGCATTGGTCTCGTGGCGATCAATTCCGACAGTGAGAGCGTCGTGGAGTTGCTCAGCGCCGCGGACGCCGCGTGCTATGCCGCCAAGGACAAGGGCCGCAATCGCGTCTACATATATACACCTGATGATACGGAATTGCGCCAGCGCCAGGGCGAGATGCAGTGGGTGTCCCATATCAACAAGGCCTTCGACGAGAAGCGTTTCAAGCTGTATTCCCAGCGCATAATGACATTGTCGAACAAACCAGGCGCCAGAGACCATCATGAGATTCTGCTGCGAATGGTGGACAACAAAGGGCGCATCATATTGCCCATGGCATTTATACCCGCGGCGGAGCGCTACAATATCATGCCGGCTTTGGATCGCTGGGTTATCGAAACGGTATTTTCATTGTATGGATCACTGCAAGGAGAAGACGGTGATACCGCGCCGGCGACTTATGCCATCAATGTGTCCGGTACATCCCTGGGAGATGAAAATTTTCTGCACTTCGTAAAAGACCGGCTGGCGCGGTACGTTCTGCCGCCGGCATCCATCTGTTTTGAGATCACTGAGACCGCCGCCATCGCGAATATGAGCAAGGCGCTCCAGTTCATGAATGAGCTCAAGGACCTGGGGTGTAGATTTTCGCTGGATGACTTTGGCAGCGGGTTGTCATCGTTTACATATCTCAAGAATCTGCCGGTGGATTTCCTGAAAATAGACGGCAGCTTTGTGCGCGATATGACCCACGATCCCATCGATTACGCCATGGTGGAGTCCATCAACAACGTGGGGCACGTAATGGGCATCGCGACCATCGCGGAATCGGTGGAGAACCTCGAGATCCTGGCGAAGCTGCGGGAATTGAATGTGGACTATGCCCAGGGCTACGGTATTCAGCGGCCCCAGCCACTGCAAAAGGTGAGCGAGGCCGTCAAGGAAGTATAAGTCCGCCGCGCCCTTTCCAGCGAAATGCAACCGCTCCGCCATCGCGCCTTCTGTCATAATAGACTCCGCATCACCGTCTGAACCGCGCGCCGCAGGGTGTGTTAACATTGCACGGGCCGGTACAATGAGTGGAGATTCAGTCAGAATGGGTGTGAGATCATCGTGGTGGGGCAGAGTTACACTGTTAAGCCTCTGTCTTGTATTGCTGGGTTGTTCCGACAATCGCGAGACATGGACCAAGATGAAGGGTGATTATGTCCTGGCGGTGCGTACCGACCCCGAGCCCCCGCGCATCGGTAAGCCGGCCGTGGTGACGTCGGTTCTGCACTACCGCGGCCACCCCGCCTTGGCGAACTGTCCGGTGAGATTCCGCCAGTACATGCCCGGCATGACCATGGATACTGACAAAAAGTACTACGACATGGAACAGGCGATTACGTCGGGTATCTACCGTAAGGAGAGCGGGGTCTTCAGCATGGGCGGGGACTGGGTGCTTGAATTCGAAGTCAAATGTGACGAGAAGAGCGTCGTTATGGATTTTCCCTTCAAAGTCGCGTGGCCGAAACAGCAATAATAAAGTCACAGGTCACAGGTTTCAGATTGGGAAAACGATAAACACAGCGACAGAACCAGTGTAGTAGTCATGACTTGATTTGACAGTCACCTTCATCAAAACCGGTAACCCTCACTTTTTCAAGCTAGCAGCCTGTCGGACGTAGGACTGCTCTACTGCGCCGATGGGAGAGCGGCCCATTATTGCGATCCTTTTCGTCAAATAGCTATGGCTCCACCCTTCGCTTCGCTCTTCCCTCACAGGGGAGAGCGAAGCGAAGGGTGCGGGAGTAAACTAAACGCTCCAAGTAGGTCGTAACATATTGTCGACCTGCGACCTGCGACCTGCGACCTGCGACC
>CAYXAX010000202.1:0-4789 GCA_964463055.1 uncultured Gammaproteobacteria bacterium | reverse complement strand
CAGCGGGAATATCGTGCATAACCTGTCCACCGTGGTGTGGGAGGACACGGCATTCCCTTGGGCGGTGGAATTCGACCGCTTTGTAAAAGAGGCGATTGTGGCCGGCAAACACAGCGATCTGGTTTATTACCAGCAACTGGGGGAGACGGCGGGTATGGCGGTGCCTTCCAATGAACACTACCTGCCCTTGCTGTACGTGCTCGGCCTGCGGGAAAAAGAAGACGAGCTGGTGTTTCTCACCGAGCAGATCACCCTGGGGTCCATCTCCATGCGCAGTGTCAGGATCGGCTAGGCCCGCCGCCGTTCCACGGGACCGCGATAAGGTTCATGGCAGACCCGGTGCCGGGGTGAAGGGTACAAATGTGTTCTCAATGGGCCGGGTATCCATTAATATCCTGGTCGATACCGCGCCTGCCGGCCCGGCGCAGCGAGGGGAACGCCCATGATCGTCACCATCTTTCGCTCCCGCCTGCATCGGGAACACGAGGAAGAATACGCCCGGGTGGCCGCTGACATGAAGTCGCTGGTGCACACCATGCCGGGGTTCGTCTCCATGAAGACGTTCAGTGCCGAGGACGGCGAGCGCGTCTCCATAGTCGAGTTTGCATCGCAGGATGCCCATGATGCCTGGCGTGCGCACCCCAGGCACCGGGAGGCGCAGAAATTGGGCAGGGAAAAATTCTACTCGGCGTTTCGTATCCAGGTGTGCCGTGTGGAAAGGGACTACACCATGCCTGACCCGTCCGCGCAGTGAGCGGTGCGGGGAAACCTTATTCTTAAGGAGTCCGCCTATGATTGCGAAACGGCGCTTGGGTGTGGACGGGCCCGAAGTGGGCTGCATCGGTTACGGCGCCATGGTCCACGAGGGTTATTACGGTACTTCCGACCAGAACCGGGCGGTGGATACCGTGCGCCATGCCCTGGATGCGGGCATGAACGTTCTCGATTCCGCGGACGCCTATGGCAACGGCCACAATGAGACGCTGATCGGCCGCGCCATCGCCGGCCGCCGCGACCAGGCGTTTGTGTGCACCAAGTTCGGTATCGTGTTCGATCCCCGTGAGAGGGGTACGGAGCTGCCCACCGGCTGGGGGTTTTCCCTGCGCATCAACGGTACCGCCGGGTACGTGCGAAAGTCCCTGGACGCCAGTCTCGTCCGCTTGGGTGTCGACGTCATCGACCTGTGGTATGCCCACTACCCCGATCCCGCCACGCCCATCGAGGAGACCGTCGCCGCCATGGCCGAGGCGGTCACAGCGGGCAAAGTGCGTTATCTTGGATTGAGCAATGTCAGCGCAGATGAAGTGCGCCGCGCCCACGCCGTCCACCCCATCGCCGCGGTGCAGTACGAGTATTCCCTGTGGCGGCGCGAGGTGGAGGCCGCGCTGCTGCCGGCGCTGCGCGACCTGGGCATCGCGCTGGTGGCGTGGTCACCTCTGGGCAGCGGGTTTCTCACCGGCGCCGTGGACGGGCTGCGCAAGGATGATTTTCGCAATAACAACCCGCGCTTTACCGGCAGAAATCTGATTCACAACCGCGAGCGGTTCGCGCCGCTCATGCAGCTGGCGCGCGCCAAGGGCGTCACCCCGGCACAACTGGCGCTGGCCTGGCTGCTGCACCAGGGACCAGACATCATCCCCATCCCCGGCACCCGCCAACCCCTGCGTATCGACGAGAACGCCGCTGCCGCGGCCATCCGGCTGGACGCCGACACCTTGTCGCGCATCGATCGTCTGGCCCCGCTGGGCCTGGCCCACGGCGCGACACTGCTGCAGTAACTTCATCAGGGTATTAGTATTCACTGTCCCAGGGGGCGCAGATATGCTCACCAAGGAGAATGCCCATGCGCTTGCCCATCACTGGATCGAGGCATGGAATAGTCATGACCTGGACCGCATCATCGAACACTACGCCGACGACGTGGTGCTGGTCTCGCCGGTGGCGGCGAGGCTGCTCGGTGTGCCCGACGGAGCAGTGCGCGGCAAGGCGGCCCTGAGGGCGTATTTCCGCAAAGGCCTCGCGGTTTACCCCGAACTGCGCTTTGAATTAACGGATGTAATGTGGGGGATTAACAGCATCGTGCTGTGCTACACCAACCAGATCAACACGAAATCCGCGGAATTCATGGAGATTGATTCCGCCGCCAGGATCATCAAGGTGATTGCGAACTACGGCGCGGCATAGTGCTGCGGGACTTGGCGTGTCCCGCATCGCTGTACGCAACACGAGCAGTATTTCTGCATTGTAGTGTGTCTAAACTTAAATCGCGGTTAAGCCCGTATCATTGCGGTTGTCGCGGATTTATAATCCGATCATACATTTCACTTCATGCAGGTAAACGGCACGAAGGTCATTACAGCCGTGCGCCGCGGCTCCAAATATCGGCGAGTAGTCCGGAACAGCGACTATTTACACCCGCCTTTCTTCCACGAAGAGCAAGTCGCTATTCAGCCAGATATCCCGTGACGGGTGTTCTGCACGAACAAATCAATGGTCTGATAAGGAGTTTTTATCATGCCAAACGACCGCACCATCCTTGTTCTTGGCGCCACCGGTAAGCAGGGCGGCGCCGTGGCCGGCGAGCTGCTGAATCGCGGCTACCGTGTTCGGGCCATGACCCGCAAGCCCGATTCCGAAGCCGCGCGCAAACTGGCCAGGCAGGGCGCCACAGTGGTTGCCGGTGATCTGAACGATACCCGCGCGGTGGAACAGGTCATGCGCGGGGCGTGGGGTGTGTTCTCCGTTCAGAACACCTGGGAGGCGGGGGCCGCGCGGGAAGAGGAGCAGGGCAAGCGCGTGGCGCACCTGGCCAAGAAACTCGGTGTGCAGCATCTTGTATACAGCTCCGTGGCATCGGCGGACCGCAACACCGGTATTCCCCACTTCGACAACAAGTGGCGGGTGGAGGAAGAGATTCGCTCACTGGACCTGCCCTCGTACACCATCATCCGGCCGGTGTTTTTCATGGATAACTTTCTGTCGCCATGGTTCAAGCCGGGCATCGACAATGGCAGGTTGATGGTCGGCATCAAACCGGACACGATACTGCAGATGATCGCCGTAGCGGATATCGGCAAGTACGGCTGCTGGGCGTTCACCCATCACGAGGCACTGAATCGCAGGGCCATGGATATCGCCGGCTACGCCACCACCATGCCGGACGCGGCACGCACGCTCAGCGTCGTCACCGCCACCCATGTGGAGTTTGTCCCGGTGCCCATCGAAGAGGTACGCAAATTCAACGAGGATTTCGCCGTCATGCTGGAGTGGTTCGATGCGGTGGGCTACGGGGCGGATATCGAGGCCTGTGCCGCGGAATCGGGTATTCAGCCCACTACGCTGGCGGAGTGGGTCTCCAGGGGCAGCTGGCTGTGACGGCATCGGCCGAGGTGCGCCGCGAGCTCGGGGGACGGTATCAATGACCATACAGCGCGTCATTGTGGGGTTTCACCAGGATGAGGCGCAAGACTGGGTGGCCGAGCTGGACTGCGGCCACGGTGTGCACGTGCGGCACAACCCGCCCTTCATGAACCGGCCCTGGGTGGTGAGTGAGGCAGGTCGTCGCGCCGCCCTGGGTCAACGTCACGCCTGTGTCCGGTGTGAGCGGTTGGATTGGCCGGAGGGATTGACCGCCTACAAGCAAACGCCCGAATTCGACACCGTCTCCGTTCCCGCCGGCCTGTTGAAGGACCACGCCACCCGGGCGGGGGTATGGGGCAGGATCCATGTCACCCAGGGCCGTCTTATCTATCACGTGGATGACCTGGACGGCTGCGACCTGGTGTTGGACGCCGCCACGCCGGGGATTATCGTCCCCACCCTCCGACACCGGGTGACGCCCCTGGGGGATGTGCGGTTTTACGTGGTGTTCTATCGCAGGCCATAGCCCCCGAGCGGCGCATTCCCCTGCGCTTCACCGCTTGGACGTCGATATAAACAGTACGGCCAGCGGTCCCTTGCGGATTTGGCAATCTCCATCGCTTGGCCGATAATAGGCCGCCGCAAACGGCGCGCTCTGGCCGGCGCCGTGGAGACAGTAGATGCTCAACGTATTCTCATTGAACAACGGACGCCTGGTTCAGACGCCGCTCACGGAAGGCGATCCGCTGCCCGAGGACGTGATTTGGGTGGATCTGGTGGCGCCTTCGCCGGAGGAGCGCAGCCGTGTCATGGATATCTACCAGCAGCCCCTGCCGACGCCGGAGGAGCTCAAGGAGATCGAGGAGACGGCGCGTTTTTACAAGGACGATGACGGCCTGCACGTCCATTCCTTTTTCTTCCATGACTTCGAGGACACCCCCGTCAACGTCACCGTGGCGTTTACCCTGCGCGACGGGCGACTGTTCAGCCTGCGCGACGAGGAGTTGGCCACGTTTCGCAAATTCCGCCTCCAGGCGCGCCGCCAGCCCGGGCTGGTCGCCGATGCCATGTCCATCCTGCTGTCCCTGTTCGAGGCCAAGGTGGAGCGCCTGGCCGACGTGCTCGAGCAGGTCTACACCGGCCTCGAGGGCGTGGGCCAGAACGTCATGGCGCGCAACAACGGCAACATGGAGGTGCTGCTGTCGCAGATCGCCGCGCACGAGGACACCAACGGCAAGGCGCGGCTGAGCCTCATGGATACCCAGCGCGCGCTGTCATTCATGCTGCGCAACGTCAAGCTCAGCGGCGACCAGGTGGACAAGCTGCGCGAGATTTCCCGCGACATCGAATCGCTGTTGACCCATTCCGCTTTTCTGTTCGACAAGGTCAACTTCCTCATGGACGCCCTCATGGGCTTCGTCAACATCGA
>CAYXAX010000201.1:0-4808 GCA_964463055.1 uncultured Gammaproteobacteria bacterium | reverse complement strand
TTTCGCGTAATGCCCATGCGTACCGGGTTGAGTACCACATGGCGGCAGACATCCAGCAAATAGCGGTTGCGCTCCACGACAATGGCCTTGTATCGGCCTTGAAAGAGGTGACCGCTTCGATCGTGGCGCTGGTTGAAACGTTGGGTGTACACCCCATTGAGCTGACGCATGCCTTTGGAGAGGTTGGCTTTGGGCGTCTCGATCACCAGGTGATAGTGGCTGTCCATCAGACAATAGGCATAGCAACGCCACTGCATGCGCGAGCCGACCTCGGCATAAGTCGTAAGGAATGCGGCGCGGTCGTAGTCGTCGAGGAACACAGACTGACCAGCGTTTCCACGGGTGGTGATGTGGTAAACCGCACCTGGATATTCGATGCGTAACGGGCGTGCCATAGGGGCATCTTGGCCTGTTAATTACAACTTTTCAAGCCCTCGGTGCGATGTCTGTTATCCAAGACAATGGCGGCCTGAAAAATCGGGTAATACGCTATATTTGAATGGGAATGCTGGTTGCGGCAGGTGGCTGTCATCGCAGGCGGGGTCAGGGCTTTGGCAAAGCCGTGTCATCGCATCTGTTGATGTTTGCCCGCCGCGTCATGGGCGTCGAGTGGAAAAGTTGCGGGTGTTGCTGAAGCGCCGCGTGTAATCGCCTTTCCCGCTACGGGACGTGTCGCGTCTGGCGGCGTATCCTGGGTCACCCACGACCGTGCATATCTCCGCTGAGAACTTTGCCGTGGGTGGAAGTAAGTTCGGGAAAATGATCGTTGCGGAGCGATCCAAGCGGAAAATTTGCCCACCTTCCCCCGGCAGTTGGGAGAAGGCGGGCGGGAGAGGGTCAGGAAGAGAGGTCTCTTCTCATCAGGAGAAATCTCTGTCCATCACGGTTTTGCGGCCATCCTGCTTGGCCTTTTCGATGGCCTCATCACACTTGCGGCGGATGATTTCAGACAACGTGGCAGTCACGTTACCCGATGTATTCATGTCCGCTTTTGATCGGATATAGTTTTTGAGCTTTGAGACGACGACTAATACATCCTGTTCACTGTTCATAGGCATTCCTCCGTATGACTTATTGTTTTTGTAAAAATCCGTAAGTATAAATTTTCGACGACCGTCGACCGTATAACAAACATTCACTAGATCACATTATAAAAAATCGGTCAATATCAAACCCTCGAGCCCGACACAAATAATGCTCCCGCCACCGCAACGCAATACCTTGAGCCGTATTTTCGATTTTTTCGGCTGCACGGTTCGCACCATGCTTCCAAAAAAAAACGGAAAATCACTATGCGGAATTTCACATGTTTCTGCGCGCGCAGGGTAATTGCACCTAGGGCCGTGTCTTGTCCCTGTGAATACACCGGGCCAATCACCGCCCTTCCGTGTTGGCACACAGTATAAAACACTTTTTCCCGTGGACCACAAGCGGTAAATAAATTAACGTCTTGGATGAATAGGTGTTTTTTTATAGGGCAACACACTGCGACCTGGCCGGGGCCGGGCCGGGCGTGCAGCCCCTCATGGGGGTAAGTTCACTATATTCAATAAGATGTCACATTAATGCAAATAGCTGGGCAGGCTTTTTCCCGTGGTTGCGGAAATGGCCGTTCTTGCGCGCCTGCTGATGGCGCCGACGCCGGTTGCAGTGGCGGCCGGTTCCATTGTCTGTGATTTTTTTCCCAGATGGTCGCCCGCCAGCGCCTGCAGCGCCTGCAGATCCAGAATCCGGATCTGATTGGTCTGGACCGCGATGACTTTTTGCAGCTGCATGCGCGACAGTACACGCGAGACTGTTTCGACGGTCAGGCCCAAATATTTTCCCATATCGGTTCTGGTCATTGCGAGTGTGAACGTGGTGGCTGAGTAGCCGTGGTCGCTCTGATACACGGAGCGATTCAGTAAAAACGATGCCAAACGCTGGTCAGCCTTCTTTTTGCCGAGCAGCATCAGCATATTCTCATGACGCAGGATCTCCCGACTCATGCCTTTGAGAAGGGCGTTCTGCAAGTGTGCCGAGTGGTGATGATGTTTTTCCAGGCTGTCGAAGCAAAGTCGGCACACACTCGATGTGTCCAGTGCCATGGCGTTTGATGGCAGCTCACCATCCGCGATACCGTCGAAGCCGATTATTTCCCCCGGCAGGTGAAAGCCGAGTATCTGTTCTTCACCGTCTTCCGAAATGAAATAGGTTTTGATCATTCCGGAACGAATTATATAAAGGGCCTGGAAAGGTTCGCCGGCACGGTAGAGGTATTCTCCGCGGTGCATTAGCATGTGTTGCCCGGTGTTGTCGTCGAGTATGCATGAGTCCCCCGTATGAGGGTCGTAGCCGAGGCACTGCTGGCTGACCATGCATTTGCCGCAAGGCATTTTAAATATATTTCTATCTGATGGTTGTGAGCGACTTGACATAATACCTCTCCCGTAAGTAAGCACCCGCCTCTCTGTCCTGTCTGACTGCTGGGACATTCGGTGAAGGCAATGTAGCGGGAACGGTGTAGGGGAGGGAATACGTACTTCTACGTATGCAAGGGCAATTCTCAGGGGGGTGGGGCGACATGATCGTTATTTTTGTGTCTGCCGAGGCTCTGTTCGATCAGATGCAGGAGCTCAACGTCTTTGAAGGGCTTCATTACCACGGCATGCGCCCCGGCCTGACGGGCGCGTTTGATGAGGCTCTCCTCTTTATAAGCCGTGACGATGATTGTCGGGAGATGGATTCCCCGGGCATGCAGGTGTTCGAGCAGTTCAATACCGTTCATGCCGGGCATGTGCACATCCAGCACCAGGCATCCCACCAGCACTGGTGGGCGGTCGTTGAGAAATGCCTCCGCGGAGCTGAAGGTGGATGCCGCTAAACCATCAGACTCGATCAGCATTCTCACCGAATCGCGCACCGCCGGGTCATCGTCGATGATATAGACGGTTGGGTTGGTAGTGTTCTGGGATTCTGATGTCAATGCCGCGCACCGCATGGAAGTAACTCTCACGCGCAACCATATGCACATGGCCGGGTTGATCGCGTGTATGAATTTCAGGTTAATGCTGATATTACAGGTAATGATAATCCATTGACATTGATATCAATCAAACAGGCTCGGTAGATATGTAGTGCGGCTGAGGCACTACGGCCCCTAAATGAGGCGGCATGCATTCATGCCGTATGTCGGCGCGCGGTTTTTGGATAAATGACTGCGGTCTGGACCAGTTCAGCCAGGGACTTGACCTGCATTTTTTTCATAATTCTGGCGCGGTGCAGTTCAACCGTCCTTTCACTGATATTCAAGTCGATGGCGATCACCTTGTTGGCCTTGCCACCGACAATCAAGTCCATTATTTCCCTTTCGCGGGGTGTCAGCCGGGCCACACGAACGGCGAGGGCCTGGCGATCGCTGGTGTTGCGTCGCCTGACCCGGTCGCGTTCGATGGCGTCCTGGATCCGCTGCAGGAGCATTTCGCCATCGAAGGGCTTCTGGAGAAAATCCATGGCGCCTTCTTTCATTGCCTGCACCGCGGCGGGGACGTCGCCGTGGCCGGTCAGAACAATGACCGGCAGCGGCGGCTGTGAGTGCGCCCATTGTTCCAGTAGGTCCAGGCCGCCAATGCCCGGCATGTACATGTCCAGCACCAGGCACCCCGGCTGGGTCGGGTGATAGTCAGCGAGGAAGTCCTTTGCACTGGCGAATGTGGCCGTGCGCAGCCCGGCACTGCCCGCCAGGAGGGACAGGGAATCCCGCACGGCGGGATCATCGTCAACGATATGGACGGTGGGCTCAGTCATTACCGGCACGGTCGGCGCTGATCGGCAAGGTAAAGTGGAATTGCGCGCCGGCGCGGGGATTGGGTTCGGCCCACAGCCGCCCGCCGTGGGCGCGCACGATGGAGCGGCTGATGGACAGGCCCACGCCGATGCCGTTGGGCTTGGTGGTGAACAGCGGTTCGAACACGCGGTTGATCCCGTCTTTGGGCAGGCCCTCGCCGGTGTCGCTGACGATGACCTCCACGGCCTGTTCCATGCCGTCGTGGCGGCGGGTGCGAATGTGCAGCCGGCGGGCATCCTGGGCCATGGTCCGCATGGCGTCGATGGCGTTTTTCACCAGGTTGAGAATGACCTGCTCGATCTGGATTTTATCCATGGCATGGGGCGGCAGCGACCCGTCCAGGTCCAGCTGCAGCGCCACCCGCTGGGCCTCGATCTCATGGCCCAGCAGCTTGATCACATCGGAGACGATGGCGTTGATGTCCGCCAGGGTACGCTCGGTCTTGCCGCGGTGAATGAATTGGCGCAGGTGACTGACGATCTCCCCGGCGCGCTGGCCCTGTTTGGCGATCTGCTCCAGGGTCTCCAGCAGCACCGCCGGCTCGGCGCGACCGGCCTGTACCAGGCGCCGGCAGGCGTGGGCGTAATTGACGATGGCCGCCAGGGGCTGGTTGATCTCGTGGGCCAGGCCCGAGGCCATCTCCCCCATCAGGCTCAGGCGTGAGACCTGGGCCAGTTCGTCCAGGCGGCGCTTGGCCTCCTGCTCGGCCACTTTGCGCTCGGTGATGTCACGCACCATGCCGGTGAACAGGGTCTGACCGCCGGGCAGGGGGATCTCGCCCACAGCCAGGTCCAGGGGAAACAGACTGCCGTCGCGGCGCTGCCCCACCACCTCGCGGCCGCTGCCGATGATCTGCCTGACGCCGGTGTCGGCATAGCGGCGCAGGTAACCGTCGTGCGCGCCGCGGAACGGCTCGGGCATCAGCATGGTGATATTGCTGCCCAGCACCTCGGCGGCGGCGTAACCGAAGATCCTCTCGGCG
>CAYXAX010000200.1:0-4837 GCA_964463055.1 uncultured Gammaproteobacteria bacterium | reverse complement strand
AACCGCCGACCTCTTGCATGCCATGCAAGCGCTCTCCCAGCTGAGCTATGGCCCCATGAAAGCGCAGTACTTTACGACAGTCTACTGAATACCGTCAAGAACGCCCCTCTGCGCGTATTCTAATGACTTTGCTCGGTTTTTGCCATCCTGAGCGCCGTTTCCGCCCGCGCCTGTCCATCAGCGGCCGCGGTTGCTATGCTTATGCCCTGAGACGCGCCCGGCGCCGTACGCCCTGGGTGAATGACAAAAATAATATACGCAACAAATGCATACGCGGCCGATGGCAAACAAGGAAACCACACTCGATGACACGCAGCTGGCGCTGTCCGAGCGCGAGAAAAGCGTCTTGATCGCCGCATTGGCCAATGTCCTGCCCGCGGCGGCGCTGCTCCACGAAGAGGAAGACCTGCACCCGTACGAGTGCGACGGGCTGTCCGCCTACCGGCGCCTGCCGCTGGCCGTGGCGCTGCCGGACGCCGTGGAACAGGTCCAGGCGGTCATGCGCTTATGTCACTTGCACCGCGTACCGGTCATCGCCCGTGGGGCAGGCACGGGGCTGTCCGGCGGCGCGCTGCCGCGAGGCGACGCGGTGGTGCTCAGCCTGGCCAGGTTCAACGCCATTGTGCATATCGATCCACTGAACCGTACGGCACGGGTCCAGCCCGGGGTGCGCAACCTGGCTGTATCGGAGGCAGCGGCGCAGTACGGCCTGTACTATGCCCCTGATCCATCTTCCCAGATCGCCTGCACCATCGGCGGCAACGTCGCGGAAAACGCCGGCGGCGTGCACTGCCTGAAATACGGCCTGACGGTGCACAATGTCCTGGGCCTGGAGGTGGTCACCGCGGAGGGTGAGCGCATTACCCTGGGCGGCGAGGCCCTGGATGCCCCCGGCTACGATCTGCTGGCACTGATGACCGGCTCCGAAGGCATGCTGGGGGTCATCATCGAGGCCACGCTGAAGCTGCTGCCGGTGCCTGAACACGCCCAGGCACTGCTGGCGGCCTTCGACGACGTGGGCAAGGCGGGAAACGCCGTGGGGGCGATTATCGCCGCGGGCATCATTCCCGCCGGGCTGGAGATGATGGACCGCCTCGCCATCCGGGCGGCCGAGGACTACGTCCACGCGGGCTATCCGGACAACGCGCAGGCGATTCTCCTGTGCGAGGTGGACGGTACGGAACAGGATGTCATCCATCAGGCCACCCGCGTCCGGGAAATTCTCCGCGGCTGCGGCACCACCGAGGTGCGCGCGTCCCGGGATGAACAACAGCGTATCGCCTTCTGGAAGGGACGCAAGGCCGCGTTCCCTGCCGTCGGGCGCATCGCGCCGGACTACTACTGCATGGACGGCACCATCCCGCGCAAGCATCTGGCCAGGGTGCTTCAGCGCATCGCGGCGCTGTCGGACAGTTACGGCCTGCCGGTGGCCAATGTCTTTCATGCCGGCGACGGCAATCTTCACCCGTTGATTCTCTATGACGCCAACAAACCCGGCGAGCTGGAAAAGGCCGAGAAATTCGGCGGTGATATATTGGCCACATGCATTGAGGCCGGCGGCACCATCACCGGTGAGCATGGCGTGGGCATGGAGAAGATCAATCATATGTGCCTGCAGTTTCCGTCCGCGGCATTGACGCAGTTCCACGCCGTCAAGCACGCCTTCGATCCGGCGGGACTGCTCAACCCTGGCAAGGCGATCCCCACCCTGCGCCGCTGCGCCGAATTCGGCGCCATGCATGTACACCGCGGCGACCTGCCCTTTCCAGACCTGGAGCGCTTTTGAGGAAGAATTCGAAGACCGCGACCGCAGCAGTTACACTATGGCACACTGTCACCAAACCATAACCACCTTTAAAAACCCCGCATGCAGACATTCATCAGCGAGCAACTCAAGAACACCCCCGAGGGTCGCGAGGCCGATGACATCCTGCGCAGCTGCGTACACTGCGGCTTCTGCACCGCCGTGTGCCCCACCTATCAACAGTTGGGTGACGAACTGGACGGACCGCGCGGGCGCATCTATCTCATCAAGCAGGCACTGGAAGGCGCGCCGGTCACCGAAAAGACGCAGCTTCACCTGGACCGCTGCCTGACGTGCCGCGCCTGCGAGACGGCCTGCCCCTCCGGTGTCCAGTATGCCCGCCTGGCGGAGATCGGCCGCGAGTTGGTCGACAGACAGGTGCCGCGCCCCTTGAGCCAGCGCCTGTTGCGACGGGCACTGCGCGCCGTGCTGACTCACCCGCGGCGCTTCGGCGCGGCACTGCGTATCGGCCGGGCCGTGCGCTTCGTGCTGCCCGACGCCCTCAAGCGCAAACTGCCGCCGCACCGCTTGGCGGGCGAGCGCCCGCAACGCCAGCATGCGCGCAAAGTGCTGCTGCTGGAGGGCTGTGCGCAGCCGGCTGCCACGCCGCGCACCAATGCCGCCGCCGCACGGGTGCTCGACCGGCTGGGCATCACCGCCCTGTCGCCGCCCAAGGCGGGCTGCTGCGGGGCCGTCAGTTACCATATGGGGGCACATAAAGAAGGGTTGTCCTTTATGCGCCGCAACATCGATGCCTGGTGGCCGCATATCGCGGCCGGTGCCGAGACGGTGATCAGTGCCGCCAGCGCATGCAGTCTCATGATCAAGGACTACGGCACCTTGCTCAAACATGACCCCGCCTACGCGGACAAGGCCGCCAGGGTATCGGCCATGGCACGGGACCTGAGCGAATTAATCGCCGCGCAGGACACAGCGGCGCTGGGCGGCGTCCCGCACAATACCCGGATCGCCTTCCACGCGCCCTGTACCATGCAGCACGGACTGCGCGTTACCAACACCGTGGAACCGCTGCTGAGCGGGTTGGGTTATCAGCTGACGGCGGTGCGCGACGGGCACCTGTGCTGCGGCTCGGCGGGCACCTATTCTCTGTTGCAGCCGGAGCTCTCCCAACAACTCCTCACCAATAAGGTCAAGGCACTGCAGGCGGGCGCGCCGCAGATCATTGCCACCGCCAACATCGGCTGTCAGCTTCACCTGCAGACCGCCGCCCGGGTACCTGTGCGCCACTGGATCGAACTGCTGGACTCGCCCACCCCATGAATCATTCATTGATACAGCAAGGAGCCGCGTCATGCCGGTAATGAACCTTAGGGATATGCTGACCCATGCCGCACGCAACCGCTACGCCGTGGGCAGTTTCGAGCTGTACGGCCTGGAGTTCATCCACGGCATACTGGATGCGGCGGAACAATCACGCGCGCCGGTGATACTGGGCGTGAATACATCGGCCGCGGATATGCCGGCATTGCTGGCCGCCGCGGTGTGCGCGGCGCGCCGGGCCAGCGTCCCGGTGGCGCTGTATCTGCGTGATGCATCCTCAGTGGAAACGGCCGTGCGTGGGGTGCGCCACGGATGCAACGGCATCAGCCTGGACGCCTCCCATCTTACCCTGGCCGAGAACCTCAGCCTGACCCGCGCCGCCGCGGACACGGCCAGGCAGTGTGGTGTGCCCTGCGGCGGCGTGCTGTGCGTGGATTCCGCCAATGACAACAGCGTCCCCAGCAACGCGTCGCAGACGCATCAGTATGTGTCGCAGACCGGCATTGATTTCATGACTTTGAAACGCGGCACGCGCCTCGATGAACAAGCGTTTGCGGCCCGCGTGAAGGCGCACCTTGCCGTTGGTGTGCCGCTGGCCCTGGATGAGGGGTGTGTGGATGATACCGCGCTCGCCGCGCTGATCGAACAAGGGGTGGCGCTGATCCATTGCGGCAGCGCGTTATCCGCCGCCGCGGTGCAGCGCTGCGCGGCGGGCATGGCGCAGTGGCAGGGTGATTACGATGCCTTGTCGCGGCATGTACGGCATGCGATCGCCGGTGCCGCCGCACAGCGCCTGACCGCCTGGGGCGGTGCCGGGCGGGCGGCGGACGCGCTCCCGCACTGCCGTCCCCACCGCGAGGTGGAGCACCTGATCATCTACAACGTCAATCCATCCCTGGACAAGAAGGATGTGGAACAGATGATGGCCGCGGGGCGGCGGGCACTGAGTCCCATCCCCGGCGTACGCCGGGTGTTTACCGGCCGGGCGGTGCAGGACAAGGCCGGCTATCGCTATTGCTGGTTGGTGCGCTTCGCCGGCGAACCCGTTATCGACAGCTACCGCGATCACCCCGACCACAAGCACTTTGCCGACACCCTGTTCCGTCCCGTCGCCGGCGACAGAATCAGCATCGATTACGAAAGTATCGAGTGATTGCTGATAATAGTCGTAGCCGCCAGGCCGCCACCTCAACCCGAAACCCGCGGCGCGCGGGCCTCAGTCCTGCGTGCCGCGCATGTAGTCCAATGCACGGTCTAACCGCTGCAGCGTCTTTTCCCGCCCCAGCAGCTCCAGCGTAGCGTCTATGGGCGGCGAAACCGTTCCGCCGGTAACAGCCACCCGCACTGGCTGGGCCACGCCGCCCAGCTTGAGCTCATGGCGCTCGGCGCAGCTGTTGATGGCATCGTGAACGCCCGCGGCCGTCCATGACGCCAGCCCTGCCAGGGCCTGGCGAAGATCCGCGAGAGGCGCCAGCGCCTCGGGCCGCAGGTACTTCGCGGCCGCCTTTTCGTCATAGGCATCGATGTCTTTATAATAAAAGCGGCAGTTGTGGGCCATCTCCACCAGCGTCTTGGCGCGTTCCCGCTGCGCCGTGACCACCGCCGCCAGATCCGGGCCGGCGGCGGGATCCACATCAATGCGGCCCATGTGCCAACTCAG
Organism: uncultured Gammaproteobacteria bacterium; assembly: GCA_964463055.1. Lineage (GTDB taxonomy): Bacteria > Pseudomonadota > Gammaproteobacteria > CAWJPQ01 > CAWJPQ01 > CAWJPQ01. Next base: position 92 of record CAYXAX010000200.1, on the reverse strand, counting down.
GTGATGCGCCACGTGGGCGGGGTCGCTGGTCTTGATGTAGTGCTGGTTGTACCACAGCAGTTTGTCAGGGTCGAAGGAGGCCGGCGAGGAAT
>CAYXAX010000199.1:2379-4859 GCA_964463055.1 uncultured Gammaproteobacteria bacterium | reverse complement strand
TGTCCCGCTCCATGACGGTAAAGGCCGTCTGCAGTTGCGCCAGGTGCTGCATCTGCTCGTCGGTATGCTCGCGGGTGGAAAGCACCGTCTGCAGGGCGCTGTAGGCGATGGCGGCGAGGATGCTGAACACGCCCACCGCCACCAGCAGCTCCAGCAGGGTGAAACCCGCACCGCGGCCGCCCGGACGCACTCGCGGTTTAACGCCGGCGCCGAACATTATGGATGCCCCACATAGGCCACCATGGTGTCCAGAGGATTGCCGTCGTCTTTTTCGGCGCGCACCTCCACATCCAGTCGGCGCACATTCGGGTCGTCGGTGGCTTTGACCTTTAACTTCACGTACCACGTCTTGCCGGCCATAAGCGCCTCATCCTTTTTCTCTCCCGGGTCGGGCCACTCATTATCGACCTGCTGCTGCGCGACCTCGTTCATGGCCACCCAGTGGGCCAGGGTGCGGTCACGCAGATACGCGGCATTGGACACATTGGCGGTGATATTACCTATGATGGCCACCAACGGGATGGCGATCACCGCCAGGGCTACCAGGACCTCCAGCAGGGTGAAGCCGCTCTCGGATTTGCGGGTCAGGGCCATTGTTCGCTTACCAGTGTGCGGAGTGAAACGGTCGCTGATTGATATTACCGGGGAAATATTGCATAGAGCTTGCCAGTCACCCGCCCGTTCAGCTTTTCTCCATCGCCACGGTGCCGTTCAGCGTGCCGGTGATCTTATAAGTATCGTCCATGTCGTGGCGGCGCAGGGTGAGTTCGAACGGGGTCAGTTCGCCGCTGGACAGGATATAGACCAACGAAGTGGGTTGGTCGTCACCGCCCAGGCTCATGCTGCTCGACTGGCCGCCGGATTGGCTGTCCTGACCCTCGATGGTGACCTTCATCTCCACGTCATCGGGAAAGTCCACGGGGTGATAAGGACCCTTGTCCCAGGGTACCCACTTGCCTTGATTATTCATGGCGTAGAAGCGGTATCCCTTGTCGGCGAACTGGACGGCGAGCTCCTGGGAATCAAGGATCGATTCCTGGCTGGCCAGTTTAATCAGCGCGGTAAGGCGCTCGGCCTGTTCCTTGAGCTGGTGGCCCTGATTGAAATTGACGGAGAGCACGGCAAAGGTCACCACGATGCCGATGATCACCACCACCACCAGCAGCTCGATGAGCGTGAAGCCCCGCCCCCAGCGCGGTGGGGTACCGACGCGCGGCGTAGTGCAGTTTACTGATCCAGATTCCAATTGCCGATGTCAGCGTCTTCGCCTTCCCCCCCCTGCTGTCCGTCGCGGCCAAGGGTGTAGATGTCGATGGCCCCGTGCACCCCCGGATTGAGGTATTCGTAGGGTCGGCCCCACGGGTCCTTGGGCAGGCGCGGCAGGTAACCGCCCGCTTTGTAGTTTTTGGCGGAGCTGGGCTTGGTGACCAGCGCCTCGAGGCCTTCGTCCGTGGTGGGATAGACATTGTTGTCCAGACGGTACAGGTTCAAGGCCTGCTCAATGGCGCGCACGTCGGTCTTGGCCTTGGCGATACGCGCCTCTCCCGGCTTGCTCATGATATTCGGTACGATGATCGCGGCGAGGATGCCGAGGATCACCACCACCACCAGGACTTCAATGAGGGTGAAGCCGCCGCTGGGTTTAAGTCGTGTGTTCTGCATACGTTTATACATTCAGTTCATCCGCAAAGTTACATGCCTACCAAGTTGTTTAGACCGAAGATTGGCAAAAGGATTGCCAGCACGATCACCAGCACCATGCCGCCCATGACCAGGATCATGATCGGCTCCAGCAGACCCAGCAGGGCAGCGATGAGGGTCTCCATTTCCCGCTCCTGGCCGATGGCGGCGCGCTCGAGCATGCCCTCGAGGTTGCCGCTGGCCTCGCCGCTGGCGATGAGCTGCAGCGTCATGGGCGAGAAATAGCCGCTCTTCTCCAGTGCCTGGTGGATGGAGCCGCCTTCGCGCACTTGGCGTGCCGCCTCCTCCACCGCGGCCTGCATGGGCAGGCTGGTGATCACGCTTGAGGAGATCCGCAGCCCGTCCAGTACCGGCACACCGCTGGCGGTGAGGATGCTGAAGGTACGTGCGAAACGCGCGGTATTCATTCCCCGCACGATGCGTGACAGCAGCGGCAGCCTGAGCATTACCCGGTGTAGCCGCCGCTTCGGTCCCGGACGGCGGAACACCACCGCCGAGAACACGATCGCCGTGACCACCACCAGTCCTATTAGTATACCGTGTTTGTTGACGAATCCGCTGACGGCGATGAGTCCCCGGGTCAGAATCGGCAGGGTCTGACCGATGTTTTCAAACACCTGGACCACCTTGGGCACCACATAGCCCAGCAGCAGCGTCACCACCAGCAGCGCCACGCAGGAGACGAATATCGGATAGATCAACGCCACCATGATCTTGCTCTGCATCTGCTGGCGCGACTCGGTGTAATCGGCAAGGCGCTCCAGCACCAGATCCAGGTG
>CAYXAX010000199.1:0-2279 GCA_964463055.1 uncultured Gammaproteobacteria bacterium | reverse complement strand
CCGGTGGCGTCCAGCGCGCTGAATTCAAACGCGCCCATGGGTTATTCCTCCTGGGTGACGCGCAACACTTCTTCCAGTGTGGTGTCGCCGTCGAGCACGCGGCGCAGGCCGTCGTCGTAGATACTGCGGCTGGACTTGCGGGCATGGGCCTCGATGGCTTGTTCCGAGCTCCCATCATGAATCATACCGCGCATGGCGTCATCCACTTCGATGAGTTCGAAGATGCCGCGGCGGCCGCGGTACCCCAGCCCGTTGCACGCGTCACACCCCACCGCGCGGTACAGGGTGGGCGCGCGGTCGGCGGGCAGCTTGAACAGGCGGGCGTCGGACTCGCCGGCGGTGTAGGGTTTTTTGCATGCCGGGCACAGCAGGCGTACCAGGCGCTGGGCCAGCACGCCGATAAGGCTGGAGGAGAGCAGGAACGGCTCCACGCCCATGTCGCGCAAACGGGTCACCGCGCCCACGGCACTGTTGGTATGCAGGGTGGACAGCACCAGGTGTCCGGTCAAGCTGGCCTGCACGGCGATCTCCGCCGTCTCCAGGTCGCGTATCTCACCCACCATGACGATGTCCGGGTCCTGGCGCAGGATGGCGCGCAGGCCGCGGGCGAATGTCATGTCCACCTTGGTGTTCACATGGGTCTGGCTGACGCCGTCCAGGTAATACTCGATGGGGTCTTCCACGGTCATGATGTTGCGGCTGCGGTCGTTGACCCGGGTCAGCGCGGCATAGAGGGTGGTGGTCTTACCGGAACCGGTGGGGCCGGTGACCAGGATGATTCCATGGGGCCGGTGGATGATGCGGTCCATAACCTTTGTCTCGTGCTCGGCCATGCCCAGCTGGCCCAGGTCCAGGCGCCCCGCCTGCTTGTCCAGCAGGCGCAGCACCACCCGTTCGCCGTGACCGCTGGGAATGGTGGACACGCGCACATCCACCGCGCGGCCGGCGATGCGCAGGGAGATGCGCCCGTCCTGGGGCAAGCGTTTTTCGGCAATATCCAGCTTGGCCATGATCTTGACCCGCGACACGATCAGCGGCGCCATGGCCCGCGGCGGCTCCAGCACTTCGCGCAGCACGCCGTCCACGCGAAAGCGCACGATGAGGCGCCGTTCATAGGGTTCGATATGGATGTCCGAGGCGTTTTCCTTGATGGCCTCGGTGAACAAGGCATTGATGAGGCGGATGATGGGGGCGTCATCCTCGCTCTCCAGCAGGTCCTCGGGCTCGGGCAGCTGCATGGCCACCCGTGACAGGTCCAGGTCCTCGCCGAAGTCCTCCATCATGTTCATGGCGTCACCCGAGCCGTGCTCGTAGGCCTCGCGCAACACACCGTCGAAGGTATCGCTGTCCACCATGCGTACGCTGAAGGGCATGCCCAGGTAACGGCGCAGCTCGGCCAGGCTCGCCGCGGTGATGCCCTGCCGGCACAGCACCCCGGCGTGGCCACCTTGCACCTCCTCCACCAGCACCCCGTGGCGCTTGGCGAAGGCAAACGGCATGCGCTTGTAGGGCAGGGAACTGCCCAGCTCCACGGCCTGGGGCTCATCCAGCTGCGGCAGGCTAATGGGATCCACGGCCATATATCGAACCTATTGCGATGGCTGTGCTCCGCTGTCGCCGGGCGGGGGCGGGGGCGGAACATCACTGTTTGGCGCGGGAGGCGGCGTCTGGCCGCCGTCATTGAACGGCGGCGGCAGCGCCAGGTAATCATTCAGGGGCGGCGTCAACGGGGAATACTTGTCCGGCAGCAGGTTTACGCCACTCTCTCGCATCAGTATCTGCTGTGTGCGCATATAGTCATACTTACCGCCGGTAATACGCATGTTGTCCGCGGCGTCGCGCAGGATCACCGGATGAATGAAGACCATGAGGTCGGTCTTATCCTTGGTGGTACTGGTATAACGGAACAACCACCCGAGGATGGGGATATCCCCCAGCAGGGGCACTTTTTGCTGACTCTGTTTGAGCTGGTTATCGATCAGGCCGCCGAGGACGATGATCTGGCCGCTCTCCACCAGCACACTGGTCTTGATGGAACGCTTGTTGGTGATGATGTCGGAGGCGGAAATGCCGGCCGGGGCCGGTGCGATGCTGGACACCTCCTGATCGATATCCATTTTGACCGCATTGCCCTCGTTAATCTGGGGCTTGACCTTCAGGGTCAGACCCACGTCCTGGCGCTGGATGGTCTGAAACGGATTGTTCACCGAACCGGTGGACCCGGTGGTGGTGAACGACCCGGTAACGAACGGCACGTTCTGACCCACCACGATCTCCGC
>CAYXAX010000198.1:0-4896 GCA_964463055.1 uncultured Gammaproteobacteria bacterium | reverse complement strand
GCGCTGTCATTGACCGCCGTAGGCGCCGTCACCGCGGCGACGGTCACGCTGACGGAGGCCGTGGACTGCTGGCCGTTCTGGTCCGCGATGGTGTAGTTAAAGGTATCGGTGCCCGAAAAGCCCGCGCTGGGCGTATACGTCGCAGTGCCGTCACCGTTGTTCACTACGCTGCCGCCGTCCGGCGTGGTGATCGATGTCACAGAGACCTGCTGGCCCTGCGGAAGCTGGTCATTGGCCAGCAAGTTAATCTTCACGGCGCTGCCCGGGGTCGTGCTGGCGCTGTCGGCGACGGCCACGGGAACCGTTGCGGCCACGACGGTTAGATTCACCGCGGCAGAGGCGGTTTCACCATTGGCGTTCTGAATCGTATATCTGAAACTGTCCGTGCCGGTGTAACCCGATACCGGGGTATAGGTGATGGACGCACCGCTGTTGATCGCTACGCTGCCATGGGCCGGGGTCGTGGCGGAAACTACGCTGATGCTCGACCCGGAGGGGTCGCTGTCATTGGCGAGCACGTCTATCTTAACCGGCGTGTCCGCCTGGGTCGTCGCACTATCGTCAACGGCTGACGGTGGCGGTGTTGCGGCGATAACGGTGGTCACCGTCCGTGTAAGGCCCGTGCAAGTGGCGCCAGGGGCAGTGGTGCAATTCACCTCCACCGACAACTGATAAGTCCCCGGGGTGGTTGGTCCCTGAACCCAGGCGATTTTATCGCTCTGGGGAGATGATGCACTGTTCACACCGGCGCAATAAAGCGAATTCCCATCAAGGCTGCATTCGTTGGACGAAAATTGAGCGGTCACATTAGTGTTATTTTCCGTGATGGATATCACGGGGTAATCGGGGTTATTGCTAGCTGAATTGCTGGAAATCTGGATGCCGTAGACGATGCCTTGGCCGGGGGCCACATTATTAGGTGGGGATTGGGTAATGGTGACGCCGGTGATATTGGCCTGGGCCGCTTGCGCCACTATCACGCCCGTCAGGACAAGAAGGCTACACCGCAACAGGGGACCGAGGGATAAAGACAGACGACCTAACAGATTCACAGGAGTACCCTCCCAATGTGCCTGGACACCATACTCCCGCGGACGTGTCACGGGGATAAAATCGCTGCGGCGATTCTGACCGTCACGGTTTCTCTAATACCGGACAAAACACAAACCCGCATCGCGTCGTATGATTCCGCGCGCCGTATCGACATCGGCGTGGATCAACACATTCACGGTGCTTGAATTATTCTAGAAACCCCTTGCCATCAACGCGGCAACTTATTGTTTTACCTGATTCGCAATTATAGGCCTCGAATATACATTGTGCCAGTATTTAGTCTTAAGGGAAGAGTGGCCGCGGCGCGCGAATCGGTGTCACAGGGCCATGCCACCGGCAAGTTAAACATGATCTAAATACGCCCATAGGGGATTGATGGTCAATCGGCGTCTTAATGAACATAACATGCAATAATTCGGCAATCTGAATTCAAGGAAAAACAGGTCATACCCATGCCTTAGTGACGCAGACCACTTGCGTCAGCTGCATACGGAACGAAATGATGGACACCCATATCCCACCCGATGCCGCGACCCACTTGGCCCGCCCATCCGCATCCTCTGTTTATGCGAGATTCCTGTTGATCGCATGCTTTACCGCCATGGTGAGCGCCTGCGCCACACCGGCCCAGCGCATGAATGACACGGCCACCCGCCTCGGGTATACACGCACCACCGCCATGGGACCCGCGTTCCCCGAAGTGATATATGAATATAATTTTTCCAGCACGGGGCAGGTCCTCCACGTCTATCTCGGGGGAGATGGCAGCCCGTGGCTGCACAGATACTGGGTATCCCGCGACCCCACGCCGCGAAACCCGGTAATGCTGAAGCTCATGGCCCTGGATCACGCCCCGAGCATTTACCTCGGTCGCCCGTGCTACGATGGATTCGCGAATCAGGCGCCGTGCAACCCGCTACTGTGGACGCAGGCGCGCTATTCGGCGCGGGTGGTGGACAACATGGCGGCAGTCCTGCGTAAGCGGTTGGCATCCGGTCCCTTCACCGGTGTGATGCTGTTCGGCTACAGCGGCGGCGGTGCCCTGGCGATGCTTTTGGCGCAGCGTGTCCCCGAGACCCGCGCGGTGGTGACCATCGCCGGCAACCTGGACACCGATGCCTGGGCGGATTACCACGGCTACAGCCCCTTGACCGACTCCCTGAATCCTGCCCGCAGCCTCCCCCTCGCGCCTTCCATCGTCCAGCTTCATATTGCGGGAAATAGGGACACCAACGTGCCGCCGGAACTCACCCGCAGAGCGCTGAAGCGCCAAGACAGGGCGCATATGGTGGTCATGAGCGGCTATGACCACGCCTGCTGCTGGCAGCGTCTGTGGCCTTACGTGCTGAAGGGCGTGGGAGAGGGCAGACCGTGGGCCTATCTCGACATGGCCGCGTCGCCATGACTCACCCCGGGGCGGGGCGGTTCAAGCCTGGTCCGGAAATCGCCCTGAGCCGCCGCTGTAGGCGGCTCAGGGGAACTCTGCACTAGACGGGGATGATAAATCGTCAGGGAGACGATATCAGAAGAAGCCCGCCATGGCGTAAGCCGTCTTCTTGAACATCAAGTCCTGGGCATCCTTTAACTTCAAGTTCACTTTCTCCGCCGTCGTGACAATACGCGTACGATATTCCTTTTTATTGGTTGCTTCTGAAACACTCTGACGGCTGCTGCCGGCATCGGAGACCTTGGTGTCGATTTGCGTGTCCTTGCGCACGATCACGCCCTTGGCCGCCTTTTCCTTTATCTGGATATCACACACCAGCATATAGGTGACGTCCTTGACCAGGCTGTCGGCGATGAATTCCGTCGCACCGGCCGCCGCACCGCCCATCACAACCGACGCGCCGTTACCCCCGATCAGACCGCCTGCCACGGCGCCTCCCAATACAGCGCCGCCCATATAGCCTTTATTCAGCGCGGCCTCGGCGGCGGAGGGATCGGTCTTTTCCAGATTGAGCACATAGGCGGTCATCTGGAATTGCGCCTTGTCCGGGTCATCGACAATTTTATAGCCGTTGTCATTGAACTGAGTGAATTGCTCCTTCACGAATTGCTTGAACTTACGGCGGTCAAACTCCATGACACCGCTCTTGACGTCCAGATATATCGTACGCTTCGCGCGCGGCACAGCATCGACAAACACCGCCGTGCTGGTGCGCGTCTGCACGTCCAAGTCCTTTTTTGTCATGGCCAGGCGCGCCGCCGCACAGCCACCCAACATACTGACCACCAAAAAAATCCCCAACGTCTTTGTGACGGGCATGTTAAAAAATCGCATAGTTTTCCCTCCCAGGTAATATCAACAACAAAAGGCCTGCTGACAAAAATTGCAAACCTTCCACATGAAATACTCTTTATATTTTAGACTCGAATGACTTTTTCTATCTTTTCAGCCGCACACCTTCCCACCAACCGCCGTCCCTCACCAATAATGACCGTAATATCGATAGTAATACATGCAGTTTCTGTAATCGTAGTACGAATACATCAGATTCGCGCATGTCCACCCGGGCTGCCAGGCTCTGGGCGCCTCTTCCTTCGGCTTCATGTTTTTCTTCATCGCCTCCTTTATGTAGGCGTCAAGTTTCGCAGTGTCTTCGACTGTAAACGGCTTTTGCATGACCTGGGCATTAAGCTGTTGCTGCATCTTGGCCATATCATCTTCATCATCAGCAAACGCAGCAGAGACCGGAATGGCAAGCCCGAGGGCGAGCAAAACCAGCACATATTTATTCATTAGTGTTACCCCCCAATTCCATTACGTTTCTTATGAGTATCGTATCTGTTAATTTTATAAGTCAAGAATAATATCATTGAAATATTACATGCCTTGGCTGCCTTGTGAATCACGCAACTGCGACGCCTCATTTAAGGCCGTAAACCCTTGAGCCGCCTGCCGGCCAGACCTGACTTCAATGAGGATTGAACAATTAAAATGCTATATAAAACAATTGTTTTATATGTATTGTTGATATTAATTCTCGGTTCAAAGCGGGCAGGTGGGGGGATGAACGGCAAGAGGTGGCACACCGCACATAAATGGTGCATCTATGCGCCTAAATTCCTTGGCAATTTGCACCGGATTGGCACCATCGGCCAAGGGCCGGCAATAACTATGCGCCGTTATTTCTTTTGCGCCGCAGGATGTAGACGGCGCCCAGGATCAGCGCCATGATGCCGGCGCCGATGAGATAGGGCTCAATATCGCTGAGGATATCCAGTGCCGCCTCCATATGCTTGCCGAGGAAATAGATGCCGGTACCCCAGACACTCACCCACAATGCGGCGCCCAGGGCGTTATAGAACAGGAACCGCCACCACGGCATCCCCATGGTGCCTGCCACCAGGCCATTGAGCTGTCTGAGGACCTGCACGAAGCGCGCAAACACCACGATACCGCCGCCGTAGCGATCGAAGAAATGCTCCACCTTGGCCAGGTGAGACTCCTTGATGCCCACATACTTGCCCCGGTGGGTAATCAGTCGCCGCCCGCCGAAGTGTCCGATGGCAAAGCCGATATTGTCTCCCAGGACCGCGGCGCCCCACGCAATGGGTAATATAATGAGGATGTTCATCTGCCCGCGCGATGCAAGAAAGGCACCGGCGATGATGATCGCCTCTCCCGGCGCGGGTATGCCAAAGCTCTCCACCAATACCAGGGCAAAAATCGCGGCGTAGCCATACTCGTTGAGAAACGGCTGGGCGATTGCAAGATAGTGATCGATCAACGTAGGCGTTGTGCTCAAGGTGGTATAAATCCGCTATTTCTGTATTTACGGCGATGAAGACCTCGCCGACGCCCGCAACGGCGGGGACGGTCGTCCTGTAAAATTTTGTTTA
>CAYXAX010000197.1:0-4905 GCA_964463055.1 uncultured Gammaproteobacteria bacterium | reverse complement strand
TCGTCCGCGCACACGTAATAGCACTGGTGGCCGCGCATGCGCTGGAACCGCACCCAGATGTCGGTCTGGATGTATTCCACCAGGTGTCCCAGGTGGATGGAACCGTTGGCATAGGGGAGGGCGCTGGTAACGAGAATTTTTCGCTGTGACATGGATCTCTTCGTAGGTAATACTGCAGGAGGCGCACCCATTATACGTAATTTTGGCCTGGATTGGGCGCGGCTCCGGGCGGTGACGAGCCGTAACGCAACCTGTAGCCGTGCGCTACACTCACGCCGCCGGGCGGCATCACAGCGCGGCTTGAATGGTGTAAAATGGCGCTGTCCGTATCCACCCGGCGCAGGCCGTCCAACCGCGCCAATCCACCAGAGAGGATCTACAATGACCACGGTTTCCCGCGCTCAGATTGAGCAGGCGCTGAAGGAATTTACCGACCCCTATCTCGGCACCGACCTGGTGAGCGCCAAGTCGGTGAAAGACATCCGCATCACCGATGGGCGCGTCGAAGTGGAGGTGGAACTGGGATTTCCCAGCAAAGGTTATCAGGCGCAGCTGATCTCCCTGCTCCAGCCGCACATCGCCGCCGTCAGCGGTGTGACCCGGGTGGACATGAATGTCACCTCCAAAATCATCCCTCATTCGGTTCAGACCGGCGTCAAGCCGTTGGCCAATGTGAAAAACATCATCGCCGTGGCCTCCGGCAAAGGCGGGGTGGGCAAGTCCACCACCACGGTCAATCTGGCCCTGGCCCTGGCCGCAGAGGGCGCCAACGTGGCGGTGCTGGATGCGGATATCTATGGTCCCAACCAGCCGCGCATGCTGGGCATCAGCGCCAAGCCCGTGAGCAAGGACGGCCGTTCCATGGAGCCGCTGGTCAATCACGGCGTGCAGTCCATGTCCGTGGGTTACCTGGTGGACGACGAGACGCCCATGATCTGGCGCGGTCCCATGGTGACCAAGGCACTGGAGCAGTTGCTCCATGAGACCAACTGGCAGGACGTGGATTATATGGTCGTCGACCTGCCGCCTGGGACCGGCGATATACAGTTGACCCTGGCCCAGCGTATTCCGGTCAGCGGGGCGGTGATCGTCACCACGCCCCAGGACATTTCCCTGCTGGATGCGCGCAAGGCCCTGCGCATGTTTCAGCAGGTCAAGGTGTCGATATTGGGCATCATTGAGAACATGAGCACCCATATCTGCAGCCAGTGCGGTCATGAGGAGCACATCTTCGGCGCCGGCGGCGGACAGCGTATGGCAGATGACTACAGCGTAGACCTGCTGGGATCGCTGCCCCTGGATATCACCATACGCAGCAACGCCGATGAGGGGCATCCCAGTGTGGTGGCTGATCCCGACGGGCGTATCGCCCATATCTACCGGGATATCGCCCGGCGCGTGGCGGCCAAGCTGTCCCTGCAGTCCAAGGACTACAGCGCCAAATTTCCCAAGATTGAAATCAAGAATATGTGATATATCAGTTTCGGGTTGCGGGTTTCGAGTTGGGAAACTGTGCCTGAAGATAACGCAGTGCTTCTTCTTCAGTGACAACGCCAGGGTGAGAGTTGAATAAAACATCTCTTCCGACCATTAACCCGAAACTCGCAACGCGAAACTGTATTTTTTATACCGGGAGGATGAGGGCTTAGATGAGCATCAAATCGGATAAATGGATTCGCCGCATGGCTCGCGAGCACGGCCTGATCGAGCCGTTCGAGGCGGGGCAGGTGCGGGAGAACGGCGGCGGCCGGGTCATCTCCTACGGTACATCGAGTTACGGTTACGATATTCGCTGCGCCGATGAGTTCAAGATATTCACCAATATCAATTCGGCCATCGTCGATCCCAAGGACTTCGACGCCAACAGCTTCGTGGATATCAAGGCCGACGTGTGCATCATCCCCCCCAATTCCTTCGCCCTGGCCCGTACCGTGGAGTATTTCCGCATCCCGCGCAGCGTCATGGTGCTGTGCCTGGGCAAGTCCACCTATGCCCGCTGCGGTATCATCGTCAACGTGACGCCCCTGGAGCCGGAGTGGGAGGGCCATGTGACCCTGGAGTTCTCCAACACCACCCCCCTGCCGGCCAAGATATATGCCAACGAGGGTGTCGCCCAGGTCATTTTTCTGGAGTCCGACGAGGTGTGCGACGTCTCCTATAAGGATCGCGGCGGGAAGTATCAGGGGCAGCGGGGAGTGACGCTTCCTAAGACATAGGTTTCGAGTTGCGGGTTTCGGGTTTCGAGTTAAGATCGGTCGCAGGTCGCAGGTCGGGGAAAATCACCTGAATCATCCATGTTGTTTAGTGGGCGAGGCGACTGGATTATGGGTTATCTCCCATTTCAAGTGCCTGATCGAAGTCGATTGGCTTTGACAGGACGCGACCGTCGAAACACACCACGTCGTCCACCAGTTTCAGTCTTCCCTGGGCATACCAGCGGATGGCCATCGTGTACAGGTCGTGTTCGCGCTTCAACACCCGGGTCGCCAGGCGGTGGGGGTCGTCGCCGTCCTGTATAGGTACCCGGACCTGAATGATCACCGGGCCGCCGTCCACTTCATTGGTGACGAAGTGCACGCTGGCGCCGTGCTCTTTGACGCCTGCTTCCAGGGCGCGGCGATGGGTGTTGAGGCCCGGGAAGGCGGGCAGCAGGGATGGGTGAATGTTGATCAGGCGGCCCCGGTAGTGGGTGACAAGGGCCGTGGTGAGGATGCGCATGAATCCGGCCAGCACCACCAGCGCCGGCCGGTATTGGTCGATAAGCGCCTGGAGCGCCGTGTCAAACGCTTCGCGGTCGAGGTAATGAGTGTGATCGATCACCTGGGTGGGGATGCCGGCTTGCTGTGCGCGGCGCAGGCCGTTGGCGCCGGGACGGTTGCTGATTACCGCGCGGATCTCCACCGGCAGGCGGTTTGATCGCGCCGCATCGATGATGGCTTGAAGATTGGTGCCTTCGCCGGAGACCAGCACCACGATGGGCATGGGCGTCACGGGCGGCTCCCGGGGGCGTTAAACGCGGCTGCCAATGACGATGGGGTCACCTTGGGGCGGACGCGTCTCGATGGCGCCGATGCGCCAAGCCGTCTCGCCGGCCCCGCGCAGCTGGGTGAGGGCGGCCTCGGCGTTTTGCGCCGCGACGCACACCACCATGCCGATACCGCAGTTGAACGTGCGCAGCATCTCCGTGTCCGAGATGCCGCCCTGGCGGCGCAGCCAGTCGAAGATCGGTGCTGTTGTCCAGGCACCGGGGTCGATAACGGCGCAAACACCGTCGGGCAGGACGCGGGGTACGTTCTCCAGCAGGCCACCGCCGGTGATATGGGCCATGGCGTGGACGGGCATGGCGGCCATCAGGGCCAACAGGGATTTTACATAGATCCGCGTCGGCGCCAACAGGACCTCGCCCAGCGTCTTGCCGTCGAAGGGGTCCGATAGCCGGCTGCCGCTGACCTCAACGATTTTACGTATCAGGGAATAACCGTTGGAATGCGCACCGGAGGAGGCAAGACCGATCAATGCGTCCCCCGCTGCGACGCGGCTGCCGTCGATGATGGCGTCCTTTTCCACCACGCCGACGCAAAAGCCCGCCAGGTCGTAGTCGCCGTCACCATACATGCCGGGCATCTCCGCGGTCTCGCCGCCGATGAGTGCCATGCCGGCGTCCCGGCAGCCCGCCGCGATGCCCTCGATGACCTCGGCGGCGGTGTCTACGTGGAGCTTTCCCGTGGCATAATAGTCCAGGAAGTAAAGCGGTTCCGCGCCTTGTACCAGTACGTCATTGGCGCACATGGCCACCAGATCGATGCCGATGGTGTCGTGCCTGCCCAGCTGATTGGCAAGCATGAGCTTGGTGCCGACGCCGTCGGTGCCGGACACCAGTACCGGCCGGCGGTAGCGATCCAGCGGCAGCTCGAACAGTGCGCCGAAACCGCCGATTCCTCCCAGCACGCCGGGTCGTTGGGTGGTGCCGACGGCGGCCTTGATCCTGCCCACGAGGCGGTTGCCGGCATCGATATCGACCCCGGCACTGCGGTAGTCGAGGTGGTGTTGGGATTCTTTCTGTTGGGACACGGCTGATCGGTATCTGCGTGCTGACGCGGGATGTGCGGTCCGGTCTCGATGTTTATGTTTTACTGGCAGGGTGGCGGAATCCGCTATCGTTTGGAGTCCGGTATGTGTTTTTCCCTGTTCGCGATAAGCTTAGCATAAAATAGTAACCGCTGGCTTAAATCACACTGGAGTGACTGAAAGATCGCCGTGTCCCCGATTCGCATAATTTCGTTGCTGTGCCTGGCTTTCGCTGCGCTCGTTTCCATGCCCGCCTCAGCCGCGGTCATGCAAAATCTCTACGAGGCCGAGGTGCCTGTCGCTGGCCAGTCGCCCCAGGAGCGCGCCGATGCCGTCCGCACCGCCTTGAACCAGGTATTGATCAAGGTGACCGGTAACCGCGAGATCAGCACCGACCCCAAGGTCGGTGATCTGCTCGACAACGCGGAGCGATACATGCAGCAGTACCGTTACCGGCAGGTGCATGCAGACCCCGTGGCGGGGATCCCCGGCAGCACTGTCAGTCAGGCGCTGTGGGTACATTTTGATCCGACCGCCGTGACCCGCTATCTGAGCGGTAAGCAGATTCCCGTGTGGGGTAAGACCCGGTCGGCGGCATTGCTGTGGCTGGCGGTGGACCAGGGGGATCAGCGTTATATCGTGGCGGGGGACAAGGCCGACGACCTGCAGCAGGTCATTCTGCAGCAGGCTGCACGGCGCGGCGTGCGCGTCTTTCTTCCCCTGTTTGATCTGGAGGATCAGCTCAACCTGAGTTTCGCCGACGTGTGGGGTAATTTTGAGCAGTCCATCGATAAGGCCTCCCAGCGATATCAGGCGGATGTGGTGCTGGTGGGCCGG
>CAYXAX010000196.1:535-4932 GCA_964463055.1 uncultured Gammaproteobacteria bacterium | reverse complement strand
TCTGCAGCAGCTCGTTGAAGTCAACTGCTTCCATCTTCGGTGTCTGCACCCCGGATTCGAGCCGCGCCAGGGACAGCAGCTGGCCGATCAGCTCGTTGAGCCGTTCGGCTTCCCTGTCGATGCGATCCAGTTCCGGCTGCGCTTTGTCTCCGGTACGCTGGCGGGCCAGCCCCAATGCCGCCTGCAGGCGGGCAAGGGGGGTGCGTAGTTCGTGGGAAACATCTATGAGCAGTTGTTTTTGTGACTTCATCAGGGCGTCGAGCCGTTCAGCCATGCGATCGAAGGCATGGGCGAGATCCACAATCTCATCGCGGCGACGCCCCAGTGAGGGGCCGACCCGTTGGCTAAGGTCGCCGCCCGCATAGGATTCTGTGGTGGCCTTTAGCCTTTCTATGGGACGGACGAGATAGCGGGCCAGCCCCAGCCCCATCAGACCGCTGACCATGGCACCGATCAGCAGTGGCCAGGCGATCGCGCGTGGCCGGCGCAGTATGCGGCCAAGGGTGACGCCCTCGAAGTCGGGCAGCAGCCGGTACCTTGTTCCGTCTTTGAGTTGAATCTCTGGCCGCATGCGCGCATTGTCAGGCGGCGGCCGCGGCGCTTCACCGCGTCTCAGTATATGTTCCACGATTCTCTCCGGCACGTGGCGGCCGATGATATCCTGGCCTTTGTCATTCAGTACCAGAATGGGCACCGCCTCGCAGCGATCGGTTTTTCGCGTCCAGGCGATCAGGCCCTGCCGGCCGTGTTGGTCAATTGCTGCCTGCGCCTCCTCGGTATAGCTTCTCAATTTGGCGATGGGATTGAAGGCGCCGCCGTCCTCGCGCATCTTGTCAAGATAGTGGGAGGCCGCCATCATGACAACCACGGAAAATAGGATCAAAGCTGCCCAAAAGGATATAAAAAATTTCCAAAACAGGCGGTGCATGAATTTATCCTCAGGTCGCGACGTATTGATAGCCTACGCCGCGTACGGTCTTGATGCGCTCCTCTCCATTGGACATGGGTCCGAGTTTTTTTCTCAGATTGCTTACATGCATGTCCAGGCTGCGATCATAGCGGGACAGTTTGCGCCCCAGGGAGCGCTCCGACAGCTCCATTTTTGAAACGACGCGTCCGGCCTCGCGAAGCAGTACCTCCAATACACTGTATTCCGTACTGGTCATTTCGATACGCGCCCCTTTGCAGGTGACGGTGCGTGACCCGGTATGCATTTCCAGGTCATTAATCCGCATTATTTCGGGTGAGGCTCCACCGTCCTGCTCCGTTCGCGGGGGCTCCGCACGGCGCAGAATGGAGCGGATATGCGCCACCAGTACCCGCGGGTTACATGGCTTTCCCAGATAGTCATCGGCGCCAAGTTCAAGCCCCACGATGCTGTCCACGTCCTCGTCCCTTGCCGTGAGCATCAATACCGGTGTGAGTGAATGCGTGCGAAGTTCCCTGAGGACATCAAAGCCGTTCTTGTTGGGCATCATGACGTCCAGTACCACCAGATCGTAATTGCCGCTCAGAGACTTTGCCAATGCCGAGTTGCCATCATTTGCGGTATCCACGCTGAAACCCTCGGTAGCAAGATACTCCTTGAGCATTTCGCAAAGCTCGACATCATCGTCCGCAAGCAGGATGCGCATCATGGAGCGGTGTTCCGTATTTAAGTGAATTGTGCGAAGTAATAGTGCCACAGTCAGGCTGTCTGGATACAGCGTCGGGGGGCCGTCTTTACGAAAATTTACTCGCGTTTACCCGCAGCAGACCCATGATTACGCTGCAAGTGACTAGTCTGTATTCGTGGACGCGGTGACACCGCGGGGATCAATCAAGCAGAGGAACAGATACCATGAATCGATTGCGTTCAAAATTTATCTTGACAACACTGATGATCGGCGCACTGGTCGTTGCGGTGCCGGTGCTCGCCCATAGCCATGGTGACCGGGGGTGCGGTCACATGAGCCATATGGGCGGGTACGGCGGCCCGGCGGCCGGCATCGAGCACATGGCAAAGCGCCTGGACTTGAGCGCCGACCAATTGACATCCGTGCGCTCGATAGTCGATAAGAACAGGCCGCAGCTGCGTAGCCTGCGCGACCAGATGGCGGCGAACCACAAGCAATTGCGGGCATTGGCGGAGGATGCGGCGCAGGACCCGGGTAAGCTTAGAACCATCGCGGACGCTCAGGGAAAGACGATCGCCGACATGATTGTGCTGCGGACACAGATGCGTGAGGACATCGACAAGGTGCTTAGCGATAAACAGCGTGAAAAACTGCACCATATGCACGGTAAGGATCACTGGGAGCATGATGAAGACTAACGGGATGTTGAAAAAGTCCCTCCCTGGACTTTTTCAACTCGCTGCGCCGCGGTACGCGCCCGCGGCTTGCTCCGAAAACCAAACACTTCGGTGTTTGGTTTTCGAGCGGAGCGTCCCTGCGCCGCGTTATCAGGGTGTTTTGCAACATCCTGCTAACGGGCCGGGTTGAGCCGGTGGTGGGAAAAAGGCGGTTTGGATACCATGTCCATGGGGATGTGCAATGCCGGATCGATGTCCGTTCCTGGGAGACATTGCATCCTCCCGCCTCCACCCACGGTGCTGGATGCCTACCGGTATGCGCCCGCGCAGGGCTGGATTTAATGCAGACGTGAGCGCCGTGCCATGCAAAGAGGAGGGCGGAATATGAATGTCTCAAGGGGATTGGGCCTGGTGGTCGCTGCCGCGGCGGTTCTTATCATCGCCGTGCCTGTTGCATGGGCGGATCGTGATCATGGCAGGCGCGAACATGGGCGAGATGAAGGTCATGGTCGTGATCATGGATTGGTTCTCGATCATCGCTATAATCACAATCGATATTATCCGCGGCGGGGTATGGTATTCCCCATGCTGCCGCGCGGTTACCGGGTCATACCCCACCGGGGCGGCAACTATTATTTTTCCGCGGGCGTATGGTACCGGCCGCTGGGCCTGGGCTTCACCGTGGTCATGCCACCCATAGGGCTCGTGGTGCCGGTGCTGCCGCCGTTTTATACCACCGTATGGGTAAGAAGCGTTCCCTACTATTACGCGGACGGTGTTTATTATGTATGGAGCGCGCCCCGGCAAGGCTATGTGATCAGTGACAGTCCCCTGGGCGCGGAGGTGTCCGCCACGGCGCCGGCACAGGCCGGGCAGCTTTTTATCTATCCGAAAAATGGGCAAAGCCAGGCACAGCAGGAAAACGATCGCTATGAGTGCCACCTCTGGTCGGTGTCGCAGTCGGGATACGATCCCACCCGGCCGCCTGTGGATGCGGATATGCCGCAACAAGGCGAAAAAGGGAGTGCTTACAGGCGTGCCATGGAGGCCTGCCTTAGCGGCCGCGGCTACAGTGTAAAGTAGTGACGGTTGGCCATTCCCGCGGTTTCATTTCTATCCAAACAGGGTAATTTTGGTCCCGCGACGGCCGATAAGCGGGTTATCCGGTCACGTGTATCGGCATTATCCCAACCCCACAGGGTGCTCCTATGTACGACTATCAAGACACATTGGCGGAACTGAATAAAAATACCTCGTTGTCCGAGAAGATTCGTTTCATTCACGGTGTTTTGAAAGGGCGTTATTCCTTCATCGCGCGCGTCTCGGTCGCTCTCTATGAGCAAAAGACGGACATGCTGAAGACGTTCATTGACAGCAGCGGCGGCGATCAGCCGCTGGTCCATTACCAGGCCATGCTCAGTGATTCACCGTCCCTGCAGGATATCCTGGCCGAGGGCAGGCCGCGGGTAGTGAACGATCTTGATATCTTTTCCGGGGGCGTGCACGAGCATACCCGATCGATAAACGACCAGGGCTATAAGTCCAGCTATACCCTGCCCATGTATGTCAATTCCGTGTTCTTCGGTTTTACGTTTTTCAATTCCTATGAGCGGGAGCCGTTTACGCCGGAACACCTGCACTATCTCGATCTGTTCGGTCATCTTGTCTCGTTGGTGGTCAGTAATGAACTGACTACGGTGCGCACCTTGTTTTCCACGCTTCAGGCGGCGCGGCACATTACCCACTTCCGGGACATGGAGACGGGGACCCACCTTGACCGCATGTCCCATTACTCGCGCATTATCGCCGGGGAGCTGGCGGATAGTTACGGTTTCAGTGACGAGTATATCGAGCAGATATTTCTCTTTTCACCACTGCACGACATCGGAAAAATCGGTGTGCCTGACAACATTCTGCAAAAACCCGGCAAGCTCACCGACAATGAATTCAAGCAGATGCAGAAGCATACCGAACAGGGGCGGGCGATCATCGATACCTTGATGGAGGACTTCGGCCTGGATACGTTTCCCCGCATCGATATGTTGCGAAACATCGCCCACTGTCACCACGAAGCGGTCAACGGCAGCGGTTATCCACCGGGGTT
>CAYXAX010000196.1:0-525 GCA_964463055.1 uncultured Gammaproteobacteria bacterium | reverse complement strand
CTTCACGGAGACCAGAGTCCCATAGAGGCGCGGATCATCGCTGTGGCTGATGTGTTCGACGCCCTGACCAGCCGTAGGGCCTACAAGGAGAGCTGGACCAATGACGAGGCTTTCGCCATGCTGGAGCGGCTGTCGGGCGTAAAGCTCGATGGCGAGTGTGTGCAGGCATTGATTAAACACCGGGACGAGATCGAACAAATACAGGCCCGGTTTGTCGAAGATATGTACGGTTGATACTCAAGCGCCGTTGTCGGCGCAGGATCGCCGTGCAGTATGCGTTGTTGTGAGTGCGTCGAGCCGGCGGCGGGCAACCCGCTGAAATCTATCTTAACTATAATCAGACAGTTGTTGCATGATGACAACCGCTGAACCACACAGCAACCCCCTGGAATACCCAAGTCATAGTGTGCCGGAAAGGATTATCAGTAAATGGTAATTTTTTCATATTGACTTGATAAGCCCACATCAAATTAAGGAGAGAGTCATGAAGGCATGGAATAATCTGGTTTCCACACTGCTGCTGAC
>CAYXAX010000195.1:0-5001 GCA_964463055.1 uncultured Gammaproteobacteria bacterium | reverse complement strand
GTAGTAACGCAGCGCGACCACCGCCTCGCGAACCTCGTACAGGGCATCGACGACAGTGCGCCCGCCTTCACGCACGATCAATGCAATCAGGTCTGCGCGGTGGCCCTCGAACAGATCGGCGGCGTGTTCCAGGTGTTCGGCGCGGTGCTCGGCGGTCAATGCCTCCCAGCCCGGGGCCGCCGCCTGGGCCATGGCCATGGCTTGTTCGAGGGCGCGTACATCGGCCTCGACGACGTCACCCACCTCGCGGCGGGCGTCGGCGGGGTCGGTGACGGGGCGCGGCTCCCCCGCAATGGCGATGCCGCCGACAAGGGGCGCGGCCGACCAGTGTTTGGCCAGCGATGCGGTGATCGCCTCATCCAGGGCGTCCAATTGCAGCGGGTCGCTCAGGTCTATACCTGCGGAATTGCGCCGCGCATCGCCATACAGATGCGCGGGCAGCGGGATGTCGGGATGCGGTGTGTAGTCCGACAGATGTACCTGGGCGAGGGGGTCGGTGATCAGTTCCTCCACCGGGCGTCGGTCATCGGCCAGTTGATTGACGAACGAGGTATTGGCGCCGTTCTCCAGCAGCCGGCGCACCAGGTAGGGCAGCAGCGCCTCATGGGATCCCACCGGGGCGTAGACCCGGCACGGCAGCGGCGGGTGGAACTGCTCGGCCAGCGCCTGATAGAGCGGCTCGCCCATGCCGTGCAGGCGTTGAAACTCGAAATTGCGGTGCCCCGCGGACGCGGCCAGGACATAGGCCACGGTGTAGGCGTTGTGGGTGGCGAATTGGGGATAGAAGATGTCACTGTGATCCAGCAGGTAGCGCGCGCAGGCCAGATAACTGATGTCGGTGGCATTCTTGCGGGTGAATACCGGGTAACCATCGAGGCCGCGTTCCTGGGCGCGCTTGATCTCGGTATCCCAATACGCGCCCTTGACCAGGCGCAGGGGGATGCGTCGGCCCCAGCGCCTGCCGAGTCCCGACAGAAACTGCAGCAAGGGCAGGGCGCGTTTCTGATAGGCCTGCACCGCCAGGCCGAGACCCTCCCAGCCGCGCAGTGCATTGTCCTGATAAATCGCCGCGAATATCTCCAGGGACAGGTCCAGCCGGTCCGCCTCCTCGGCATCGAGGGTCAGCCCGATGTTGGCGTCGCGGGCGCTGACGGCCAGCTGGCGCAGGCGCGGCGTCAATTCTTTCATGACGCGTCCGTGCTTGGCGTATTCGTAGCGCGGGTGCAGGGCCGAGAGCTTGACGGAGACACCGGGCCCGTTGATGGGGTCTGCCTGCGCGCCGATGAATTCCTGTACCAGGGCAATGGCGTGGTGATAGGCCTGGAAATAGCGCTCCACGTCATCGGCGCAGCGCGCCGCCTCACCCAGGCAGTCGAAGGAATAGCGCAACGGCACCGGGCTCTTCTGCGCCCGGTGCAGGGCGTCTTCCATGGTGGCGCTGATGACGAAGCTGCGCGCAATGAGATTCATGGTCTCGGTCAGGGCCGGCCTGATCACGTGCTCGCCGGTGCGCGACACCAGCCGCCCTAGCAGGGTGGTCGGATTGGCATCGTCGCCCAGGCTCACCAGCCGGCCGGTCAACAGCAGCCCCCACGTGGACGCATTGACGAACAATGAGTGGCTGTGCCCCAGGTGCGTGTCCCACTGACCGCGGGACAGTTTGTCGCGGATCAGCTGTTGCTGGGTGATGTGGTCCGGAATGCGCAGCAGCGCCTCGGCCAGGCACATGAGCAGCACGCCCTCGCTGGAGGACAGGTCGTACTCGCGCAGCAGCGCCTCCATGCCGCCGTGATCGTATTGCAGCACACGCGAGCGCTGGGCGAGTTGGCGGGCATGCCCCAGGGCCTGGTGAGCGGTGATGGGCGTGAGCCGCGCGGCGCTGGCCAGTGGGACCAAAATTTCCCGTTCGTCCTGACGGTAGGCGCCGTGTATGGCGGCGTGTTCGCTGCCCAGCGGTGGGTTCAGGCCGAGGCTCAAGGCATTGTCTCCCAGGGTGTACAGCGTCAAAGATCAGAAATATACAAGGCTTGGTAGCATGAAGCCCGCCATATTTAAAGCGCTTGATTCCAGGGCACCGCCGTGCCGGGTGAATTGCGCAGAGTCTCCCCGGCTCCCCGCTTAGTTCGATACGTCAGGGCAGATGAGTGCATACAGCGCCGCATAGTCCAGGTCGCCCTGTCCCTGCTTCATGCCTTGCACAAGGAGTCCTTCAATGGCCGTCATCACGGAGGTATCGATGCCGTTGTCCGCCGCGGTATCCCTGATTAACCGCACATCCTTCAGCAGGTGCTTGAGAGGGAAGCTGGGGTTGTCGAAGTTGTGTTCGAGCATGCGCGGCAGTTTCTTGTCGTAGGTCGGGGCATGCAGGGCACTCTCGTGCACCACGGTCATGAATTTTTCCACGGTGACGCCTTCCTTGCGCACCATGGCGAGGCTGGTGGAAAAGGCCGCGGTGAGGCTGGCGATGAGTTGGTTCATGGCCAGTTTCAGCGCGCTGGCCTGCCCCACCGCGCCGATGTAAAGGGGTTTGGGGCCGAATGCCTGCAGCAGCGGCAGTGCCTCGTAATACTGTTTGTCCGTTCCGCCGAACATGAGAATCAGGGTGCCGCCTTTGGCCTCCGGGAGGCTGCCCAGCACCGGACATTCCATGAAATTCCCGCCGGCCCGCGTCACCTGTTCGGCGATACTGCGCGACTGCTGCGGGGAGATGGTCGCCATGTTCAGTACATTGCGGCCGCGTAACAACGGCAGGGTCTGGGGCGTCAACAGGGTTTCACTGATAGCCGCGGCGTCGGACAGCATGAGCAAGATCCAGTCACTGGCGGCGATGGCCTCCGCGGGCGATGCGCTGGCCCCGGCGCCGAGTGCCACCAGGGTTTGGGTCTTGTGGGGTGTACGATTGAAGACCGTCAGCCTGTGGCCGCGGTGCAGCAGGCGGGCGGCCATGGGTACGCCCATCAATCCGGTGCCGAGAAATGCTACATCCATGTGTGTTCCTGTCGGTGGGTTTGTGGGTATTCAATCCGCCATCATCCCTGGCGTGATCGCCGTGTCGCTGGAGTACGCCGGACCAAGCGCCGGCCGACGCCGATCACATCTTCATCTTGGATATCTTCGAGCCCTCCAGGGTGAGATTGTACATCAGGCCTTGATTGTCGAATATGAATGCGACGATGGGGTCTTCAAGGGTATTGCTGTCCACCGTGCCGCCGGCGCCCACTTTGGCCAACGCCACCGATCCGTCGACACCGACTTTCCATCCCTGGCTATGTCGGAATTTGTCCAGGGCCTGCTTGTCCCTGAAGAGGATCACCACGCTTCGGGACTGCGCGCCCAGCTGCAGGCCTACGGAAAGCCCCACGGTGTTGTAGTAATCCACCGTCCTGCCGCCGACGCGCAGTGCGCCCTCGCCGTATTCACCGCCCACCCCGAAACCGGCCTTGAGCACATCAGGAAAGATCAGCGCGCCCGGTGACTCGGCGATCAGCTTGCGGCCGTCGTGGATCTTTTTGTAGAACTGCTTCAGCGCTGCGTCGACCCGCGCGTCAATTTCCTTTGCCGTCGCCGCATGGGCGGCGGGGGCAGGGGCGAACCACGCCGGTATGATCAATAGCGCGGCGCTGATGAGCCATGTCATGAGGCGCCGTAGCGTCGCCGCGTGTCGAGGGTGAGATATCTGCATGATAATCATGGGGGTGCACGTATGCCGCCGTTGATGGCCGGACCCATGCGGCCGGCCTGTTTACTATAGATTAAACACGTGTGTACCCTGTTGGTCAATCATTGGATGTGTCGCGGGTGTTCTGCCCCGCTGACGCCGGGTTGATAATGTTCTCGTACATAAACCACAAAGGTGAAATCGATGACTGACATAAAACGCTTCCCGCCCGCGGTTGCTCTGATCACGGCCATACTGGTGATGGTTGTTTGCGCGGGTCGCGCCCAGGCCCAGGCACTGCAGGTGCGCAGCCTGCTGCCGGTGGAGCAGGCGCAAAAGGCCGCCGCCGCGGCTGTAAAACAATGTCAAAAAGACGGTTATCGGGTCAGTGCCGCCGTGGTTGACCCGTCCGGGGTGCTGAGTGTTTTGATACGCGCAGACGGCGCCGGGCCCCACACGGTGGAGAGCAGCCGGCGCAAGGCCTATACCGCCGCCAGCATGGGCCGCCCGACGCAGGTGCTGGCGGATGCGATCGCCAAACATCCTGCGCTGCAGGGGTTGCGCGACATGGACGATTCCATATTGATACTCGGCGGCGGTTTTCCCATCCGTATCGGCAAAGACATCGTCGGCGGCATCGGAGTCGGCGGCTCGCCGGGGTCTCAATTCGATGAGACCTGCGCGCGCGCCGGTCTTCAAAGTATCGGCGCCGACCTGTACAAGCCGGTCGAATAGGGTCGAACCACGCCGGTGAGCCTCGGTCATATTAAATACGGCTATGAGCGGGTTTCCAGCGGGGTATCCCGGCACTGCGTATACATTTCCACGAACGGAGGTTCTGGCGATGAGCAAAAACATGCAGACCCTGTTGCTGGCATTGGCGGCGATCATTCTCGCGGTGGGGGTGGTTGCGCGCCTGTACATGGCGTCTTCCGCCAAGCCGCCCGCCCCTGAACAGGCGCCAGCCGCGGCGCAAAAACCGTCACAGTAGGTATCAAGGCGCCCGCCGGAGTATCCTATGGTCATGTCGCGATTGAACAAAACCGCTATGCCCGGTCCCGATCAGGCCCTTCCCGGGCGGGCGGCGGCCATGCCCGTGCCGGAACGCCACTATGTCTCGGGCCATCCCCTGCAGCCGCCCTACCCTGAAGGGCTGCAGACGGCCATGTTCGGTCTGGGTTGCTTCTGGGGGGCGGAACGGGCGTTTTGGCTGACGCAAGGCGTGTATACCACGGCCGTGGGATATGCCGGCGGTTATACACCCAATCCAAGCTATGAAGAGGTGTGCAGCGGGATGACCGGCCACAACGAGGTGGTGCGGGTGGTATACGACCCGAAAGTCG
>CAYXAX010000194.1:0-5010 GCA_964463055.1 uncultured Gammaproteobacteria bacterium | reverse complement strand
TCAGGGAAAAGGCGAAGATCGCCAACAGCACCGTCCAGCTCTTGAAGCTGCCGCGTTTTTCAGTCACCGCCAGGGAATGCAGCAGCGCGGTGCCCATGAGCCACGGCATGAACGAAGCGTTTTCCACCGGATCCCAGAACCACCAGCCGCCCCAGCCCAATACATAGTATGACCACCAGCTTCCGGCAGCGATGCCCACCGTCAGGAACATCCACGCCACCGTGGTCCACGGCCGCGACCAGCGCGCCCAGGCGGCGTCCAGTTTGCCCGACAGCAGCGCGGCGATGGCGAACGAAAACGCCACCGAGAATCCCACATAGCCCATGTACAACATGGGCGGGTGCATGGTCAGGCCAGGGTCTTGCAGCAGCGGATTGAGATCATCACCGTTCACCGCCGCGGGGATGAGCCGCTGGAAGGGATCCGACGTGGTAAGCATGAACAGCAGAAAACCCAAGGACACCAGCCCCATGACCCCCAGCACCCGCGCCACCATGTCCGCAGGCAGGCGGCGGCTGAACAGAGTCACCGCCAGCATCCATATGGACAGGATGAACGACCACAGCAGCAGCGAACCCTCGTGACCGCCCCACACCGCGGCCATGCGGTAGCGAAGGGGCAGGTCGGAATTGGAGTGCTCGGCCACATACAGTACCGAATAATCGTGGACGACGAAGGCGTACATCAGGCTGAAGAACGCCAGACCGACGAATACAAACTGCCCCTGGGCCACCGGTTTGGCCAGGGCAATCCAATTGGGGATGTTGCGCTGGGCACCGATGATGGGCAGCGTTCCCTGCACCAATGTCAGGCACAGGGCCAGCATCAATGCGAAGTGTCCGATCTCTGGGATCATTAGAGCGTCTCTCCTCCCGCGCTTGTATCGGGCATCAGTGTCGTGCTGGCCCGCTTATTGATTTCTTTGGCCTTGGCCTCGTTGATGGCGGCGGCCACATTAGGGGGCATGTATTTTGAATCGTGCTTGGCGAGTACCTGGTCGGCGTAGAACACCCCGTTTTTGAGGCGCCCCTGGGCCACCACACCCGTCCCTTCGCTGAATAGATCGGGGAGGATGCCTTTATAGGTCACATTGAGATTGTCAGCCGTGTCCGTAACCACGAAGTGAACGGTGAGGCCGTCCCCCTCGCGCTTGAGGCTGCCCTTCTTTACCAGACCGCCGATGCGGAATTCCTTCCCCACGGGCGCCTCGTGGGCCACCACCTGGCTCGGGCTGAAGAAAAATACCAGATTGTTTTTGAACGCATTGAGCACCAGCCCCGCGGTCACGGCCACAGCGCCCAAGCCAATTACTATAAAAATCAATCGCCTATGTCTTGGCTTCATTCTTCACCTTTACCGCCATCCGTGTAATACGACCGACCCGCCGCCATAAGGTTCGTTTGCGCCGAATCACCAATATTACCTCAATCGTCAGCAGCAGGGCAGTCACACCGTATGCTCCCCACACATAAAGGGCATATCCGCCCATGGCGAAGAACTCCCCCACGCTCATCGCTGCTCCCTCACCAGTTCCTCCACCCAGGATGTGTGACGCTCCTGTTCCAGAATCTCGGCCCGCACCCGGGTCAGCACCACGGCGATGGTGTACATCCAGAAGCACAGGGTCATGACCACGATGGCCGTCAGCATGCTGGCCGCCATGGTGGGCGCGTTCTTGAAGCTTATGGAGGCGCCCTGGTGCAGGGTATTCCACCACTGCACCGAGAAATAGATGATGGGCACGTTGATCACCCCCACCAGGGCGAACAGACCGCTGGCGCGGGCCGCGCGGCGCGGCTCCTCGATAGCCGCGTACAGGGACATATAGCCGATATACAGAAACAGCAGGATCAGTTCCGAGGTCAGGCGCGCGTCCCACACCCACCACGTTCCCCACATGGGTTTGCCCCAGAAAGAGCCGCTCCACAGGGCAATGAAGGTGAACAGGGCGCCGGTGGGCGCCAGGGAGCGGGCCATCATGGACGACAGGCGTGTGTTCCACACGAAGCCCGCCGTGGCGTACGCCGCCATCACCACATAGATGAACATGGACATCCACGCCGCCGGGACGTGAATGAACATGATGCGGTAGGCCTCGCCCTGCCTGAAGTCCGTGGGCGCGACGAAAAAGCTGATATACAAGCCCGCCACGCCGAACAACACCGCCAGGGCGGTGAACCACGGGGTGAGGCGCGCGGCCACGGGATAGAAGCTCGCGGGCGAGGAATACTTGAACCAGTGAATAGCGGGGCTGCTCATGAATAACTACTCAATACAAGCCGTGCAGGGTATCAACATTTGACGTGGTGGCACATGATGGGTTTTGCAAATCGCTCACTCAATGGATATACGCACCGCCGCCGCCGTGGTCCACGGCGCGAACACCGCGGCGAACACCAGGAACGCCGCCAGCAAGGAAAGATGCCCCTGGGCCCCCAGCCCTGAGCGGGCCGCCTCCACGGCACCGGCGCCGAAGATCAGCACTGGCACATACAGCGGCAGCACCAGCAGCGAGATCAACACCCCGCCGCCACGCAGACCCAAGGTCAGGGCGGCGCCCACGGCACCGATCAGGCTCAATACCGGCGTCCCAACCAGCAGTGAAATCATAAGAATATACAACGAGTTGGTATCTAAACCCAACTGCAGCCCCAATAACGGCGCGATCAGCACCAGCGGCAGGCCGGAGCCCAGCCAATGGGCCGCCACCTTGCCCAGCACCAGCAGCGACAGGGACTGGGGCGCCAGGGCCATCTGCTCCAGGGTGCCGTCCTCGAAGTCCCGGGAGAACATGCGCCCCAGGGACAGCATGGCCGCCAGCAGGGCCGCCACCCAGATCACCCCCGGCGCGATCAGGCTCAGGGTGTCCTTCTGGGGCCCCACGCCCAGGGGAAAAAGGCTCACCGCAATAATAAAGAAAAACAGCGTATTGAGCACATCCGTGGGCCGGCGCACCGCCAGCACCATGTCGCGCCGCAAGATGCATTGCAACCCCGCCAGCATAGGACCTCACGCCGCCAGGTGGAGGTGCCGTACCGGCACTCGATCGATGGACACTTCCTGATGGGTAGTCATCACCGCCATGCCGCCAGCCGCCACGTGGTCCCTGATGATGCCCTGCAGGAGCTGAACCGCGGCTGAATCCAGGGCGGTATACGGCTCATCCAGTATCCACAGCAGCGCCTGGGCGGTGAGCAGGCGGGCCAGGGCCACGCGCCGCTTCTGGCCCTGGGACAGCAGTTTTGTGGGCAGGTCGTCATAGTCCCCCAGGCCCATGCGCCCCAGGGCCTGGCGGGCCCCGTCCCGGGACACCGGTCGGCCGGCCAGGCGGCTGTTGATGAGCAGATTCTCCAATGCGGTCAGGTCATCCTTAATACCGTTGAGGTGGCCCAGGTAGGCCAGTTCGCCGAGATACTCCTCACCCAGGGCGCGGATCTTCTGCTCACGCCAGCGAATCTCACCGTGGCTGGGCATCATCAGGCCGCACAAGGTCCGCAGCAGGGTGGTCTTACCGCTGCCGTTGGGGCCGTTGACCTGCATGATCTCGCCACGCTGAAGGGAAAAGCTGAGACCGCTGAACAACATGCGGTCACCGCGTATACACTCCAATTCGATCGCCTCAAGCATGAGAGGGAGCCGCGTCCATAGCCGGTCCTACGAAAACAAACCGCAAATCATACCCGATCTTGGGGGGGAATACCGCAATAAACCCGGTTCCGGGTTCCGGGTTTCGGGTTAAAAACCTCACATTCTGTAGTCAGTCGCGGCCACAGGCCGCTTACTACAACTCGAAACCCGGAGCGCATTTTGATTTATTGCTTATTCTCTGATTTTCAATAGTTACGTTATCATACAGGGTTCATATCACCCAACTAAGGCATCAGGCGGCGCACCCAGCCGGACAAGCCCGCACACGCAGTCAAACGGGAGAGTCGATAGGTGGCAACAGAATACAGCAGTACGGCGGCACACCGCCCGGCACAAGACCTGAACACAGCCCATAAATTTCACGCCCTCAAGACCCATATCGAACAGACCATCGTCGGCCAGGCGGCGCTGATCGAGCGCCTGCTCATCAGCGTGCTCGCCAACGGCCACCTACTGGTGGAGGGCCTGCCCGGGCTGGCCAAGACCACAGCCGTGCGCGCCCTGGCCGGGGGCATGGCCATGGACTTCCAGCGCATCCAGTTCACCCCGGACATGATCCCTGGGGACATCACCGGCACCGACATCTACCTGCCTCAGGACGGGCGTTTCGAATTCGTCCCCGGCCCCATCTTCCACAACATCATCCTCGCCGACGAGATCAACCGCGCGCCGCCCAAGGTGCAGTCGGCGCTGCTGGAGGCCATGCAGGAACACCAGGTCACCCTGGGCGGCGTGACCCGCACCCTGCCGGCGGTGTTTCTGGTCATGGCCACACAGAACCCCATTGAGCAGGAAGGCACCTACCCCCTGCCCGAGGCCCAGATGGACCGTTTCCTCATGAAGGTGCACCTCACCTACCCGGCGGCGGAAGAAGAACTGGAGATCCTGCGCCGCGACACCCGCCGCCTCACGGAAGAATGGCCCGCTGAGCTGCAGGCCGTGCTCACCGCGGAAGACGTTATCGCCGCGCGCGGCGCGGTGCATCGTGTCTACATGGACGAGATGCTGGAACGCTACATCGTCACCCTGGTGGGCGCCACCCGCGACCCGTCCCCCTGGGACCCGGACCTGGCGGCGCTGATAGGCCGCGGCGCCTCACCCCGCGCCACCCTGGCCCTGGCCCACGGCGCCCGTGCCCGGGCGTTCCTCCACGAGCGTGACTTCGTCGAACCCGGCGACGTGCGCACCCTGGCCCATGACGTACTGAACCACCGCCTGGCATTAAAATTTGCGGCGCGCGCCGAAGGCATCACCCATAACGAAGTGATTGGGCGGCTGCTGGATAAGATCCCGGTGCCGTAAATAAATGGTCGCAGGTCGCAGGTCGCAGGTCGCAGGTCGCAGGTCGCAGGTCGCAGGTCG
>CAYXAX010000193.1:0-5059 GCA_964463055.1 uncultured Gammaproteobacteria bacterium | reverse complement strand
GCAGGTCGCAGGTCGCAGGTCGCAGGTCGCAGGTCGCAGGTCGCAGGTCGCAGGAATATGATTACACACGTTTAGATTTGCAACGCAAATAACCAATAAACGGACTGTTGTTACAAGGAGGTAACGATGCCGGGTTTTAAATCCTTTGAGGAGATTGAGGCATGGAATATGAGCAGAGAACTTACCCGGAACATCTATGCCTTAACAAAGCGAGGCGCATTTATGAAAGACTTTGGGCTGCGCGATCAAATTCAGCGTGCCTGCATATCGATCATGTCTAACATTGCAGAGGGCTGCGAACGAGGCTCTGACAAGGAATTCAAACAGTACCTGAATATCGCTAAAGGCTCGGCCGGTGAAGTAAGAGCCCAACTCTATGTGGCACTCGATCAACAATATATCTCTATGGAAATCTTTAATAGGTTGGCGACATCAGTAAGGAAAATCAGCGGCATGCTAAACTCACTTATCGATTACTTGAATAGGTCAGATAAAAGTCGCAAGACTAGAACAGCGGTTCGTGAGAGGTAAGAGCGCTCTTGACTTGAGACCTGCGACCTGTGACCTGAGACTAAATGGCATGAAACCCCGCATAGCGGTCCATAAGTTTTCATCATGCGATGGCTGCCAGCTCGCTATACTGAACATGGGCGAGGATTTGTTATTGCTGCACGAACTGGTGGACGTGGCGCACTTTGCCGAGGCGGGGGCGGTGGACCCCGACGCGGCGGTGGATATCGCCATCGTGGAGGGCAGCGTCTCGACGCCGGACGAGGTGGAGCGCATCAAGGGCATTCGCGAACGCAGCCGTTACCTGATCACCGTCGGCGCGTGCGCCACCGCGGGGGGTATACAGGCCCTGCGCAACCTCGCCGACGCGGGTGAATGGATCAAGGCCGTCTATGCCCAACCCGAATACATCAACAGCCTGGACACATCCACCGCCATCGCCGGTCACGTGAAGGTGGACCTGGAGCTGTGGGGCTGCCCGGTCAACGGCCGCCAGGTCATCGCGGCGCTGCGGGCGCTGCTGTTCGGCGTGGCGCCGGTGGAGGAGAATGAGAAGGTATGTATGGAGTGCAAGCGCAGCCAGGCGGTGTGCGTAATGGTGGCCAAGGGGCTGCCGTGCATGGGGCCGGTGACCCGCACCGGCTGCGGCGCACTGTGCCCGCGCTTCGGCCGCGACTGCTACGCCTGCTACGGCCCGAGTGAGAACACGAATACCGACGCATTGACGCACCGCTTTCAGGGCCTGGGGCTGCTGCCGGACGACATTCACCGGCGTTTCGCGTTTATCAACAGCCAAGCGCCGGCATTCAAGGAGGCAGCGGCCAGGCTGACTAAATCAAGTGGCGGTGAGTAATCTTGCCGTCCGCCTAGGTAGGATATTAAGAGGCCAATACGATCATTGATCGCCCTTACCTCGACCCCTCCCGTAGGGAGAGGGTATGCGCAACGACGGCCCGGATGCTTCTCACCCTCTCCCTCTCAGGGAGAGGGCCGGTGTGAGGGGGAGTAATTTCCGGAAAGGATAACACTTGCACGGGACAAAGATTAGCGGTGAAACTCTTTGGTGAGTTTACTTTCTCTTTTAATCTTTCAAACTTTGTGCCTTTCAATCTGAACAGATTCATCGAGCCATAGATATGGACAGCCATGGATAACGAAAAGCGCCACATCAATATCAACGTCCCCGTGCTCGCCCGGGTGGAGGGCGAGGGGGCGTTGGACCTGCAAATTCGCGACGGGGCCATCACGGACCTGAAGCTGCGCATCTTCGAACCGCCGCGGTTGTTCGAAAAGCTCCTGGAGGGGCGTGATCTTCATGAGGTCCCGGATATCGTGGCGCGCATCTGCGGCATCTGCCCCGTCGCCTATCAGATGAGCGCCGTCCACGCCCTGGAGTCGATCCTCGGCATCGACGCGGGACCATGGGTGCGCGATATGCGCCGCGTCATTTACTGCGGCGAGTGGCTGGAGAGTCACAGTCTGCATATCCACCTGCTGGCGCTGCCGGATTTTCTCGGCTACAGCGGCGCCCCGGACATGGCCCGGGACTACCCCGGCGAGGTGCGCCGCGGACTGCGTCTGCAGGACCTGGGCAACCGGCTGATCAAGCTGTTCGGCGGGCGCTCCGTGCATCCGGTGGGCGTGCGGGTAGGCGGGTTCCACCACGCGCCGACATCTGCTGACGTGTCGGACTTGGTCGCGCGATTGACCAACGCCATCGCCGAGGCCGAGGCGCTGGTGCGCTGGGTGGCCGCCCTGGATCTGCCCCATGACGAACAGGACTTTACCTGCGTGTGCCTGCGTCACCCCGACGAATACCCCATGAACGAGGGCCGCCTGTTGACCAGCAGCGGGCTGGAGTTCTCCGCGGCGGACTTCACCCGCCACATCACCGAAAATCAAGTACCCCATTCCACCGCGCTGCACGCAAGCCTGGATGGCAAACCGTATCTTGTAGGTCCCCTGGCGCGCCTCAACCTGAACATGGACCGGCTGCCCCCGGCGGTGCTGGATGTCCTTGCGGACACGGGCATCGCCTTTCCCAGCCGCAACATGTTTCACAGCCTCATCGCCCGCGCCGTGGAGATCCTCTATGCCATCGTGGAGGCAAAACGCCTGCTGCAAGACTATCGTGACCCGGATGCCCCCTATCATACGGCGCCGCCCCGTGCCGGGGTCGGCTTCGGCTGCACCGAGGCGCCGCGCGGCATACTGTGGCACCGTTACCAATGCAATGAACGCGGTCTGATCACTGAGGCGCGCATCGTCCCGCCCACCAGTCAGAACCAGGCGCGCATCGAAGAAGACCTGCGGAGGTCATTGCAGACATTGGGGCTCGAGCGCCCGGAAGATGAGCTGCGCAGGTTCAGTGAAACCGTGATCCGCAACTACGATCCGTGTATCTCCTGCGCCACGCACTTTCTCAAGGTCCACGTAGAGCGCCTATGACATCCGTCAGCATCATCGGTATTGGTTCGCCCATGGGATTGGACCGAATCGGATGGGAAGCGGCGCAGGCCCTACAGGCGCGCGGCCTGCAGCAACTCTTCCCCGGCGCCCGGATTCGCGTTACCCGCTGCGACCGCCCCGGCAGCCGCCTGGTGACGCTGCTGGAAGAGTCCTCTTCGGCGATCCTCATCGATGCCCTGCAAGGCGGCACCACACCGGGGGAGGTGCATCGGTTCACCGCGCAGGATTTAGCCGCTTACCCCGGCGTCGTGTCCAGTCACGACGTGGGCGTGGCCCAGGCCCTGGCGCTGGGCGCCGCCCTTGGGCAGCTGCCGCCGCGGCTGGTCATCTACGGCATCGAAATCGGGACAGGGCGGTGCGCCGGTGAGCAAGTCGACACAGCGCCGCTG
This sequence comes from uncultured Gammaproteobacteria bacterium, assembly GCA_964463055.1. Taxonomy (GTDB): domain Bacteria; phylum Pseudomonadota; class Gammaproteobacteria; order CAWJPQ01; family CAWJPQ01; genus CAWJPQ01. Next base: position 1,691 of record CAYXAX010000193.1, on the reverse strand, counting down.
CTGAAGCAGGCCGTCGTATGTCTGTACCGGGCGGTATGCGATGATATTCAGGCATGGTTGTCAACCTCTTTCGCTTAACAAAGCGCAGCCGCCCATCCCACGTGCTTGTCTTATTTGGAAAGACTATTTATAGTCTTGCTAAATATGGAAAATGAATTGGAGACGGAAGGTTCATCATAATGGGTCAAGAACGCAGATCTGAATCACACAAGCTGATTAACGAGTTGGTTCACACGCGCAACGAAATGTTGTCGATGTTCAGCCAGTTGATATCCCATCGCCCATTTAAGCAACAGGACGGTGACATCCCCAAGCTGGTGGAGCAATTCTGCCAGGCGCTGATCGACTATACCGCCGACGCCCACTTTCGACTCTATCGCTTCATCGACGAGCGAAGCGAACGGCGGCGCAGCATCATCGACGTGGCCAACAAGGTCTACCCCAAGATCATGAACTCCACCCAGGCCATTCTCGACTTCAACGACAAATACGAGACCGAACAAACCGTCGGCGACACCGACGTCCTGGCATCGGACCTGTCGGAGCTGGGCGAATTCCTCGCCGAGCGTATCGAACTGGAAGACAGGGTTATAAACGCCTTCAAGGAAGGGCGCTCGTAAAAAGCGGTTTCGGACTCCAGGGTCTATTCACCCTAACACCTCCTACCCCCCCGTAGACAGCGCAGAATTGCAGCGCGTGCGGCAGTCCGCCGCCACCCCGCGAATCGCTCAATCCGAAACTGTTTTATTCCCGACCATTTTCGGCGCAATCCAAGGGGCAAAACGAACTTACCTCGATTCGCCTTATCTTATATAGTAGATATGGCACCTTTCAGTGAAAATAAAGTTATCAACGCCGAACGCACGGATTTGGAGTCCTGGCTCGTGTCCCTGGCCGCTCAGCGGCCGGAGGATGAAGTGCGCGTCATCCGCGAGGCCAGCCAGGTAGCCCTGCGTGCCCACGACGGGCAGAAGCGCGCCTCGGGCGAACCCTATTTCAAGCATGTCCAGGCGGTGGCCGCCCTGCTGGCGGACCTGGGTTTCGACAGCGAGACCATCGCCGCCGCCATTCTCCACGACGTGGTGGAAGATACCGATGTCACCCTGGAGACCATCCGCCAGCAGTTCGGCAAGGACATCGCGCGCCTGGTGGACGGCGTCACCAAGCTGGACGCCATCGAACAGCAGGGCCTGGCGTCGAAGCTCAGCATCGCCAATCTGCAGGCGGAAAACCTGCGCAAGATCTTTCTCGCCATGGCCGAGGACGTGCGCGTGGTGCTCATCAAGCTGGCGGACCGCACCCACAACATGCGCACGCTGGCGTATCTCGATGACGCTCAGCGCCAACGCATCGCCAAGGAGACCCTGGATATCTACGCGCCCCTGGCCAACCGCCTGGGCATCTGGCAGTTCAAGTGGGAACTGGAAGACCTGGCGTTCCGCTACCTGGAGCCGGTGCAATACAAACAGATCGCCGACATGCTGGACAGCCGCCGCGGCGACCGCGAACAGGATATCGCCGAAGTTATCGAACTGCTGCAGGGCGAACTCAAAAAAGAGGGCATCACGGCCACCGTTACCGGACGGCCCAAGCACATCTACTCCATCGCCCGCAAGATGAAGCGCAAGGATATCGATTTTCATCAGGTGTTCGACGTGGAGGCGGTGCGCATCACGGTCAAGGAAATCCAG
>CAYXAX010000192.1:0-5063 GCA_964463055.1 uncultured Gammaproteobacteria bacterium | reverse complement strand
GAGGTCATCACCGCCACCAATGCCCGGCCCAACCCCGCGTGGCTGAACTTCGTGGTCACGGGCAAGGCCCGCGCCAATATCCGGCATTACCTGAAGAACCTGCGCCGTGAGGAGTCGGTAGACCTGGGCAAACGACTCCTGGAGAAGGCGTTTGCCACCCTGTCCATGTCCATGGACAGGGTCACCGAGGCGCGCCTGAAGGAGTTGCTGCAGGAGTTGAAGCTGAGCGGCGAAAACGACCTCTACGAACAGGTCGGTCTGGGGAACTACATTCCCCTTATCGTGGCGCGGCGCCTGGTGGAGGGGGACACCAGGGAGCAGACCGCCGCCAGCCGTCCCGGCAGCATCAAAAACATGTTCACGCGCGTGGTGCCCAACTGGCTCAAGTGGGAGCGCGGCGCGGTGTCACGGCCGTTGTACATCAAGGGCACCGAGGGCATGGTGGTGAGCTTTGCCAAGTGCTGCCGGCCCATTCCCGGCGACCCCATCATCGGGCTTATCTCCGCGGGGCGCGGTATCGTGATCCACACCGAGTCGTGCCGCAATGTGGCCGATTATCGCAATCGTGCCGAGAAGTCCATTGATGTGCAGTGGGAACCGGACATCAAGGGTGATTTCCCCGTGGAAATCCGCGTCGATGCCGCCAACCAGCGCGGTGTGCTGGCCACCGTCGCCGCCTCCATCGCCGAGCAGGGGGCGAACATCGACAACGTCAGTCTTGAGGAGCGCGACGGGCGCTATAGTACAATCACCCTGACCATCGAGGTCCAGAACCGCCAGCACCTGGCGCGCATCATGCGGCGCATCCGATCCATGGAGTCGGTGGCACGCATCAGCCGCACCAAGGGCTAGCGCGTCACAAAGCTGTTCGGGACATGCGCGGTCGACCACATGCAGCGGAGCGTATAGATAATGAAGCGTGAAATCATATCCACACCAGCGGCGCCCCAGGCCATCGGGCCCTATTCCCAGGCGGTCAAGGTGGGGGACACGGTGTATCTGTCGGGACAGATTCCTTTGATTCCCGAGTCCATGGAACTGGTGGAGGGCGACATGGAGGCCCAGATTCGGCGGGTGTTCGATAATCTCCAGGCCGTGACCCGGGCCGCTGGCGGAGATCTGTCCCACATCGTCAAGTTGAACGTATTTCTCACCGACCTGCGCCACTTCCCGCTGATCAATGAGGTCATGAAGGAATATTTTCACGAGCCCTTTCCGGCCCGGGCGGCCGTGGGCGTGTCCGCCCTGCCGAAAGGGGCGGAGGTGGAGATGGAGGCGATCATGCACCTGGCCGCCGGGTAAGGCATTGGCCGCGCCATTCCCATTGCACCCGGCGTCACTGGTCGATGCAACAGGCACTTAGCCACAACCGACAACGCCTACCCGCGGGGGATGGCCTGCTGCGCCCGGTGGAAGGCATATATGGTGTCGGCGCCCATGTGGCGGTGCGCTTGAAACGCCTCAACATTTATACCCTGCAGGACCTGTTGTGCCATTTCCCGGCGCGTTATCAGGACCGCACCCGCATTGTCCCCATGGGTGGTCTGCGCCCCGGCGACGAGGCCGTTATCCAGGGCGAGGTGTTGATCACCGAGGTGACCCCGGGACGGCGGCCCGCCCTGTTGACGCGCATCAGCGACGGCACCGGCAGTATGACCCTGCGCTTTTTTCACTTCAGTGAACGCCAGCGCGCGGGCCTGGCGCGTAACACCTATATCCGCTGTTACGGGGAGGTCAGGCACGGTCTCGCCACCCTGGAGATGGTGCACCCGGAGTACCGCATCATCGAGGGGCCGGCTTCACAGCCGGACCCGCAGCTGACACCGATCTATCCCACCACCGAGGGCCTTCATCAGGGGACCCTGCGTAACCTCATAGAGCGTGCCCTGACTCTTCTGCGCCCGGGCGGGACAAGTGCCGCAACGGGTCGGGAAGTGATTCTCGAAGAGCTGTTGCCCGAGGAACTGGTGCGCCGGTATGACTGGCCCGGTGTCGTGGCGGCGTTGACTTATATCCACCGCCCTCCCGTGGATGCCTCCCTGGAAGCGCTCAATGAGACGCGCCACCCGGCTTACCAGCGTCTTGCCTTCGAGGAACTCCTCGCCCACCACCTGGGGCTGCGCCAGGTGCGGCGGAAGATCGACCAGTACCGGGCACCGGTGGTGGCGTCCTCCGGAAAGCTCATGGGGGATGTACTCGGCGGGTTGCCGTTTGCGCTGACCGCGGCCCAGCGCCGCGTCATCGATGAGATCCTCGTCGACCTGCGCCGGCCTACCCCGATGCAGCGCCTGGTGCAGGGCGATGTGGGTTCGGGCAAGACCGTGGTGGCCGCCGCCGTGGCCGCCTGGGTGGTGGAGGCGGGCCGCCAGGCGGCGATCATGGCGCCCACGGAGCTGCTGGCCGAACAGCACTTTCATAACTTCAGCCGCTGGTTCAAGCCCCTGGGGGTTGAGGTGCAGTGGCTGGCGGGGCGGCTCAAGGGTGTGGCCCGTCGTAAAGTGCTGGAACAACTCCGCAACGGCGGGAGCATGGTGGTGGTGGGAACACACGCCCTTTTTCAGGAAGGCGTGCACTTTGCCGATCTGGGCCTCACCGTGGTGGATGAGCAGCACCGTTTCGGTGTCCACCAGCGACTCGCCTTGCTGGAAAAGGGACGCAGCGGCGATCAGTATCCCCATCAGTTGATCATGACGGCCACGCCCATCCCGCGCACACTGGCCATGACCGCTTATGCGGACCTGGACAGCTCCGTCATTGATGAACTGCCGGCGGGACGCAAGCCGGTGGCTACCGTGGCGGTGTCCGAGGGACGCCGCGACGAGGTCATCACCCGTGTGCGCGATGCCTGTGGTCAGGGTCGCCAGGCGTATTGGGTGTGTCCGCTGATCGAGGAGTCCGAGGTCCTGGACTGCCAGTCGGCCATCGATACCTGGCAGCAGCTCGGCCGGCAGCTCCCCGAGCTGCGCGTGGGCTTGGTGCACGGGCGTATGAAGGCCCAGGAAAAGGAACAGGTGATGCACGCCTTCAAGGCCGCAGACCTCGATGTGCTGGTGGCCACTACCGTAATCGAAGTGGGTGTGGATGTACCCAACGCCACGCTGATGATTATCGAGAATGCCGAGCGTCTCGGGCTCACCCAACTGCATCAGCTGCGCGGCCGGGTCGGTCGCGGCGCCGAAGAGAGCAGCTGCGTACTCATGTATCGGGCGCCGTTGTCGCGTCTCGGCAGGGCGCGTCTGAGTATTCTGCGCAATACTCATGACGGTTTTGAAATCGCCCGCCGCGACCTGGAACTGCGCGGTCCCGGTGAGGTATTGGGTACACGCCAGACCGGTATGTTACAGTTTCGCGTCGCCGATCTGGCTAGAGACAAGGACCTGGTTTCGAAAATCCATGAAGTATCCGCGCTGTTGCACCGTGATTTCCCCGATCGCATTCCCGCTTTTATCCAGCGTTGGCTGGGCGATATGACCCAGTATGGAAGTGTTTAGCCCCACAGGCTGCGTCCATGGTGCGGCGTTATTCCATCACAAGCGGGGCTGACTGTATCGATGTTCAATGCTGATTCAGTGCACCTGCACGCCGGCGTGTTCGCCCGTGAGCCCCAGTGGCTGCCAAGGCGGCGCATGCTGAGTACAGCCATCCCCAGGGATGTGCAGAGCTGGTTGTTCGACCGTGATTCACTGACGCGGCGCGTGCGTGCCCGGTGCCCGGGCTGTTTCGGGGTGCGGGTCCTGGCCCAAAGCCTGGGCCGGCCCATGTTCAACGAGCGCCGTGTGCTGGCCATGGACGACCATGAGCTTGGTGTGATACGCCAGGTACAGCTATTGTGCGATAACGCGCCATGGGTGTTCGCGCGTACGGTCATCCCGCTGAGCACTTTGCACGGACCCGGGCGGCGCCTGGCCCGCCTCGGGGCCAAACCCCTGGGGGAGATGCTGTTCGCCAACAAGACCATGCGGCGTTTTGAGGTGCAGGTGGCGCGAATCCTGCCCGCCCACGATCTGTTTCATGCCGCCACGTTCAACCTGCGCGGCAGGCCCGCCGAAATATGGGGACGGCGTTCGGTATTTCATTTGCATGATAAGCCGCTGTTGGTGAGCGAGGTTTTCCTGCCGCGGCTTCTGGCAGGCGGCGCCTTAGCGGCGGGACAACACATTTGCTAGTATGATGCGCGGAGGTCGACTGGATGTCGGGGTCCTTATCCATACATAAATTCGGTGAGCGCCTGTACCGTTACGGCCTGCTGGTGCGGCTTGACCGGCCCATTGGCGCGTTGCTGCTGCTGTGGCCGGTGCTGTGGGCGTTATGGATCGCCGCCGCCGGCCATCCCGACAGGCCCGTGCTGATCATATTTATCCTGGGCGTGTTCCTGATGCGGTCAGCGGGCTGCGCCATCAATGACTTTGCCGACCGCAATTTCGATCCTCACGTGGCGCGAACCCGCCACCGTCCCCTGGCGGCTGGCACCGTCTCGGCGAAAGAGGCTTTGTGGGTGTTCGCGGCCCTGAGTCTAACAGCCTTCATCCTGGTATTGTTTCTCAACCGGCTCACCGTGTTGCTGTCATTCGCGGGGTTGTTTCTGGCCGCCAGCTATCCCTTCATGAAGCGCTATACGCACCTGCCCCAGGTGTATCTGGGCATGGTGTTCGGCTGGGGTGTGCCCATGGCCTTCGCCGCCCAGACTGGGGCGGTACCGAAGGTGGCCTGGCTGTTGTTTCTCGCCAACGTATTATGGTCCACCGCCTACGACACCATGTACGCCATGGTGGACCGTGCGGATGATTTGAAGGTCGGCGTCAAGTCAACGGCGATTCTCTTCGGCGAGGGCGATCGCGCCATCATCGCCTTTATCCAGGTCCTGTTTTTCGTCGTCATGTGGCTGGTGGGCCAACAGGCCGGTCTGGGGCGCTATTATTATCTCGGTCTGGCGGCGGCGGCGGCCCTGGCGGTGTATCAGCAGTATTTGATCAGGCATCGGGAGGGCGAGGCGTGTTTTGACGCCTTTCTCAACAATAATTGGTTCGGCGCGGCGATTTTTTGTGGCATTGCGTTAAACTATG
>CAYXAX010000191.1:0-5066 GCA_964463055.1 uncultured Gammaproteobacteria bacterium | reverse complement strand
GTGCAATCAACCTGACACCAGGACCTTATGTCAGTATCCCCAACAACGCCGTCATCCGTATCACTGCCTGGCCGCGATGGCTGATGTGGTTTTTCACCGTGGGTTCGAGTTGCGCCGCTGAGCACCCCTGGTCCGGCACGAAAAACACCGGGTCGTAGCCGAATCCGCCGCTGCCCACCGGGGCCTCGAGGATGCGGCCTTCCCATACCCCTTCGCTGATCACCGGCATGGGGTCGCGGGGGTGGCGCATGAATACCAGGACGCAGTAAAAACGCGCGCTGCGCTGGGGTTCAGGTATGCCTTTGATGTCGCTGAGCAGTTTTTGTACGTTCTGTGCGTCGCTGGCGCCGGCGCCGGCGTAGCGCGCCGAATAGATGCCCGGCGCGCCGCGCAGGGCGTCCACCACCAGTCCCGAGTCATCGGCGATGGCGGGTGTCCCGGTGATCTCGGCGCAGTGGCGTGCCTTGATGAGGGCGTTTTCGACAAAGCTCTGGCCGGTCTCCGCCGCTTCCGGCACGTCGAAACGCGACTGGGGGACGATGTCCAGCCCCAGGCCGTGGAGCATGGCCTGCAGTTCGGCCAGCTTGCCCGGGTTGCCACTGGCCAGTACCACCTGGCTGGGGGTGGCATGGCGTGGGTGGCTGTTCACAGCCATGGCCGCTTTGCTGCGCAGGCGTGGGTCATTCCAGGGCCTTTTTCTGCATGTCGATGAGCTGCTTGATGCCGCTTTCCGCGAGCTGCATCATCTTCATCATCTCGTCCATATGAAAGGCATGGCCCTCGGCGGTCCCCTGGACCTCGATGAATGCCGCGGCCTCGTTCATGACCACGTTCATGTCGGTTTCCGCCTGGGAGTCTTCCGCGTAATCCAGGTCCAGCACCGCCTCGCCCCGGTAGATGCCCACCGACACCGAGGCGATGTGCCCGTGCAGTGGGTTGGCATCCAATACCCGTCTTTTAATCAGATGATTCACGGCGTCCACCAGGGCCACGTAGCCGCCGGTGATGGAGGCGGTGCGCGTGCCGCCGTCTGCCTGGATCACATCACAATCGATGGTAATGGTGCGTTCACCCAGGGCGCGCAGATCCATGACGGCGCGCAGTGAGCGGCCAATGAGACGTTGTATCTCCATGGTGCGGCCCCCCTGGCGGCCTTGGGCGGCCTCGCGCATGCAGCGCTCGCCGGTGGCCCGGGGCAGCATGCCGTATTCCGCCGTGACCCAGCCTTGTGAGTTGCCCTTTAAAAAGCGTGGTACCCGGTCCTCGACACTGGCGGTGCACAGGACCTTGGTGTCACCGAATTCCACCAGCACGGAACCCTCGGCATGTTTGGTAAATCCCCGTGTGAATTTGATTGAACGCAGCTCATCGGGCCTTCTTCCACTGGGGCGCATGGTGATGTTCCTTTCCTTATTGAAATTAATATTATAGCCTGAATAAGCGCGGGGCACCCGGGCACATGTCGATATACGACCTTTCACCATTGGCGCAACGGCAGTGACGGACGTGTAAAATCTCGTCTGCCGGTTGCATGACCAGGCAGCTTGGACTCACACCTAAAGGGGTAACACTTGATGCGTAGTATGACGGCATTCGCACGCAGCTCGCGGCACAGCCAGCGTGGCGTGTTGAGTTGGGAGCTGCGTTCGGTCAACCAGCGCTTCCTGGATGTGACGCTGCGCCTGCCCGAGGAGCTGCGTGAAATGGAAGGCGCCGTGCGCCAGCGGGTCAACGCCCGCCTGAGCCGTGGTAAGGTGGACTGTGCTCTGCGCTTGCAGCATGACCCGGCTAGCGACCAGTTTAATTTGAATAAGGATCTGGCCAAGCAGCTGATCCGGGCGGGTGAGGAGATCGACCAGCTGCTCATGCGCCAGTCATCGCCCATCGATCCCCTGGACGTGCTGCGCTGGCCGGGGGTATTGCAGACCCCGGCGCTGCAGGTGGATCTCCTCCAGTCGGATGCACTCACGCTCCTGGACGAGGCCCTGGCTGCCCTGGAGGCGGAACGGGCCCGCGAGGGCGCGGGTATTCGTGAGGTCATGGTGCAGCGCTGCGAGGGGCTGCAGGCACAGGTGGCCAACGTGCGTCGGCGCCTGCCGGAAGTGAAGGAGAAACTGCGCGCCCGGCTCCGGGAGCGACTGGAACAGCTGCAGCAGGAAGTGGACGCCGGGCGATTTGAGCAGGAGATGGTGTACTGGCTGCAGAAAGTGGATGTGGAAGAGGAACTGGACCGTGCCGCCGCCCACTTGCAGGAGGTGCAAAATCTGCTGCAGGATGACAAGCCGGTGGGTCGGCGCCTGGATTTCCTGATGCAGGAGCTCAATCGCGAGGCCAATACGCTGGCCTCCAAGTCGGCAGACATCGAGACCACACGCGCCTCGGTGGAAATGAAGGTGCTGATCGAGCAGATGCGAGAGCAGGTACAGAATATAGAATAATCATCAGGTCGATGCAGGGGAATTGAATGACTAATCATCCACAGGGCATGCTAGGCGTGTTGTATATCATTTCCGCGCCGTCGGGCGCGGGCAAGACCACGCTGGTAAAGTCCGTGACTGATACCATGCAGGGGGTGGAGATATCCATCTCCTATACCACCCGCCCGCCCCGCCAGGGGGAACGGGAGGGTGTTAATTACCATTTTGTCGATAAAGCCCAATTTGATGACATGCTGTCCCGGGACGCGTTTCTGGAGCACGCCAATGTCTATGACTACTGCTACGGCACGTCCCGTGACTACGTCCTGGAACGGCTGCGCCAAGGCATCGATGTCATCCTGGAGATCGATTGGCAGGGCGCCCAACAGGTGCGCAAGGCCCTGCCGGGGTGCGTGACGGTGTTTATCCTGCCGCCATCCCGGGATGCCCTGGCCGAGCGCCTGCGTAGCCGCGGACTGGATACCGATGAGGTGATCCAGCGGCGACTGCGCGAGGCGGTCAATGAAATGTCCCATTGCCGGGAATACGACTACCTCATCGTCAACGACGATTTTCCACGGGCCGCCGCCGATCTGTCGGCAATTCTCGCCGTTCACCGGTTATCGCAGCGTTATCAATCTGTTAGCCTGGATTCATTGTTGCGCAGCCTGCTTGGCTAAGCGCCTGGCCGGATGGGTCGCCGTCAGCAGCCTCTGACGGCGACAGATGCCGTGTCGCTGTCAGTGGTGTAAAATTCGTTTTGCTAGTTAGTTATAACCACAGGAGTTTTTATAGAATGGCGCGTATTACCGTCGAAGATTGTTTGGAACACGTGGACAACCGCTTCCAGCTGGTGCTGGTGGCCACCAAGCGTGCACGTCAGATAGAGCAGGGCAAACAGCCCCTGCTGGACCTGGAAAATGATAAGCCCACCGTCATCGCCCTGCGCGAGATCGCGGCGGGTTTGGTTGGACCGGCCATCCTCAAAGAGGTGGAGCCCGAGCCCGAGGTTGAGCTGGAAGAAGTGATGATGGTTGAAGCTGAAATAGACGCCGAACCGGATGTGGGCACCGAAACAGAATCAAAGACTGCGCCCGATGACGAGGAAGGCGATGACCAGGTCAGCGAGGAGCCGGCCTGAGACGGCGACCGCCGGTCGGCGGCAGGGCTGACATCACTTTTCACCGGCGAGGCAGGGGGAATATCCCGTGAGCACCACCGATGCGACCTTGCCACACCAGCCGAAGGCGAGCCAGGCGGATGAGCCCTTCCTTATAAAAGAACTTACCGCCCAGCTTGCAGTTTACCTCAGCCAAGACCAGATAGACGAAGTCCACCGCGCCTATTTATTCGGCGCACGCGCCCATCAAGGGCAGCAGCGACGCTCCGGTGAGCCCTATATCCATCATCCTCTGGCAGTGGCCAAGATCCTGGCCGAGCTGCGCATGGACTATAAGAGTATCGCCGCGGCGATACTGCACGATGTCATCGAGGACACGCCCACCGCCAAGGACCAGCTGGTCAACGAGTTCGGCAGGGAAGTAGCCGAGTTGGTGGACGGTGTCAGCAAGCTCACCCAGATTCAGTTCGAGAGTCGTCTCGAGGCCCAGGCGGAGAACTTCCGCAAAATGCTCTTGGCCATGGTCCATGATATCCGGGTCATCATCATCAAGCTGGCCGACCGCCTTCACAACATGCGCACCCTCGGCGTGATGCCCGAGGACTCGCGCCGGCGCATCGCCCGCGAGACCCTGGAGATCTATGCGCCCATCGCCAACCGCCTGGGCATGAATGCACTGCGCATTGATCTACAGGAGCTGGGTTTCGCGGCGCTGTATCCAATGCGTTACCGCATTCTGTCGGATGCGGTGAAAAAGGCCCGCGGCAACCGCAAGGAAGTCCTCACCAAGATTCAGACCGCCATCGCCGGCCGATTGGAGCAGGAGGGTCTGCAAAGCCGCGTCATGGGGCGGGAAAAGCATTTATATAGCATCTACCAGAAGATGCGCACCAAGCACCTGCCGTTCTCCGAGGTGTTCGACGTGTATGCGTATCGTATCATCGTCGACAGCGTGGACGCCTGTTACCGGGTGCTGGGCGCCATTCACAACCTCTACAAACCGGTGCCGGGCAAGTTCAAGGACTACATCGCTATCCCCAAGACCAACGGTTACCAGTCCCTGCACACGGTGCTGTTCAGTCCCTACGGCGTGCCCGTGGAGGTGCAGATCCGCACCGAGGACATGGAGAAGGTGGCTAACATGGGCATCGCCGCCCACTGGCTGTACAAGTCGGGGGACATCTCCAGCAGCGGTGCCCAGCAGCACATGCGCGAGTGGCTGCGCGGCCTGCTGGAGATGCAGCAGAGCGCGGGCAACTCCCTGGAGTTTCTCGAGAACGTCAAGGTGGACCTGTTTCCCGACGAGGTATACGTCTTCACCCCCAAGGGGAAGATCATGGAGCTGCCGCGCGGCGCCACCGCGGTGGACTTTGCCTACGCGGTGCATACCGGTGTGGGCAACGCCTGTGTGGCGGTCAAGGTCGACCGCCAGCTGGTGCCGCTGAGTACGCCTCTGCTGAATGGCCAGACGGTGGAGGTCATCACCGCCACCAATGCCCGGCCCAACCCCGCGTGGCTGAACTTCGTGG
>CAYXAX010000190.1:3705-5069 GCA_964463055.1 uncultured Gammaproteobacteria bacterium | reverse complement strand
TCACGGTGACCCCGGAAAATATCAAGGAGCACCTCAGCGCCGATCAGAACAAACTCTATGACCTGATCTGGAAACGCACCGTGGCATGCCAGATGATCCCCGCCACCATAGACACGGTGGCCGTGGATCTGACCGCTGGCGAGGGCAACGTGTTCCGCGCCACCGGCTCCATCATCGCCGACCCCGGCTTCATGGCGGTGTACCAGGAAGGCGTGGACGAGCCCAAGCAGGACGAGGATGCGGAGACCATGCTGCCGCCGTTGAAGGAAGGCGAGCACGTGCCCCTGTCGGCCATCGAGCCCCATCAGCACTTTACCGAGCCCCCACCGCGCTACAGCGAGGCGAGCCTGGTGAAGGCCCTGGAGGAACACGGCATCGGACGCCCGTCCACCTATGCGGCCATCATCTCCACCCTGCAGCAGCGCGAATACGTGGAGATGGACAAGCGCCGCTTCCACCCCACCGACGTGGCGCGCATCGTCAACAAGTTCCTCACGGAATATTTCACCCAGTACGTGGATTATGAGTTTACCGCGAATCTGGAAGACGAGCTCGACGCCGTGTCCCGCGGGGAAAAGGAATGGGTGCCGTTGATGAAGTCATTCTGGGACCCGTTCCACCAACTGGTGGAGACCACCGAGACCACGGTGCAGCGCAAGGATGTGACCCAGGAGGCCATGGACGAGGCCTGTCCCAAGTGCGGCAAGCCGCTGTCCATCCGCCTTGGCCGGCGCGGCCGCTTCGTGGGCTGCACGGGATTTCCCGACTGCGACTACACCCGCAGCATGGACGGCGAAGAGCGCAGCCAGGAGAACGAGGTCGTGGAGGGTCGCCAGTGTCCCCAGTGCGAATCGCCCCTGGTGGTGCGCCACGGGCGCTACGGCAAGTTCATCGGCTGCAGCAACTACCCCAAGTGCAAGTTCATTGAGCCACTGGAAAAGCCCAAGGACACCCAGGTGGAGTGCCCGCAGTGCCACAAGGGCACCATGCTCAAGCGCCGCTCCCGCTACGGCAAGATCTTTTATTCATGTTCGACTTACCCGGACTGCAACTACGCCGTATGGAACGAGCCCATCAACGAGCCGTGCCCTCAGTGCCAGTGGCCGTTCCTGACCATCAAGACCACCAAGCGCCGCGGCACTGAAAAGGTCTGCCCGCAGAAGGAGTGTGACTACGCCGCCCCCTACGAGGGTGAACTGCCGGAAGCCGAACAGACGCAGACGTCCAAGGAATCCGCGGAATCTTAACTTCGCAACGCCCATGGCGTTGCGAAGGTTTCGAGTTCCAGTTCCGTGTTTCGGGCTTCGGGTTAAGAATCAAAACAGCCGACTTTAGGGAATAGGTTTCGGGTTTCAACTCGAAAC
>CAYXAX010000190.1:0-3605 GCA_964463055.1 uncultured Gammaproteobacteria bacterium | reverse complement strand
TTAAGAATCAAAACAGCCGACTTTAGGGAATAGGTTTCGGGTTTCAACTCGAAACCCGAAACTCGGAACCCGCAACTCGGAACATGCGATGAGTGGTTGAGCCGCGGGCTCAACCACTCATCGCATGATCGACCGCGTGCCGGTTCAGGTGCGGGGCGAACAACTCGATAAAGGAATACATGTAACCGCGCAGGAATGCTCCGCGGCGGATGCCGATGCGGGTGGTGCTGGGCTCGAACAGGTGCGAGGCGTCAACGGCGCGCAGGCCGGCGTCACGCTGGGGGTCATAGGCCATCCTGGCCAGCAGGCCGATGCCCAGCCCAAGTTCCACATAGGTCTTGATCACATCGGAGTCGATGGCGGTGAGGACCACGTTGGGCTTGAGCTCGTGGGCGGCGAACGCCTGGTTGATCTTGGAGCGTCCGGCAAAGGCGAAGTCATAGGTGACGATGGGATAGCGCGCGATGGCCTCAAGTGTCAGGGGTGTTTCGCTGAGGATGGGGTGGTCCGGCGGCGCCACCACGCAGCGGTTCCACTGGTAGCACGGCATCATGACCAGTTCCTCGAACAGCTCAATGGCCTCGGTGGCGATGGCCACGTCGGCGATGCCGGACAAGGCCATTTCGCAGATCTGGGTGGGACTGCCCTGGTGGATCTGCAGCCGTACCTTGGGGTATTGCTGGGTGAATGCCTTGATCACCGGCGGCAGGGCGTAGCGTGCCTGGGTATGGGTGGTGGCGATGGACAGGCTGCCGATGGCCTCGTTGGTGAACTCCATGCCCACCTGCTTGATATTGTCCAGCTCGCGGAAAATCCTCTCGGCCATGGCGATGATGGCACGCCCCGGCTGGGTGATTTCCACCAGCCGCTTGCCATTGCGTTCAAAGATCTGCAGATTGAGTTCGTTTTCCAGCAGGCGGATCTGGTTGCTCACCCCGGGTTGGGCGGTATGCAGGGCCTTGGCCGCCGCCGAGACATTCAGGCCGCAGCGGGCCACCTCACGGACGTAACGCAGCTGATGCAGTTTCATGGCGATAAAACCCCCAGCAGTAACGGTCTATATAATGCTTTATTCTATTATAGAAAATAATATTATTTTTTGTAATATTATTTTGCCGCTATAGTAGCGTCACCATACCAAAAATACGGTGGTAAACAATCACCTGTGACCGGATAACGCGATGGACCTGGGATATATCCTGGCAGGCTTGGTCGTCGGCTTTTTAGTGGGGATGACCGGTGTCGGCGGGGGTTCGCTCATGACCCCCATGCTGATCTTTTTGTTCGGCGTTTCCCCGGCCATCGCCGTGGGCACGGATCTGCTGTTCGCCGCCGTGACCAAAGGCGGGGGCATGCTGGCCCACAGCCGCAAGGGCACCGTGAAATGGTCCATCGTGGGGCGCCTGGCCCTGGGCAGCATCCCCATGGCCATCACCACGGTGATTCTGCTGGACTACCTGCAGGTGGATCGCGCCAGAATGAATCTGCTGGTCAGCGGCGGCCTGGGCGTCGCCCTGGTGCTGACCTCGCTGGCGCTGTTTTTTCGCCGCGACATGCAACGCCTGGGTGACAGGGTGAAGCGCGCAGTGCCGGATTGGAAGGCCTGGCGCACCCCGGTGACCATCATGGCCGGCATGCTGTTGGGCATTCTGGTCCCCCTGACCTCGGTGGGGGCGGGCGCCCTGGGCGCGGCGATGCTCATGTTTCTCTATCCCGGCCTGCCCATGGCCAGGATCGTTGGCACCGATATCGCCCACGCGGTGCCCCTGACGGCGGTGGCTGGACTGGGTCACTTGCAGCTGGGGACGGTGGACGGGTCGTTGCTGGGCATGCTGCTGGTGGGCTCGCTGCCGGGGATTTACCTGGGCAGCCACCTGTCCACCGCGGTGCCCGAGCGGGTGATGCGCCCCCTGCTGGCGAGCACGCTGCTGATTATCGGGTGCAAGTTCATTCTGCAGTAGAATTGGCGGCGGCGAACAGGTGCGACAGGTAAAGCGTTATATGAGACAGGTGGCCAAATCCATGGCCGGTGCAGTAACGATTTAAACCAGAGGTGAGAGAAGCTTCCATGTTTGACAATGCAAAAATCATCAATCTGACCGATTACCGCTGTCTGGCCAGCTATGTGCTGGTATTGCTCGAACTGCAGCGCATGCCCCAGGCACGCCTGGAGCTTAGGTTGCGCACGGAACAGGCCGCCCAGTGGCTGGCGGGGCTTTTGAGCAGCCGCGGTTACGCCGTGCTTGCCGTGGGCAGCATGGGCGAGAACGGCGTGGTGACCGTGGTCGGATCGTGACCGGACATAACATAAGGCAATCAACAATTCATAACACTAGACGAGTGGGGACCCAGGCATGAGCGAGGCAGCGTTGGAAAAGGCACTGGAGCAAAAGATCGAGATACTGATAAGCGATTTATCGGACATCGCCCGGGACTATGCACCGGTGAGCTTTGCCAACAGCTTCGGCGCGGAGGACATGGTGCTGATGGATGTCATCTGCCGCCACGTCCCCTCCATTGAGATATTTTCCCTGGACACCGGCCGGCTGCCCGCGGAGACCTACGAACTCATGCAGGCCGCCGAGCGCCGTTACCAGGCGCAGGTCAAGGCCTATTTCCCCGACTACCGCAGTGTCGAGGCCTATATCACCGAGCATGGCCCCAATGCCTTTTATGACAGCGTCGAGCTGCGCAAGCGCTGTTGCTACGTCCGCAAGGTGGAGCCGCTAAAGCGCGCACTGGCTGGTAAGAAGGCATGGATTACCGGGCTGCGCCGCGAACAGTCACAGACCCGCGACGGGCTGCAGTTCTCACAGTGGGACGAGGACAACCAGCTGCAGAAATTCAGTCCCCTCCACGACTGGAGCACCGCGGAGGTGTGGGCCTACATCCACCACTTCGACGTGCCATACAACAGCCTGCACGACAGACACTATCCGAGTATCGGCTGTGCGCCGTGCACCCGCGCCATCGCCGTGGGCGAGGACATTCGCGCCGGCCGCTGGTGGTGGGAAAACCCTGAGTCCAAGGAGTGCGGGCTGCACATCAAGAAGGCTGCCAATAATTGATCGATTGCGGGCTTTGCCCGTAATCGATCGTCTCAAGTCGCAAGTCTCAGGTCACAAGTCAAAGAGGCGTTCTTTTCTCTATGATTGGTCCCTGCGGCCGTTACTTCAGCTTCCCGTCTTCGTACGTCACCGTCTCCCCCGGTTTCATCACCACTGGCGTCATGTGGTGTTTCTTGATCGCCTTGGCGAACGGTGTGGGATCCTGGGTCAGCACCGGGAAGGTGCCGTAGTGGTGGGGGATGACGTACCTGGCCTTCACCGCCTCGGCGGCCATGACGGCCATGTCCGGTTCCATGTCGAAGTGGCCGCCGATGTTGATCAGCGCGATGTCCGGGTGATAGTGCCTGCCGATGAGCTTCATGTCGCTGAAGTAGGCGGTGTCGCCGGTGTCGTAGATAGTGGGTCCGTTCTTGATTTTGATGACAAAGCCCGCCGCGGTGCCGCCGTAGACGATATCCGGTTCATTGGGCCCGGCGTTGGGGATCTGCAGGCCGCTGGAGTGGATGGCCGGGGTCATATGCACCGTGACCTCGCCGT
>CAYXAX010000189.1:0-5098 GCA_964463055.1 uncultured Gammaproteobacteria bacterium | reverse complement strand
GCAGGTCGCTGGTAGCATGTCGAAACAATGTTATGACAGAAGGACTTTTACAAGTTAGTGTTGTTTTACCTTCATCGAATCCACACCGCAGAATAAAAATTGTGCGCATCCCAAAAACAGGCCCATCTCTCCCCGGTAAGAGCGAAGCAACGAGGGTGATGAAAATTGAAACCTGTCCCTATTCGATGACCCGAGACCTGCGACCTGCGACCTGTGACCCCACCGACCTACAGGCGCGCAAGTCCCGGTCACTTGTGCAGTGGGGCTGTCAATCGTGATATCCGAACCATTAATAACAACATCCGACCTGGAGCAGCTCTACCACCGCGTAATGGAGCATACCCCCTCCCTGCAGCGCGGGCGCGGCGTCATTCACCGCGGGGCTTTTTCATCGCCGTTCCGGGGACACGGCCTGGAAATGGCGGACCTGCGCCCCTACCAGTGGGGCGATGATCTGCGCCACATGGACTGGCGCGCCACCGCCCGCAGCGGCAAACCCATCACCAAGGTATTCGTGGACGAACGCATGCGCCACCTGTTCCTGGTCCTGGACCGCCGCCCATCCATGGCCTTCGGCACCCGCGGCCGGCTCAAGGCCGCGATGGCAGCACAGATCGCCGCCGTCCTGGCGTTCACCGCCCTGGCGGAGCGCGAGACAGTGGCCGGGGCTGTTTTCGATGGGCGCGACACCGCGTTCTTTCCCGTGACCACCACCCTGGACGGCACTCTGCCCCTGCTGCACAGCGCCGGCGCGGCGCTGCATGCCGAGCCGGGCCGCCTTGCTGGAACGCCGGCCCATGCCCTCAACCGCCTGCTCGACCAGCTCAGCGCCGCCGTGCCCAGCCAGTCCTCGCTTTTCCTCATCAGCGACTTCCACGGCCTGGAGCCATCCCACCTGCCGGCCCTGATACACATCGCCGAGCACCGCGAGGTAGCGGCCATTCATATCGTCGATGCCGCGGAGCAGGCACTGCCCGACACCGGTCTGCTGCGGGTGGTGTCTCCGGACACCGGCCAGCGCTATGTCATCGATACCCGCGATGCCGGCGTGCGCGCCCGTTATGCCGAGGCCATGGCGCGGCGCCACGCGTCATTACAGGCGCTGTTCGCCGCCGCCGGCATCCCCGTGACGCGGGTCCTCACCCACCACGATCCGCTAACCACCCTCGAGACGGCGCAATGGTCGATGACCCACTAGCCAAGCTCGCCGACATCGAGCTGCCCGCACCGCCCCACTGGCAGCCGCTGCTGATCGGCATCGCCGCGGCGCTCACGGCAATTATCCTTGCCGCCGGGCTTGGACTGCACCTGTGGCGCCGGCAGCGACGGGATGCCGCATCGCCCGCACGGCGGGCGCTGGCGCAGGTCGACGCACTGCTGGGTAAATGGCGCAGCGGACAACTGGGCGACCGCGAGGCCAGCTACCGTCTGGCCGCGCTGCTGCGCATGGGGCTGGGCCTGGAACAGCTGGATGTGCACTGCCCCGCCACTCTGTCCCGTGACAGACAACAGTGGGGCCTGACCGTGGCGGCACTGCAGCGCCTGCGTTATGAAGCGACGCCCGCCGCAAAATTGCGGGAAGAGGAGTTTGCACGCATCAGGACATGGATCGCCGCGGCGGCCGCCCAACCCATATCCGTCGCCACGCAGCAGCCGTGATCGAATTCGCTTATCCGTGGCTGCTCGCCGCCCTGCCCGTGCCATGGCTGATCTGGGTGCTGCGCCGCCGCATCCCGTGGCACCGGCTGCAGCGCCGTTCGTCCAAACCGCCCCCGGGTGTACTGCACCCACAAGCTGAACTGCTTCACACCCTCGCCAGTGAGCGGGGGTCCTGGCGCAGCCGCCTGCCATGGCTGTGGGCCATCGGCTGCGGCCTGCTGATTGCGGCCATCGCGCGGCCGGTGTGGGTGGGCAAGACCGGCCCCGAATGGCACTCGGGCCGGGACATGATGCTGGCCGTGGACCTGTCGGGGTCCATGCGTGCCCTGGACTACAAGGTGGACGGCAAGACCATTAGCCGCCTGGACATGGCAAAGCGCATGGTGGACAAGTTCCTCGCCACGCGACAGGGTGACCGGCTGGGGCTGATCGTGTTCGCCGACGACGCCTACACCCTGGTGCCCATCACCTCGGATATCCCCCTGATACGCAAGACCGTGCGCCAGCTCGGCCATGGCGCCATCGGCGAGAAGACCGCCCTGGGACCGGCTATCGCCCTGGCGGTGCAGCGCCTCAAAGAGCGCCAGCCCGCGGCGCGCATCCTGGTGATCCTCACCGACGGCTCCGACACGGTGGGTGAGATCTCTCCCAAGACCGCCACGCTGCTGGCCAGGCACTTTCATGTGCACATCTACACCATTGGCGTGGGCACAGACAAGGAGGTGCTGTTCCCCAAGGGACCGGTGATCCCCCCGGAGCTGACTCACCTGCCCCTGGACGAGGACCTGCTGCGCGGCATCGCCGAACGGACCGGCGGGCGCTACTTCCCGGTGACGCGCAGCGGTGACGTGAAGAACATCATCCAGACCATCGATGACCTGGAGACCATCCCCATCGCCGATCAGGACATCCCCGACCGCGCCGAGTGGTACTGGCTGCCCCTGGCCGCCGGTCTGCTGCTGCTGCTCGCCCATCACCTGCGCCGCCAGTCAGAGGCCTTGCCGTGAGCGCGCTGTGGACTCAACTTGAGTGGCGTCACCCCGCATGGCTACTGCTGGCGCTGGTGCCGTGCCTGCTATGGCTGTGGCAGCGTCGCCGCAGCGGCGCTTTGCAAAAGCTGGCCCGATTCGCCGACCCGCACCTGTGGCCGTGGCTGTTGGTGGGCACGCCCCGGGGACGTCACGTAGCGCTGATCGCCGCTGCGTGGCTGGCGGCCGCGGCGGCCGCCGGCGGCCCCGAGTGGCGCAGCCCCACCCAGGACCAGCAGACGCGGCACGGCGTGGACATCATGGTGGTGGCCGATATCTCGCCGTCCATGCTGGTCACCGACGTGCAGCCCTCGCGCCTGGCGCGGCTCAAGCTGGAGCTGCGCGACTTCACCCAGCTGCTGCACGGCGACCGCATCGGCCTCATCCCATTCTCCGCCAACGCCTATCTGACACTGCCCCTGACCCATGACAAGGACGCCTTCATGTACTTCGTCGACGCCCTGGAGCCGGGGTTGGTCTCCAAGGCCGGCAGCGACCTGCGCCGTGCCCTGGTCAAGGCGGAGGACACCCTGCAGGCGGCGCACCGACGCGGACGCGCCGTGGTCCTGCTCACCGACGGCGAGAACCATGGCCTGGACGTACTGACCACGGCAAAACGCCTCGGCGACGAGGGCATCCCGCTGTATATCCTGGGCATGGGCACCGTTGACGGCGGTCCGGTGCCCACCCCTCAGGGACAGTTCTTGCAATACCATGGCGGTGTCGTCGTCTCGCACCTGAACCGAGATATGCTGCAGCGCCTGGCCGCGGTCAGCGGCGGCGCCTACACAGACCTGCGCAGCAATGACCAGGACTGGACGACGCTGCTGCAAGCCATGCGCGCCAGCGTGCCGCAGAACCACTATGCCATCACCACCTCCAGGCCCTCCGTGGTGCTGTTCCCGTGGTGCCTGGGAGTAAGCCTGCTGCTGTTCCTGCTGGCCGGCGCACTGCGCCCCGGTCCTGCCCTAGCGGCCCTGTGCCTGGTGCCCTATCTGGTGACGGCACCCGAGCCCGCCAGCGCAGCGCCGTGGCAGGAACAGGCGGCGCTCAAGGCGTTGCAGTCCGGTGAATACACCCGCGCGGCTCACATCTATAAAGGCATGGACAGCTATACCGGCCACCTCGGCGCCGGGGCGGCGGCCTATCGCCTGCAGGACTACACCGCCGCCGCGGGCGAGTTCAAGCGCGCCGCGGCCATGGCCGCCAGCGACGTGGAGCTGGCCAAGGCCGAGTACGACCTGGGCAACGCCTTGGCGCGGTTGCGCCGCTTCGACGCCGCCAGCGATGCCTATCGGCAGGCCCTGGCGGCGCGCCCCAATTATCCCCACGCCGCGCTGAACCTCACACTGATCAGCAGGGCGCGCCAGCAGCGCATGGGCAACCGCGCCGCCGACAACGCCAAGCTCACCCTCCACGACATGCAGCGCAGCGGCAAACAGCCTGATCGACCCGACACCGCCCAGTCGGGCGGCGCGGCGGTGCCTGGACAGGCCCCGGCATCGCAGACCCCGGGGCGGCAGCAGGCGCGCGGCGAGGCCCCGCCGGTGGTGCAGTCGCGCCCGACATCCATCGCCCAGGAGTGGAATATAAAACAAGGGTCCATGGACCAGGATATGAGCGCTGCCCTGGAGCGGTTAAAATCCCTGCACAGCGATCCCAATGCCCTGATGAGCTTTTTCTACAGCGACCTGGACGTCAAGGCCGGCATTCTGCCCCAGGAAAAACCATGGTAAAGCGCACTCTGTGGATATTCGTTATGCTCCTGGCGTGGCCGTGCCTGGCGGCGGCGGCGCAGTTCACTGCGTCGGTGGACCGCACCCAGGTCAACGCCAACGGCTATGTCATCCTGACCCTCAAGCTGATCAACAGCGACACGCGTCTGCGCGCCCGCGGCGTGGAACCCAACGTGGACCTGACGCTGCTGTCCGACGACTTCAAGATCGGCGTGCCCAAGACCAGAAACCGCTTCAACCTGTACCAGGGCCAGGGCCGCTCCACCTCGGAACTCGAGGTGGAGCTGTTTCCCAAGCGCCAGGGCACCCTGACCATCCCGCCGTTCACAGTGGATACGCTGAGCACCAAACCCATCCCGGTGCTGGTCCTGCCGCCGGTGGACAATCCCACGCCGGACGTGTTCATCAAGAGCGGCGTCACCGATGCCGAGGTGTGGCAGCATCAGCAGACCATCGCCTACCTGGACCTTTACTATCGTGTGGACCTCAAGGATGCCCGTCTCGGCGAGCACATCGACACCGATCCCCAGGACATCGACCTGGACAAACTGCCCCAGGGGGAGCGCAAGGAGAGCATCGGGCCGTTCACCTATAAAGTACAACGCATCGGCTGGGCGCTGATGCCCACCCACAGCGGCAAGCTGGTGGTAACCCTGCCGGAGCTGTGGGCGCAGA
>CAYXAX010000188.1:0-5159 GCA_964463055.1 uncultured Gammaproteobacteria bacterium | reverse complement strand
TGAAGCCGTCGAGGACCATCATCATGACCAGATTGTCCCCCTTGCGCCAGCGTTCGTAGCGCCGCAGTACGCGGGTTGCGCCGATGTCTTTTTGCGCCGCGGCCGCATCGAGAACCACCTCGGCCAGGGCCGCCGCATCCAGCAATCCCAGGTTCACCCCCTGGCCTGCCAGGGGGTGAACGGTATGTGCGGCGTCACCTACCAGCACCACCCGCGCCCGGACATAGTGATTCACGTGTTGGCGGCGCAGCGTAAACGCGGCCCGCGGGCCACGCAGTTGTACCGCTCCCAGGGTGTCGTCAAAGGCATGAGTCAGTTCGTGGTTGAACGTGCCGTCGTCCAGGGCGCACAGCCGCTCGGCGTGGGCCGGCGTCGTGGACCACACGATGGAACTGCGCCCGTCACTCAAGGGCAGAAACGCCAACGGACCGGTGGGCATAAAACGCTGCCATGCCGTGTCCCGGTGCGGCATGGCGGTCTGCACGGTGGCCACCACTGCGCGCTGTTCATACTCCCGGCGCTGCACGGCGATACCCGCCATCTTGCGTACCCTGGACTCGGCGCCGTCGGCGCCGATGAGCAGTGCGGCGTGCAGCGCTGTTCCGTCATTCATGGCCGCGGTGACGTGATCGTCGTGGCTCGTCAGGGAAGTGACTTCAGCGGGGCATACCAGGGTGATGTTGTCGCAGCGCGACAGGCGCTCCATCAAGGCGTGTTGGATGACGCGGTTTTCTATTATGTAACCCAGGGTATCGCTTCCGATGTGGGCGCTGTCGAAGTGAATGACGCCGCTGCCGCCGGCATCCCACACATGCATGTCCCGAAACGGACTCACGCGCTGCGACGCCATGTCCCGCCACGCGTCCACCGCGCTGAAGATGCGCCGTGACGCCTGTGTAATGGCGGACACACGCAGGTCGGTGCTGTCCTTGGGCCAGGTCAACTGCGGCGCCCTGGCCTCGACGACCGCCACGCGCAGGGCGCTGTCCCCCAGGGCGCAGGCGAGTGCGGCGCCCACCATGCCGGCGCCGACGATGACCACATCGTAGGATTGGCCGCTCACAGCGGCATCCCCCGGGCCAGGCGCGGCAGGGGCCCGGCGATGCCCATGGCGCGGCCGATGATGCCTCGCTTCATCCCCGGCAGGAGGTCAAGAACGGTCATGCCCAAGTCGCGGGCCAGGACCAGCGGGGTGAAGTTATTGGAGAACACGCGCACCAGCGTGTCGGTGAAGGCGATGACGCGCCGATGGTCGCCGCGGCGCCACTGCGCGTAATGCCGCAGTACCTCATCGGCACCGATATCACTGCCCTCGGCCGCCGCCGCGGTGATGACGTCCGCGAGCGCGGCTACGTCGCGCAGCCCCAGATTGAAGCCCTGGCCGGCCACCGGGTGCAGTGTATGGGCGGCATTGCCGATGAGGGCGACACGCTCGCGAATATGCTCCCTGGCGCGGATCAACTGCAGTGGATAGGCTGCGCGCCGCCCGGCCTTGATAAAACGGCCGAGGCGAAAACCGAAACTGTCCTGCAGTGTCTCGAGGAACCGCTCGTCGTCCATGGCCATGATGGTGTCTGCATCGGCGGCACGATGGGTCCAGACCATGGCGCAGCGGTCCTCGCACATGGGCAGCAGCGCCAGTGGGCCGGTGTCGGTGAAGCGCTCGTAGGCGGTGTTGTGATGGTGGCGCGCCGGGGTGATGTTGGCGATAACGGCGCACTGTCCATAGTCGTGTGTGTCGGCGTCGATGCCCAGCGTTTCGCGCACGGCGGATTGCCCGCCGTCGGCGGCCACCAGCAGGCGCGCGGTTACGGCGCGGGTGTGTGTGCCTTCGTGGATGGTGGCATGAACGGCGCCTGCCTGGACCTCGAGGCCCTCCAGCCGCGCCGGACACAACAGGGTGATGTTGGAGTGGCTGGCGAGGGCGTCTCCCAATGCCCTGCCAAGTATGCGGGCCGGGGCCACATAACCCAGTGCCTCCACGCGCTCGTGCCTGGCGTCCATGCGCAGGGCGCCGAAGTGGCCGCGGTCGGAGACATGGATCTTCTCTATGGGTGTTACACCGTCTTCCAGCAGTGACCAGAGACCCATGGCGGTGAAGATGCGCCGTGTCCCATACGCCAGGGCGATGGTGCGGTCGTCGTAGCTGGGTTGGCCATCGGTGTTGAAAGGCACCGCTTCGATGACCCCCACGCGCACCGGTTGGGTGCCGAGGGCGCAGGCCAGACTGGCCCCCACCAGGCCGCCGCCGGTGATCAGTACGTCAAAGTCGTGGTCCCGTGTCATCAGCCGCCCATGAGGGATTCGATTTGGTCGGGGTGTTTGGGCGCGTCCCGGCTGAGGACGTCATGGCCGCTGCGGGTGACCAGCACGTCATCTTCGATGCGTATGCCGATATTCCACCACTTGCTCGCCACTCCCTTGTGACGGGCCGGGATGTACAGGCCGGGCTCCACCGTGAGCACCATGCCCGGCTGCAGGGCGCGCCAGCGGTCGTGTTCCTTGTATTCGCCCACATCGTGGACGTCCATGCCCAGCCAGTGGCCGGTGCGGTGCATGTAAAAGGCCTGGTACGACTGCTCCCTGATGAGCGTGGCTACTCTGCCCTTGAGCAGACCCAGTTTCACCAACCCCTTGGTCAGCACCCGTACCGCCGCCTCGTGGGGCGCGTTCCATGAATTGCCGGGGGCCACCTGCTCAATGGCCGCCAACTGGGCTTCGAGCACGATATCGTAAACGGCCCGCTGGGCGGGGGTGAAACGCCCGTTGACCGGGAAGGTGCGGGTGATATCCGATGCGTAGCATTCGTATTCGGCGCCGGCATCAATGAGCAGCATGTCACCGTCCCTAAGCTTTGAGTTGTTCTCCGTATAGTGCAGGATGCAGCTGTTGGCGCCGCCACCGACGATGGAAGGGTAGGCGGGGGTGCGGCTGCCGGCTTGTTGGAATTCGTGCATGATTTCGGCCTCGACCTGATATTCCATCATGCCCGGGCGGCAGGCCTGCATGGCCCGCCGATGGGCTTTGGCCGAGATGCGGGCGGCATGACGCATGGTCTTGATCTCCGCCGGGCTCTTGAACAGGCGCATTTCGTGGACGATATGGTCGAGGTCGACGAATTCCGTGGGCGGGCGAACGCCGGTACGGCCCTGATTGCGTACGTCGTTGATCCATGTCATGACGCGCTCGTCAAATTCATGGTGTCTGCCCATGGTGTAATAGATACGTTCCCGGTTTGCCATCAGGCCGGGCAGGATCTTGTCCATTCTATCTATAGAATAGGCCTCGTCCGCCCCGTAGAGCCGGCGGGCGCCCTCGGGGCCGGCCCGGCGCCCGGTCCAGATTTCCGCCGCACGGTTGCGTTCGCGGCAAAACAGGAGATAGCGGCGCTGGCGGCCCTCACCGACGAATACCGCCACCGCTTCGGGTTCGGGAAATCCGGTCAGATAATAGAAGCTGCTGTCCGGCCGGAACGGGTATTCCACGTCCCGGTTGCGTAGGCGCGGTGCCGCAGTGGGGACGATGGCGATATGGTCGCTGCCGAGTCGGCGCAGCAGGCGACGGCGGCGGCGGGCGAATTCTTCTTTGTCCATGGTGAATGCGGGGCTCACGTCGGATAACGGGGTTATGTGTGTTTTATGGCGTCGTCGGCGATGGATATCGGCGCGTCAGTGCAGCGTCGGCCCGGCCAGCGGACCGTCTTTGCCCGGCGGCATGGGCTGCAGTTCCTCGTAGATGACCTGGATGCCGACGCGGATGTATTCCACCAACTCGGCGAAGGCCGTTTCATCCTCTTCCGTGCCATCCGTCACGGCCGAGGCGCGGGAGATGTCGACCAAATCCTGGGTGATCTCGGCCACCGGGGCGGGCAGTTTGGAAAAATTCTCCATACCGCCGAGGCCCATGCCGTAGAGAAATCCATGGCACCACTGTGAAAGGGCCGTGACGCGGATTTCCAGCCCCTCTTCGTCATCGGGCAGCATGAGACGGAATTCGTAATTGAGGTCGTTTATGCGGCGTACGGTTTCGCTGTGCAGGTCCAGCAGCGCTTCGGGCAGTGGATCGGGCGGTTCCTCGGTCAGCGGCGGCAGCGTGTCGGCCTCTTCCCGGTCGATCATCTCGTCGATCCATGCCTTGCTGTTGACATAACCTTTGGAACATAACAAGCCGCATAATACCCCGTGACCCTCCGCGGCGTTTCCCTCCGCCCCCAGGGCGTGGAGTAGGCCGGTTATGTGTTCAAAGTGAAGTTGTTGCCACTGGGTCATGAATAAACTCCCCTGCGTGCTGTCCCGGCAGTGCCGCTGATGGCGGAATTATACCACCGCCGGCGGTCTTACCCGCCATGGCGCGGGCGCCGTGGCGCGCCGGGCATTGACCTGGCCGGCATCCCTACATATAGTGATTAGTATGAAAGCCGAAAAATCCCAAGATGCCCGTGCCCCGGAGACGGACCTGGAAAAGCTCGAGGCCTATCTCGAAGAGTTGATCGGGGTGTGTGAGCGATTGGTTGTTGAAAACCGGACGCTGCGGGCTGAGCACGCCGTGTTGATGGAGGAGCGTGCAAGATTGCAGGACAGGGCGGACAAGGCGCGTAACCGGCTGGAGGCCACGATCTCCCGTCTGAGGGGCATGGAGCTCGATTGATGAACGCCAGCGCCCGGCAGGTGACGGTTCAGATCCTGGACAAGGAATACCGTGTCGCCTGCCAGCCGGAAGAGGAGAAGGACCTGTTCGAGGCGGCGCGTTTTCTGAATAACAAGATGCAGGACATTCGCGATCGGGGCCGCGTCATCGGCATCGACCGCATCGCCGTCATGGCGGCCCTCAATCTGGCCCACGATTTGCTTCAGTGCCAGGCGGGCAGCGTGCAGGATAACGAGTCCGTCAACACCAAGATCCGCTATCTGCGCAGCAAGATCGAAAGCGCCATCAATAAAAGCAGGCAAATGGAACTCTAGGGCCGTTGGGGTTAAAATACCCCCAGCATCCCCTGCGGTGTTCGATTGTGAACTGGAAAGTTGCCTTGATCCTAAATGACGACCCAGGGGGCAAAGGTGTTGGTGTTGTTGTGCATGTCCGCTTACAGCGGAAAGCCTGATACATCGCCCATGTCCCCACTTGAGCCAGTTGGTTCAAGGTCGAAGGTTCACGCCGGC
>CAYXAX010000187.1:0-5183 GCA_964463055.1 uncultured Gammaproteobacteria bacterium | reverse complement strand
CTGCATCCAGCTGTAGTGTGCCTTCATATCATTAGGGTCGGTCCATTGGGTGATGTGGTCGTGGGTCTCGCCCTGATTGGTCACCGCGTACCAGTGCCCCGTGCCCGTCACCGAGTCCACGCCCATCAGGTCCGCCTCGGTCATGGTCATCTGTTTGTTTTTGGCCACCAAATCGCAGCGCACCGCCCAGCCCATGGATGCCTTGCGGCACGACATCGCCAGCTTCAGCGCAATGGGTGCCTTGCCGGGCTCGCTGAGCTGGCCGTGTCCACGCCAAAAGCCGATGAACGGATAGTACCGTGTGGCGGCGGGCGGCTTGGCGTTGTTGTCCGCCAACGCGGCAGACATGGGAATGGCGGCGCCACCTGCCACCAGGGCGAGGGCGGCAATACAAGAGACATGCTTCATGAGAAAATCCTTTTGTCGGTTAACCGAAATCGGCGGGATACGGGCTTCACGGAGCAGCACTAATATATACTGTAAATCCTGGAATTTTGAAGCGGGATTATGCACGCCGAGCAATGCCATGCCACATGATTATTTGCTAATGGTTTCATGCAAAAGTGGATGGGCGCTGCGCGGCGATGAATCATGACGGCGTGATATCAAGCATGGATGAAACAGTCGATTTAGTCCTCAATGTGGAAACGCCGCTGGGCCCCATCCGCGGCCGGATAAACGTTGAGAAGGGGCCCATGGGCCTGGCCGACCTGGTCCCGCTGGCCCTGCAGCTTACCGACCTGCTGGAGGGCCGGGCCGTGCAGCAGGCGGCGAAAGAGGGCAGGGCCGTGTCGTGCCGCGCCGGCTGCGGCGCCTGCTGCCGCCAGATGGTGCCGCTGTCGCCCCCGGAGGCGTTCTACCTCATGGACATGATCGACTCGTTTCCCGCGGAGAACAAGAAAACCGTTCTCGACCGTTTCGAGCCTATCGTCACAGAGCTTGAACGCCACAACCTGATCGAGCCGCTGCTTTTCAACGAATACTCCGACGACATCGCCATGGCCGCCGCCAAGGTGTATTTCTCCCTGCAGCAGCCCTGTCCCTTTCTGGTGGATGAATCGTGCAGCATCCACGCCTACCGCCCGGTGGCGTGCCGGGAATTCAATGTCACCTCACCGGCGGCGTGGTGCGCCGATCCGTTCCAGAATGAGGTAGAGAAGATTCACATGCCGCTGCCCCTGTCCGCGCCTCTCGCCCGGCTGACGGGCAGACTGGCCGGCAGCGAGGTCCGCCTGATCCCATTGACCCTGGCGCCGCGCTGGGTCGCGGCAAATGGGGAGTTAAGGGAGCGTCACTGGCCCGGGCTGGACCTGTTCGTGGATTTCATGAATGAGATTGGGAAGAAGGACATTACAGACACGGAGAATCAAGTTTGATTCCGGTCGTTCTTTTATACACAATCGCTGTTTGTTTTTTCTCAGGACTGCCGCCTAATCCAGCTGAAACAAGTTCTGGACTTTAGCTTGAAAAAACCGCTCGTTCCAAAGCCTTAGACTTTTCCGTTCAGTCATGTTCAGGAACCGCTCGACATCCGCGGCGGCTTGCTGCCAGTCAACGGCGGCAATTTTCTCCAATAGGGTTGTCCGCAACCAGTCATTATCAACTGTAATTGGCCGACCTTCCCATGGACCGTACTGGTAAAGCGCTGCCTGCAAATGAGGAATATTGGGCTGGACCTTTTGTGTTACATACCAGCTGAAGTCATACCAGTCGCGCCCTTTCAAATAGGTCCGGCAGAGCAGGGCGTGAATCTTCAGTGCGAAATTACTGCTCAGATCCTGGTGACACACTTCAAAATCCAGGGGGAAATCCAGGTAAGTGTATTCGTAGTTTGACCCACCCGGCGGATTGATGTCGATCTCCAGTTTGATATTGAGTTTCCGGCCGGCGTGGCCGCGATAGAAGGACAGATTCAATTGATTGGCGATGGCGTTATCTTTCAGTACGGCCTTCTTCACCCGCTGGTCCATGTGTCCTTTATCCAGTACCTCGGATTTCAGGCCGAATTCCTGCAAGCCATCCAACAGCCGTTCCAGATAATGGCTCCACTGGAAATCCGGATTGGGCGCCTTCAGAATAAAGTCCAGATCCTCGGAGAATCGCGGCAGCTTGTGCAGGATGCGCAGACTGGTGCCACCGCTGAAACGCGGCCACCTCGAAGAAATCCGCCCGCCACAAAGCATAGAGCGCGAGCTCCTGCAGGATTTCCTTGAGGGCCTGTTCCTCTTCCACCGGACCGGTGGCGTTATAACCGTCCAGCCGGCGTTGGATCAGTTCAATCATTGCCCAACTCCCTGGATAAGGATTTTAAAAAGGATTTGACGCGCTTTTGTTTATAAACCAGCCCCAATGTCCGGATGTCGGCGCTGGTGACAGTGCGCAGGTGTTCGAGATCGATACGCAGGCCTTCCGTCAGCCAGCCCATGCCCTGCCATTCGGCCTTTCTCAAACATACCAGATCCATCAATGCCCGGATGGGGACGGCCACCAGCATGGTTTGATCCGCAATCACTTCGCGTTCAACCAGCTCCAGAAAATATCCGGCCTCAATCGCCAGTGGATGAAAGGAGAAGCTGCCGAACACCGGATGTTCGTAGGCCAGTGATTTACGGCCCGGCGTAACGCTGGCCGTCGTGTACACCGCCTCGGGAATCCAGCCATGGTGGGCGAGGGCGGTTTCAAACGACACATAGCTCCCCGGCACAAATGCCTGGGCCAGGGCGAAGGGGTGGGGGGGGTAATCACGCAGGGATTCCGCGAGCAGGTAGGTGCCCCGGCGAAGGCGCAGCAGCTCTCCGGCCTTCAATGCCCGGTTCACCAGGTTGTGGCGGCGCTGATCGCTGCCTTCCACCAGTCTGGCCAGTTGGGCATCGGTGAGGACGCGATTCGAGAGTTTCATCTCATTGATTATTCTTGTTAAAGTCTGCATATCAGGCTAGCTGGGCATTGATTGGCCGTCGTGGAAAAATTCCAGAAACTTGCATTAAGTGAAAGTTTACGGAATTTTATGAATTAGTCAAAAAATAGCATGAAGACCTCTGGTAGACCTAGGGTGATAAGAGCGCCGAGATGCGTTTACCTGTGATGTTGGCTGGGTAGTATTAGTAATAAATAGGTTCGGCCAGCTCATAGTATTAGCGTAGATATATAAGCAAGAATGATGCTCCGACCCAGTTGATTAGATCGGAACTGATCCATGAAACCACCGGCATTCACCCTCGACGACCTCAAATACGCGGAGGGGCCGACGACATTCGGCCGTGCGCAGGAATTATACCGATCCGGAAAAGTACGGGAGATTACGCCGACGGCACGCGGATATCGTGCCATTGTTCACGGCACCCAGCCCTACCATGTCGGCGTGTCACAGCAGCGAGTCGATGACGGCGATTGCACCTGTTATCTCGGCCAGAACGGCAGGTTGTGCAAACACGTTCTGGCGCTGGCCCTCGCGGTATTGCATGCAACAGGAAGGATCAATGCGGCAGAATCCCAGCCGCCGCCCACCTCCCTGGAAGACATCAAACCCATGGTCAACGCCGGCATACAAAAGCTGCGCCACTACACCGGTCCGTCACGGGTCTGGTTTAGTTATCAGCGATCATTGGCGACGGGTGCCGGGATGATTGCACAGGCCGTCAGCCGGCTCCCGCCCACAAAGGAAAATGCCCGCTATCTCTGGAAGGTGGTGGAACGCATCGATAAGAAACTGGCCAATGGAGTCGATGACTCCGACGGCCACGTCGGGGCATGCGTCACGGCGCTCATCGACCAACTGGCGGCTTACGCAAAAAATCAGCCCGATCTTGAGCCGCTCATCCTTGGTATTTGCGACAACAAAACGAATTTTGACTTTGAACGGGAGTTGCGCAAGATATTGGAATGATTCGTCATTCCAAAGAAGTGTTCAGCATAGCCTGGCTTGGTCGCACACAGCTGGCTACCACTGAGGGATGCTCATGACGTCTCGATTGTGACCGGGATGCGTGATAGTTGGAACCACGCCACAAGGCAAGGTGGTCAAGGCCGGCAAATCCTACCTATAGAATATGACTATATTTCCCGCCGTCTGATCGTTGACAGCAGGGGCGCTGTGCGATTAACTCGAATAAAAAGAAACCGTTCAAAGCGGCGCATAAGGATTTGCTTAACTAAATTTAAACAACATCCTAATTATAAATAATAATTTCTTGATTGATTTGAGTTGCCATGATGGCGCTGCAAGCTTGGTCGGGTGCAGTTGTTTATCAAGATGAGCATGTTTTTATGAGATTGTATTTATATTTTTCGGTTGACTGTATCTGAGAAGAAATAGGAGGTCGCAAATTGCGACCTCTTTTCTCTCATGGCGTGAGGATCGCATACCATCCAACGATGAGATCTTGACAATAAGTAACATATAAGTTACCATATGGTCTCGACAAGGAATGTCGTGGAATATCTGGGGCCAGACGGCTCCTCGCCCTTTGCCAAGTGGTTTGCCCGGCTAGATCCCACGGCGGCGGCGAAGGTAACCACAGCGCTGTACCGCATGGAGCAGGGCAACCTCTCCAATGTAAAACCAGTGGGGCAGGGCGTGGCCGAATACCGTATCGACGCCGGCCCCGGATATCGTATTTACATCGGGCAACAGGGAAACGCATTGATCATCCTACTCGGCGGCGGAACTAAGAGAGGCCAGGGCGCCGATATCCGCTTGGCCCAGCAACGCTGGCGCGATTATAAGGCGCGCAACAAGAGGTGAATGCCATGGCACTGACACGTGAATTCCGCGAAACGGTACAAGCCCGCGCCCGGGCAGACGCACGCTACCGCGCCGCCATGCTTACCGAGGCGATCAACGAACTGCTGGCCGGCGATCTCGGCACCGGCAAGGCCATGCTGCGCGACTACGTCAACGCCACCATTACCTTCGAGCACCTCGCCGAGGAGACCGGCATCCCCGTCAAGAGCCTGCAGCGTATGCTCGGTCCAAAGGGCAATCCCACGGCAGAGAACCTGTTTGCCGTCATTAAATCTCTGCAGGATGCAGAATGCATCACTTTGGCGGTCAAACCGACGAGGAGTGCGGCATGAGCTGTAAATAGGCGTCAGATCCGATTGCGATCACCGTGCGGCACCTTTTCTCTTATCCAAAAACATAAGATCGATATGAGCATTACCCGACGACAAATATTCGAGAA
>CAYXAX010000186.1:0-5193 GCA_964463055.1 uncultured Gammaproteobacteria bacterium | reverse complement strand
TGCGACCTGCGACCTGCGACCTGCGACCTGCGACCTGCGACCTGCGACCTGCGCTTTAGCGTTCAACCGGCAGCCTGTCCTTGTTCCATGCCAGCATCCCGCCGCGCAGATTGTAGACCTGTTCGAATCCCAGGCCGGTCAGCAGCGCCGCCGCCGTGGCACTGCGCACGCCGGCACGGCACACCAGCACGATAGGCTTGGCCTTGAACGGCACCAGCTCTGCGGCCTGCTGGGGGAGGTGCTTCAATGGCATCAGCCGGCTGCCCGGGATATGTCCGAGATCGCCCGAGTATTCATGGGGTTCCCTGACATCGATGATGAGCGGCACGTTTGCGGTATCCAGCATGGCCAGCATCTGTCCCGGTTCCAACAGGCGCACCTGATTCAACTCGGCGATGGAGGGGAATTTGAGGGCGTCGTCGTCCACCTCGGTCTGGTTAATCTGCAGGACTTCCTGAATACGTTCGGGCAGGGGCAGGTTCAATGCGCTCATGAGGTGGATGTACGCCTCGCGGCTGTGTCCGGCGATGCGCGGGTTGTCGAGCTTCTCGTGACCGATGGTGGAATAGGTGTTGCCGCGGTAGTCGTGGGCCGGGTACACCAGGGTGTCATCGGGCAGGGTGAATAGTTTCTGGGTGATGCTGTCATATTGGGCCCCGGCATCGCCGCCGGCGAAGTCGGTGCGCCCGGTGCCGCCAATGAGCAGGGTGTCACCCGTCAATACCCGGCCGTCCACATAATAGCTGACGCTGTCCGGAGTGTGGCCCGGCGTATACAGTACGCAGACTTTTATCTTGCCTATCTTCACCACCTGCCCGTCGTGGAGGTGGACGTGGACCCGCGGCTGGGGGGCGTTTTCGTGCATGTGGATGTGCGCCCCGGTGAGGTCGCTCAATTCGCTACAAGCCGAGCGGTGGTCGGCGTGGGTGTGGGTGTCGAGCAACGCCTCCAGGGTAAACCCGTGGTAGGCCAGCAGGGCGAGATAGCGGTCGATGTGTTTGTGGACGGGGTCCACCAGGGCCGCCTTGTGGGTCTTTTTGCAGCCGATCAGATAGGTCTTACACTTGCCGCGGTTTAATTCACGAAAAAACATGGCATTGACGCCCCCCAGCCCGGTCATTGGTCACTGTGTGGTCGGTTCGTGGAGAAAGCTGACCTTAAGGCATCCCGGGCGGCATGACAAGGGGCGGGCCGATGGGCGGGGGAAGAGATAAATCGGCACACGTCCTTGTGCGCCGAACCTGAAACGCGTCCCGGCGACGTCCTAGCGCGCCGGGACCGCGGTATGGATTGGCTTCACCCGCACTTGGAATCCCCGCAGTTGAGGCACGTCAGGCAGCCGTCCATCATGATCATGGCCTTGGTATTGCACTTTACGCACAACTTGGCGCCATCGGGGAAATCGCTGTCCGCCGCGGAGGCGTCGGTGTTGGCGGCGGCATTGAATTCGGCGCGCTTCTCAGCAATGAATTTTTTCTGGTGGTCATCGAGATGGTCGTCCTTGATCAGACCGATGATACGCATGTGGTGCTCGATGACGTCGCCGATCTCTGCCACCAGCGATGGCGTGAACTTGCCGCCCTTTTTGAAGTAACCGCCGCGGGGATCGAAAACAGAGCGCAGCTCCTCCACCAGGAAGGTGACGTCACCGCCTTTGCGGAATACGGCGGAGATAATGCGTGTCAGCGCCACGATCCACTGAAAGTGATCCATGTTCTTGGAGTTGATGAAGATCTCGAACGGACGGCGCAATTCGTGTTCGGTGCCGCGGTTGAGCACGATGTCATTGATGGTCACATACAGGGCGTGCTCGGTGAGCGGCGTCTTGAGTTTGTAGGTGGCGCCGTCCAGGGTCTCCGGCCGCTCGATCTTCTCGTGCAGGTGGATCACATTGGATGCCGCGTCCTCCTTGTCCTGGGAGGGTGCGGCGTCACCGGCCGGGCCTTTGTCCGGCTTGACGACGCTGTATCCGACGATTTTCTTGTCAATCTTGATGGTCATGGTATCTCTCCGTATTTCCTAAATACCTGTCACTTGAAATCTGAGCCCGCGATCGCGCCCGCTGAAGTGGGAGGCTTCACCACTTGCCGTAGTAGCCCTCTTTCAATGCATCGTAGAGATTGGCGGCGGTGTGGTGTTCACCGTCGTAATCAATGGCCTCGTGGCCCTTGACCTCCACGACGGTGCCGTCCTCCAGCGTAAAGCGGTAGGTGGTGTTCTCCAGATCGCTGCCCTTGACCAGCACCCCCTGGAAGGCTTCGGGGTTGAAACGGAAAGTGGTGCAGCCCTTGAGGTTGTTCTCATAGGCGTAGAGGTAGATGTCCTTGAACGCATCAAAGGAAAAGTCCGCGGGGACATTGGCGGTCTTGGAGATGCTGGAGTCGATCCACTTCTGCGAGGCGGCCTGGATGTCCACGTGCTGCGTGGGCGTGACGTCGTCGGCGGTGACGAAGTAGTCCGGGAGCCGCTCCTCCGGGTCCTCCGAGAACGGCATGGCCTTGGGGTTGATCAGCTCGCGGTAGGCCAGCAGTTCGAAGGAGTACACGTCCACCTTTTCCTTGGTCTTGCGCTTTTCCCGGATCACGTTGCGGAAGTAGTGATGGGCGAAGCTGGGTTCGATGCCATTGCTGGCGTTGTTGGCCAGGGACAGGGAGATGGTCCCGGTGGGGGCGATGGAGCTGTGGTGTGTGAAGCGCGCGCCGGTCTCGGCGAGTTCGCCCACCAACTCCGGCGCCTCCGCGGCCAGCTGCTGCATGTAGCGGCTGTAGCGGGCGTGCAGCACCTTGCCCTTGATCAGGTCGCCCACCTGCCAGCCGTCGCCGACCATCTCCGGGCGCTTGCGCAGCATCTCGGCGGTGACCGTGAAGGTCTCGTCCATGATGGGGGCGGGGCCCTTCTCCTTGGCCAGTGACAGGGCGGTCTCCCAGCCCGCCAGGGCCAGTTCCTTGGTGACCTGTTCGGTGAATTCCAGGGACTCCCTGTCGCCGTACTTCATGCACAACATGGTCAGGGTGGAGCCAAGGCCCAGGTAGCCCATGCCGTGGCGGCGCTTGCTCAGGATCTCGTTGCGCTGCTGGGCCAGGGGCAGGCCGTTGATCTCCACCACATTGTCCAGCATGCGGGTGAACACGCTCACCACCTGGCGGTAGTTGTCCCAGTCAAAGCGTGCCTTGTCGGTGAACGGGTCGAGCACGAACTTGGTGAGGTTGATGGAGCCCAGCAGACACGAGCCGAACGGCGGCAGGGGCTGCTCGCCGCACGGGTTGGTGGCGCGGATGTTCTCGCAGAACCAGTTGTTGTTCTGCTCGTTGATCTTGTCGATGAGAATGAACCCCGGTTCGGCGTAGTCGTAGGTGGAACTCATGATCATGTCCCACACCCGCTGGGCGCGCAGAGTCTTGTACACCTTGCACGCCACCAGGCCGGTGTCGTTGCTCACATAGCCGTTCTTGATGGGCCACTCGCGCCAGATGACCTGCTCCGGATCGCGCAGGTCCAGGTTCTCCAGTTCCACCTCGCGGGGGGTGACGGGGAAGGCCAGTTGCCACGGCCGGTCGTGCTTGACCGCTTCCATGAACTCCCGGGTGATCAGCAGCGACAGGTTGAACTGGCGCAGGCGGCCGTCCTCGCGCTTGGCGCGGATGAACTCCAGCACGTCGGGGTGGCCCACGTCGAAGGTGCCCATCTGCGCGCCGCGCCGGCCGCCGGCCGAGGAGATGGTGAAGCACATCTTGTCGTAGATATCCATGAACGACAGCGGGCCCGACGTGTAGGCGCCGGCGCCGGAGACGTAACCGCCGCGCGGGCGCAGGGTAGAGAACTCATAGCCGATACCGGCCCCGGACTTGAGGGTCAGGCCGGCCTCATGCACCCGGCTGAGGATGTCGTCCATGGAGTCCTGGATGGTGCCCGACACGGTGCAGTTGATGGTGGAGGTGGCGGGCTTGTGGGCCAGGGCGCCGGCGTTGGAGACGATGCGCCCGGCGGGGATGACGCCGTAGCGCAGCGCCCACAGGAATTTCTCATACCACTCTTCGCGCTTTTCCAGGCTGATCTCCACATCGGCCAGGGCGCGCGCGACCCGCTTGTAGGTGTCTTCAATGGTGCGGTCGAGTACTGTCCCGTCCTTGGCCTTGAGGCGGTATTTCTTGTCCCAGATATCCAGGGAAGCGGGTTGATAAGGAATTTCGGCGGCGGCGCTCGGGGCGGCTTTCAGCGGTACGGCTTTCATAGGGTCTCCCTTCTCCTGTAACTCCTGGTTTTTATGATTATCCGGCACTGCGCGATGGTCGGCACAATGGGATTTTCGCTGGACCCGGGGGGCAGAAAACCGCTTCCGGACCCCGATGATCCGAACACAATATGTTGTGTGTGTGAGAAATGAAGATTATGCCTCTTGATGAACCCTGTCAATAGTCTGATCAACTGCGAACCTTTTATATTTTTAATTGTTATTTCATGCACTTAAAATACAGCCTGGTGCGTATTTCAATATAATGACGGTGTTCCCCACGGAATTTTTTTTACAACTGAGATAACACAATATGTTGTGTTGTGGATAAGACAGGTAAAGGCACGATTGTCGCTACAGGAGGAATGCGCGGGGCGTAATCCACTATAGCAGGGCCGGGTCCAAACTCAAGCCTATTGAAAAACACGCCGGGCGGACCTATTAACCCTACAGAGCGGGGTGACCGCCCCTTAACAACCAGTACCAAGCATTATATCGAGAGGAGAACGACGATGGCGTTGACACGTTACGAACCCTGGGGTCTGACCAAGGAGTTTGATCGCTTCGCCCGGGAGCTGAACAATCTGTTTGACCTGCGTGTGCGCGGCGACGATGCCACCCAGGCCGCCACCAGTGACTGGGCGCCGGCCGTGGATATCAAGGAAGAGCGCGACCACTACCTGATTCTGGCGGACCTGCCCGGCGTCAAACCCGAAGACGTGGAGGTCAGCATGGAAAAAGGTGTGCTGGTGATCAAGGGCCAGCGCAATACGGAAAGCAAGGAAGCGCGTGAGAATTACAAGCGCGTGGAGCGCGTGCGCGGGACGTTTTACCGCAGCTTCGCCCTGCCCGATACGGCGGACGTGGAAAGAATCAGCGCCCGCAGCAACCACGGCGTGCTGGAGATCACCATTCCCAAGCAGCCGGTGGTGCAGCCGCGCAAGATCGAGATTCAGCACTAA
>CAYXAX010000185.1:0-5197 GCA_964463055.1 uncultured Gammaproteobacteria bacterium | reverse complement strand
CTCAACAATAATTGGTTCGGCGCGGCGATTTTTTGTGGCATTGCGTTAAACTATGCAGTCCATTCATCGTGAACCGCTGTTCGGTATGGCAGCGGCGTGTGAGGTAGCGGCCGTGGAAGAGATCAAGGTGGCCAATGTCAAATGTGGCGGATGCGCGGCGACGATACGCGAGCAGCTCGCGCCATTATCCGGCGTAAAGGATGTCGACGTGGATATTCAGACCGGCATCGTCAAGGTCCGCGGTGACGGATTGTCCCGCGGCGTGCTTGAGGAGAAGCTGCGTTCCATCGGCTATCCACCGCAGGCGCACTGATGGAAAACACAAAACTGAACGGCGCCGGCGCGGAAGCAGTATCTCCCGTCGGTGAGGGTGGTGGCCATCTTTTTCAGCGTCTCGGCGCCGCCGTCATTGACACCGAGGCGCGCGCGGTTGCCGCCCTTGCTTCGCGTATCAATGACGACTTTGTCGCGGCGTGTCGCTACATGTTCGAATGCCAGGGCCGCATTGTGGTCCTTGGCATGGGCAAGTCCGGTCACATCGGCGGCAAGATAGCAGCCACCCTGGCCAGCACCGGCAGCCCGGCGTTTTTCGTCCACCCCGGCGAGGCCAGCCACGGCGATCTGGGGATGATTACCGCCAAGGATGTGGTTCTGGCCCTGTCCAATTCCGGCGAAACCGATGAGATCAACAGCATCCTGCCACTCATCAAGCGGCTCGGTGTGCCACTCATCGCCATGACCGGCAACGCGGATTCCACGCTGGCCCGCGCGGCGGACGTGAACATCGACGTCAGCGTGGCTCAGGAGGCGTGCCCCCTGGGTCTGGCGCCCACCGCCAGCACCACCGCCGCCCTGGCCATGGGTGATGCCCTGGCCATTGCGTTGCTGGAGGCGCGCGGCTTCACCGCCGAGGACTTCGCACACTCACACCCGGGCGGACGTCTCGGGCGGCGCCTGTTGTTATTGATCAGGGACATCATGCACGCCGACAGTGATGCGCCCAGCGTAAGTGAGGCGGCGAAGGTGAGCGACGCCCTTTTGGAAATGACCAAGAAGGGCCTTGGTATGACCACGGTGGTCGACAGTGACCGGTGTGTGGTGGGTATCTTCACCGACGGCGATCTGCGCCGCATCCTCGATCGCCAGGTGGATGTGCATGCCACCACGGTAGGGGAGGTGATGACACGCAGCTATAAATCGGTACGCCCAGACATGCTGGCGGCCGAGGCGCTGCATATCATGGAGGAGAGCCGTATCAATGCCCTGCCGGTGGTCGACGAGCAAAGGCGGTTGATCGGTGCATTGAACATGCACGACCTGCTACGCGCCGGCGTAGTGTGACTACGGCGATTAAACCCGTCCCCATGACAGACCCACAGGTATACGAGCGGGCGGTGCCCATCCGGTTGGTGATCTTCGATGTGGACGGCGTCCTTACCGACGGCGGGCTGTTGTTTGACCACAAGGGGCGTGAATTCAAGGTGTTTCACTCCCGCGACGGCCACGGCATGAAGATGCTGCAGCACAGCGGTATCAATCTCGCCATCATCAGTGGGCGCGAGACACCGGCCGTGACCCAGCGTATGGAGGGGCTGGGCATCGATCTGGTGTATCAGGGCCGGCAGGAAAAACTGCCGGTGTTCCTGGAACTGCTGGCCGCGCTGTCCCTGGAACCGCATCAGGTTGCCTATGTGGGAGACGACGTGGTTGACCTGCCGGTCATGGATCGCGTGGGACTGGCGGTGGCGGTGGCGGATGCGCATCCATTGGTCATGCGCCGCGCCCACTGGACCACGCCCAACCCCGGTGGGCGTGGTGCCGCACGCGATGTATGCGATCTGATTATGGAGGCACAGGGGACCCTGGCGACGCAACTTGCGCCTTATCTCGCCGCTATCGAGTAACGCGCACACCAGTGTCCATGGTCTTCGATAGCCGTTTTTTTATTGCCCTGGCGCTGCTTCTGGGGGCCGCTTTGAGCTGGTGGCTGCTGCGCGGCCTGGAAGTGCATGAAGCGCCGGTCCAGGCAAAGGTGCGGCATATCCCTGACTACTATGTCAATCAATTCACAGTGAATGCCATGGATGATAGCGGACACCTTCGTTACCGCCTCCATGCCGATCATATGGCTCACTATCTGGACGACGATACCGCTACTCTGACACGCCCCAACATGCTGCTGTTCAAGCGCCATGGGCCGGTATGGAACGCCACCGCCCGTCACGGCCTGATCGGCGCCGGTCAAAAGACGGTGCTGCTTCAGGGCGATGTGCTGGTATGGCGGGATCCAGTGGTCAAGGGTTCCGGATTGGAGTTGCATACCGACGAGCTGCACATCACCCCCGGTACGCAATACGCCGAGACGGACAGGCCGGTGACCATTGCCCAGGATATCGGTATCACCCGCGCCGTGGGCATGCGTGTGTATTTCGAGCAGGGGCGTATGGTGCTGCTCGCGGATGTGCGCGGGCACTACCTGTTGAAATAGATGCGCAGTGTATTGAAAAGAGTTGTGTACGCTGCTTCCGTTGCTGACTAAGAAGTGAAATAATTATACGAATCAGATGAGTATACGAACCCGAGGAGATATGTGTGCGGCGCCGGCCGCGGTCTTGATGGAAGTAATTCGAGCCACCCCCGACCGTCTTAAGCATGGCATAAGCTTGACACGGGCCTGTGTTGCCGGGTGTTGATATCTTCCTGCATTTGATGGGGTATATGCGGTAAAATACCCACCGGGACAGGGGTATTGGAAGGCGGAAGTTACAAGCTCATATGAAGCAATCGATCCAGTTACGGCTGGGGCAACATCTAACCATGACCCCACAACTGCAGCAGGCCATCAGGCTGCTGCAGTTATCCACCCTTGAATTGCGTACCGAGGTACAGCAAGTCCTGGACTCCAATCCGCTTTTGGAGGTGGTCGAAGAGAGCGAGATGGTCCCGGCCACGACCTATTCCCAATGGGATGGTCACGCATCGCCGGAGCAGTCGACGGAGGCAGGTCAGAACGGCGACGGCCCCGCCGGCCGC
Organism: uncultured Gammaproteobacteria bacterium; assembly: GCA_964463055.1. Lineage (GTDB taxonomy): Bacteria > Pseudomonadota > Gammaproteobacteria > CAWJPQ01 > CAWJPQ01 > CAWJPQ01. The sequence goes on along the minus strand of CAYXAX010000185.1, from coordinate 2,164 downwards.
AACGGCGAGGAACCGGCGGAGAACAGCGGGCTTAACGACACCACCGAAGACCTGTATTCCAATACCGGTCTGGAGGACCTGTACGGCAGTCATTCCCACAGCTCGGACAGCGGCGAGGAGCGCAGCTACGAGACCCGCGGCAGCGGTTCGCCGAGCCTGCACGAACACCTGCTGTGGCAGGTCAGTCTAAGTCCGTTCAGCGACACCGATGCGGCCATCGCCACTACCATTATCGACTCCATAAACGATGACGGGTATCTCACCGCTTCCCTGGAGGACATCATCCAGGGACTTGGTCTCGAGGAGTCAGTGGACCTGGATGAGGCGGAGGCGGTGCTGCACCGCATCCAGCACTTCGATCCGCTCGGTGTGGGTGCACGTAGTCTGCGCGAGTGCCTGATGATCCAGCTGGAGCAGCTCGACGGACAGACGCCGTGGCTTTCCGAGGCCAAGGCGGTGGTGAATGATTACCTGCACCTGTTGGGCGGACGCGACTATACCCAGCTCATGCGGCGCACCCACCTGTCACGCCAGGACCTGCAGCAGGCCATCGCGCTGATTCAGTCCCTGGACCCGCGCCCCGGCAGCGCCGTGACCAACGCCCAGCCCGAGTACATCGTGCCCGACGTGGTGGTGCGCAAGCTGCGCGGCGAGTGGCGGGCAGATCTGAATCCCGACGCCATTCCGCGCCTGCGTATCAACAGCCAATACGCCGGCTTCATCAGGGGATCTCACAGCACCCAGGACGTGGCCTATCTGAAAAACCAGCTTCAGGAGGCGCGTTGGTTTATCAAGAGCCTGCGCAGCCGCCACGAGACGTTGTTGAAGGTGGCGCGATGTATTGTCGACCGCCAGAGCGATTTTCTCGAACACGGCGAGGAGGCCATGCGTGCCTTGGTGCTTCATGATGTGGCGAAGACCGTGGGCATGCACGAATCCACCATTTCGCGGGTGACGACTCAAAAATTTATGTACACGCCCCGCGGCATCTTCGAGTTGAAGTACTTTTTTTCCAGTCATGTCAGCACCTCCTCCGGAGGCGAGTGCTCGTCCACCGCGATACGCGCATTGATCAAAAAGCTGGTCGCCGCCGAGGATCCGGTAAAGCCGCTCAGCGACAGCAAGATCGCCCAGATCCTGTCCCAGCAGGGCATCAACGTCGCCCGGCGGACCATCGCCAAATACCGGGAGGCACTGTCCATCCCGCCTTCGAACGAAAGAAAACAACTGGCTTAATACACAAGGGGATTAGAGGATATGCAAGTCATTGTCAGCGGTCATCACATCGACGTCACTCCGTCCCTGCGCAGTTATGTCGAGAACAAGGCGGAACGTCTCGAACGCCACTTCGATCAGATTACCGAAGTCCATGTCATTCTCAGTGTCGACAAGCTCGACCAGAAGGCGGAGGCGACGCTGCAGGTCAACGGCGGCACGTTGTTCGCCGATGCCCTGGCCCACGATATGTATGTGGCCATCGATGCGCTCATGCACAAGCTGGACAGACAGCTGAAAAAGCACAAAGAAAAAAACAGCAATCATCAGCGCGGTAACGGCATACACCGTGATCATTCAAATCCCTGATGTCGGCCGCATAGAAACACCCCGGGGTTGGGAGACGATATGCAACTAGCAGACCTGCTCACGTCCCGCAGCATCAGCTGCAACGTTGATCTAAACAGCAAAAAGCGCGTCCTGGAATACCTCAGCCAGCTGATCGCCGAGCGCCAAAATGATCTGACACCCACCGAGGTGTTCGAGAATCTGGTGGCCCGCGAGCGTCTCGGCAGCACCGCGATGGGACACGGCGTGGCGATACCACACGCCAGGTTGAAAAACCTGGACAGCCCCATTTGCGTGTTTATCAGACTCAAGCAGGGCGTGGATTTCGACGCAATCGACAGGCAGCCCGTAGACTTGCTATGCGCACTATTGGTGCCGGAGAAGTCCACAGAAGAGCACCTTGAGATGTTGGCCACGTTGGCGGAGATGTTCAGTGACGCAGAGTTTTGTCGACAGTTGCGTTCCACCGGCAATGAGGAGGAACTGCATGAGCTATTATCACAGTGGCAGTCCCACGCACATCATACCGTGTCGCGCTAAACCCCTAGGGTAAAATGGTGGCCTCCATCACAGCGCGTGCGTTGTATGATGCGCACCGCGA
>CAYXAX010000184.1:0-5230 GCA_964463055.1 uncultured Gammaproteobacteria bacterium | reverse complement strand
TCACGCTGACTTGGGCATCCTGGTGGATACGGGTTTTGCCGGGATCGCCAATGTTGCCACCGACGGAACGTACATCTACGCAAACAATTACCAGGATAGTTCCGGCATCATCAACAAATACGACACCAGCGGCAACCTGATAAGTACCGTCACCGTCGGCCCAGGCATCTTCGGGCGAGACGGATTCGAAGTCCAGAACAACCCCAATATCCAGGGTGGTGCGACGACATTCATCTCGAACCGCGGTGATCTGACAAGCCCTTACGACGTCTATGATAGCAGCGGCAACTTGATAATCTCCTCTTTTATCGACCCGTCCGCGGACGGATTCGGTAACGGCCAGACCGGGATTGCCTACGATGGCACCAACTACTTCATTTCTAATATCTTTAGCAACGAGTTGTTGGAGTATTCCGGCACGGGTACATTCATCGGGGTCATTGACCTGTCAGCCAACCCGAATCCGCCATCCGGGCAGCGTCTTCTGGAGGATCTCTCAGCGGTAGGCAACACCATCAATAATCCGCCACCTAGCAACGTACCGGAACCCGCCACACTCGCGCTGCTGGGCCTTGGCCTGGTCGGTATGGGAGCGATGCGTCGGCGCAAACATTCCTGAGCATTTTTGCAACCTCGAAAAAGACAACGGCGACCACGGTCGCCGTTGTCTTTTTGATCAGACGGTATTTAGGAAATAGATCACGCCGCTACACAGGCTCTCCGGGAAATCTTTGCTTTATGGGGTTTGCGGGCCGCTAGTCGCGGCTTCCCCACTCATCGACATATTCAGTATGCATCCCTTCATGCCTCATGGTGAGGCGCTTATAACTGAATGACACCCACTCCATCGGCTCATGGAAATGATTGGATGGGTCCAGGCAATTGGCCATATGCCGCTCCAAACCCGCACACACCGCGCCCTCCAGCTCCACTGTAAAAAAGTGCTCCTCGTTACCCGTGAAGGAGATCCGGTACCACTTGATAGTCACCGTGAGTTTTTCATTAGTGCATAAGGCGTGCAACAGTAATGGCGTGGTGCCATCGAACTGTTTGAGAATCTTGAGTGGCTTGTGTACGCGTTTGCCGGCAGGCGCCCCGCTGTGCATGTCGATAGGGTTCAGTATGTCATGCTCAAACCCTTGCACGATTATCTCGTGTTTGTGATCTTCCCGCGACTTACCTCCGATGCTGCTGATGTTGCCCGCATTTTGCGTAATATTACCCTGGCTTGCGCCCTTAATACTCATAAATGCTGGAAGTGACATTTTTCTCTCCCCTGTTATCGCTGCCGCACAATGACCATCGACTTTTTTCCAAGCAGTCAGGCGCTTACTGTACTACAACAAACAAACGGGGGCGTGACAAAAGATAAGCATCCCATTTTGTCGCCGCCCCCGTCATAACGGGCCTTATCACCTGATCGACTAAATCATTGCGAGGTAACCCCCAACCCTCCGCGCACGCACCATGCGTATATCTTGCCGGTCTTTTCGCGGTAAATGACTTTGCCTTCGTGGAATTCCACCATCCACATTGATTTCGGTTCTCCGTATACGGTGGATGCCGACCAATAATAATAATTCACCTGCACATTCTCAAAAGGGTGTCCACTGGGAAGGGACGGATTCGTCTGCGTCGTGTCCACCAGGCTGGCCAGCTCCTGGACCATGGGAAGGCGCCAGCCTTTGCGGTGACTGACATCCAGATTGTTGCAATGGACCTGCGCCTCCTGCCATGGGAACGTCTGCTTGCTCGGCGCCCGCTCCCACACCAGTCCGGTCTCTTTATCCAGCACCGCTGCGTTGTCCCAGTCCGATAGCACGATGAACCGTGGACAAGAGCCTTTATGGCCCTTGTCGCACTTGAGCTTCTGATCCCAGGACGGCACGGCGTAACGCGGACCCGCGGCGCCGTCGGCCCGGGCGGGTTGGGCGCTGAAAACGACCATTCCTGATAGGATGATAGCAATTGTATATAACCTGCCTGGCTTCACGGTGTTTCCTCCATTTAAGTCGAACTTAGCAAGACTAAACGCGCTTTTCCGCCTGGCATATGGCAGAAGACAGCAGTTTACCCCTGATCAGTGCGAATTATAGCCACGCGCCCGCAAGTTAAATGACCGATTTGATCAATGCAGCTGTGATTATTACTTTGTGTGTTTTTTACAAACCTGGCGCCACAACCGGCAAGCAAGCGGGATTGGTGATAAATAAATAATATACTTATTTTTAGCCGTGTCCGTATACGCTTGTTAATTAACTGTCAGGCGTCCAGCAGGCGTCGGCTCGCGATGGAATCGGGGTAGCGTTTCTTTTCGATCTCGTAGTAGGCCCGCAGCAGATTGATCTCCAGCCCGATTTTCTCGCGCACCGCACGCAGCGGAAGACCCCAATATTGCTTGAAATCGATTTCATCCAGTGCGGCGCAGCCCGAGATATACCCCAGGCGCACGGCATCCTTGAATACCGCAATCTCCTTTTCACCGAACTGGTAGACCTTCGGATACAGGTACTGCGCGATCAGCGAAAAGAGCTGCTCTTCCGTCGTGGTCACCTTCTTGGTGCTGCCCATGGTGAACCCAATGGTGAAGGCCTCGTCCAGTTCCAGCAGGCCGCGCCCCAGGATGATGTGGATGCAATCGTGCTGCTCAAGATCGACGGCGCCATGGAACAGCGTGAAACCCGGTATGCGGTATTTGGGGCTTTCCACCAACTGGATCATCAGAGGTATTTCCTGCTGGCCCGCGCCGACGCGCGACATGCTGTTGCGCACTTCCTGCAGCGTGAGGTGATCCCGCGCCAGGGGGTTATGCCACTGTCTGTACGATAATGCATTATCCATACATACAATATCGTCACCGAATATCCTGTCCATAAGGGATGGCCGGGCAAGAATATGCAGATGCCCTGGACCCGCCCAAGCAAAGGTGCCCGATGGCAAGGGGCAAGGTGATCGCACCGTCGAGAATAACTAAGACATCACGCCTGCGAAACTTGCGGCCACTCACCCGCCGGGCAACAAATATTGGATTCCATCAAGTACGTCCGGAGCGACGCATCGTCATTTATAGTCCATCAGCGGTAATCGTCGCCACCCAGGAACCGGGGGCTGCAAAACCTGTTGTATTGCCTTTTGCGCCATGGCCCTTGTCGGTGTACTGCCCCGTATACCGCTGGGTTTTCCCCGCGTTTTTTCCGGCCAGGTGGCGAATCAGGGTGATATCCCCATTTTTCGCGATTCGGCCCTCGATAGTGTTGGTCTTGCCGGATTCATTGGGATTACCGGACGAATCACGCGCATCCCAGGCCGAGATACCGGTCACCTTCCCCGTGTCTGAAATCGTGACCTTCCAGGTGGCCTTGATTTCCGTTAGCCATGGCGCCGGCCAATAGGTAAGCTTCCATGTCTCCTCCCGCCCGAATGCCTGAAAACTCACGCTGGCGAAAACCACCCCGCACAATATCGCTTTGGTCCACTTGCTCATCGTTAGCTCCTTCGAACCCAACCAGTTATTGAAATACCTACCCAAAGTCTATCTCCTGGAGTGTAAGAATCCAATATCATTCCCGGCGGAAGGGAGATCGTCGAATATCCGAAGACTTCCTGGATCAGCAGCAGGCGCAACGTTGTGCGCAGGCAAGCCATGGACAGGACATGGCTTGCCTATGGCACGTGACCACCGCGATGACTCTGGTGCCCCCTACGCGCGCTTGTCACTGAGCCGGTGTTAATGCATCGTCATGGGCCTCCGCTCATCGGGCATGGGCGTCAAAGTTTTGTCCGAGACCTGGAAGTGGATAAAAACGACGAGGCAATTTTGCAGACAGTCATCCAGATCGCAAAGACCCTGGGACTGGAGATCATCGCGGAAGGCGTGGAAAAGCCCTCCCAATGCTTGGTGTTCAAACAGCACGGCTGCCATCACTTTCAGGGATACCTGTTCGGAAAACCGGTCCCGGCGGATATATTTGAAAGCGCGTTAAGGGACAGCGTCTCGGCAGCCACCGAGCCTCAACCGGAAACCTTGTCCTAGAAAGTCACAAGACCCGTTCAGCAGGGCTTCTGCTGACGGGCCTTGGAGAGTTGGTAAGTAATGGGTATGAATTATCGGTGGTGATGATGGCCTTCGCCCCAACCGAAGTGATGGCCGTGATGCATCTCGGTGCTCTCGTCATCCGGGACTTCTCGGACACGCAAGGTGTCACCATCAACGATCCCCTGGGACGCCAGGCTCTTGGTTTCATCCAGTAACACGTAAGACGTCTGGGTGGTTGTCGTACCCGTACCCGCCGTATCGCGGCCGGACGGAATCGCACCGGGTGGCAGGGGAATGGGCGGCCCGGCGGGGACGGTCGTCGTCGTTGTCACCACCTTCTCAACCACAAAGTCATCGGACTCTCGCACCTGCATGCCGGTTTGCGCCATGAAATGCTTCTTCACGAAGCGCAGCGGCGGGTTCATTGGCGTATTGACCGAATAGATATCGCTGGCCCCGTCCACCGTCCATGTCAGGGTCGCTCGAGCGCCGTGCCATGCGACATGATGAAAACCATCATGATCGCCGTGGGCGGTCGCCGAACCGGTGAAGGCAACAGCAACAGCAGCAATAAACAGCGTTATAAGGTGTTTCGGATTACAGGTTTTCATGGCTACCTCCATACTCCTGTCCAGGCAACAGGCGTGATGGGCTAGAGAGACGTGAAATAAGGACAGCGCGTACTTCTACATGTCCAACCACGGTTAACAAGGTAGGCCAATTTGCGATGGATTTAGGTGACGGTATTCACAGTTCCTATCTGACCCTGGTCACGAAACGACGCCAAGAAGGCCAAAAGCGTCACCAAAAGCAGACGCCGCGCCGGATGTGCCGGTGTGACACCCGCCGCCGCAGGCACGGGGCAGGGGCGGACGGCGCAATTTAAACCTGGTCCAGGCGCCCCTGCCGAGACTGTTTGCTCAGCTCTTGAGCCGGTAGCCGGTCTTGAATATCCACCAGATGCCCGTCAGGCACACGGCCATGAACACCAGAGTCATGGCGACGCTGACGCCGACGCTGACATCCGAGGTGCCATAGAAGCTCCAGCGGAAGCCGCTGATCAGGTATACCACCGGATTGAACAGGGTGATCTTCTGCCACAGGGGCGGCAGCATATTGATGGAATAGAACGCGCCGCCGAGGAAGGTCAGGGGTGTGATGATCAGCAGGGGCACGATCTGCAGCTTCTGGAAG
>CAYXAX010000183.1:0-5256 GCA_964463055.1 uncultured Gammaproteobacteria bacterium | reverse complement strand
CCTCGGGGTGCGTTTGCCGGAAGGCTCGCCGCTGCCTGTGATGCCGTGATCTGCGGCAATGCGTATCTTGCGGATTATTTTTCCCGCTTCAATAAAGATGTCTCCGTCATTCCCACCGCCGTGGATACGGCGGTATACGTCCCGGCCCCGGCGCGCCAGCCGCAGGCGCCGACGGTGGGCTGGGTGGGGACGAGCAGTAATTTTCGATACTTGTACCAGATCGAGCCGGCATTGAAGGTCTTTCTTGAACGGGTGCCCGATGCGCGGCTGCGGATCATGGCGGATTCTGCCCCGACGCTCCGGCGGTTGCCGGCGGACCGTGTCACGTTCCACCAATGGAGTCCTGCGGCCGAGGTCGCCCTGATTCAGGAGCTGACCGTGGGCATCATGCCGCTGGAAGATACGGAGTGGGCGCGCGGCAAATGCAGTTTCAAGATGCTGTCATATCTGAGCTGCGCCGTTCCGGTCGTGGTGTCGCCCGTGGGGATGAACAAAGAAGTACTGGCCCACGGCGCATGTGGTTATGGCGCGGACAGTGTCGCGGCATGGATCGATGCACTGGAAACCCTGTGCCGGGACCCTGATAAGGCCCGTGCCTATGGTGAACGCGGACGCGCGATTGTTGAGCAGCACTACAGCCTCGATGCCGTCGTACCGCGGGTGGCGGGGGTGATTCGGGATGTCATCCATGGACGCTAAACGAGTAGCCCACGTGATCACAGGGCTGGATACCGGCGGTGCCGAGATGATGCTGTACAAACTCCTGTCTCGCTATGACAGGGCGGCGTTTGCATCGGAGGTCATTTCCCTGACGGGTGTCGGTGTGGTAGGACAAAGGATCAAGGCGATGGGCATACCTGTGTCTGCCCTCGGCATGAGCCGCAAAGTGCCCAGTCCATCCGGTGTGATGAGGCTGGTGCGGCGGTGGCGGCGCGACCCGCCCGATCTGGTGCAGACGTGGATGTATCATGGCGATGTGGTCGGCGGGTTGGCGGCGAAGATGTCTGGGCATATGCCCATCCTGTGGGGTATACGCCAGAGCAACCTGGATCCCGCCGGCACACGGCGACGCACGATCTTTACCGCCAGGATTGGCGCATGGTTGTCGCCTTGGGTACCGACAAGGATCGTGTGCGGTTCGCAGGCGGCGCGCAGAACCCACGAGGCGATGGGATACAGCAGCGATAAAATGATTGTCATACCCAATGGGTTTGACCTCGATGAGTTTCGTCCATCGCAACAGGCACGGAAATTCGTTCGCCGCGCGCTTGGGATTGGCGAAGATGCGGTCCTGATCGGCATGGTGGGCAGGTTTGATCCCCAGAAGGATCATCATAACTTCGTCTCGGCGGCGGGACTGCTGCACGCGGATATACCCGATGTCCGGTTCCTGCTGTGCGGCGACGGCGTGACATGGGAGAATCATGAGCTGGTGCAGTGGATCGAAGCGGCCGGTGTCCGTTCACGCTTTCATTTATTGGGCAGGCGTGATGACATGGCAACGTTGAACGCCGCCCTGGATGTCGCTGCGTTATCCTCATGGGGGGAGGGGTTCCCCAATGTCATCGGCGAGGCCATGGCCTGCGCTGTGCCGTGTGTGGTGACGGACGCGGGAGATTCGGCATTGATTGTCGGTGAGACCGGGCGGGTGGTCCCGCCGCGGGACGCCGCGGCCATGGCGGCGGCCTGGCGGGAACTGCTGGAGATGCCTGTCGAGACGCGCCGGGCATTGGGGCTGGCCGCGCGGGCGCGCATCGAGGCCGAGTATGGTTTACAGGCGGTAGCTGCACGCTATGAACAGTTATACAGGGAGGTGCTGGATCGGTGTGCGGCATAGCAGGCTTCTTTAACTCCACGGCGACCATGAGCCGTGAGGCGGCGCTGGCCGTCGCCACGCGCATGGCCGACACCCTATATCACCGCGGGCCGGATGACGGGGCCGCCTGGACCGACCCGCTGGCGGGGGTCGCACTGTCCCATCGGCGCCTGGCCATCATCGATCTCAGCATCACCGGCCGCCAGCCCATGAGCTCCGCGAGCGGGCGCTACCGCATCGTGTTCAACGGCGAGATCTACAATTTCCAGGAATTGCAGAAACAGCTCAGCGAGATGGGACACCGTTTTCGCGGCCACTCCGACACCGAGGTGATGCTGGCGGCGTTCGAGCAGTGGGGCGTGGAGGGCGCGGTGAAGCGCTTCATCGGCATGTTCGCCTTCGCCCTGTGGGACAAGACCCATGGCGTGCTCCACCTGGGACGTGATCGCTTGGGGGAAAAGCCGCTTTACTATGGCTGGTTCGGCGAGCACTTTGTATTCGGCTCCGAGCTCAAGGCGCTGCGCGCCCACTCGGCCTGGCGCGGGGAGATAAATCGCGATGCGCTGGCCTTGTACATGCGACACAACTATATCCCGGCGCCCTACTCGATCTATCAAGGCGTGTATAAGCTGCCGCCCGCGTGTCTGCTGACGGTGCGCGATGCGGCCTCGGGGATGCGAATGAGATTCTCCCCCCAGCCGGGTGACGAACGACAGCCCTTCCACCCCGTGGAATATTGGTCCATGCGGGAGGTGGCCGAGGCAGGTATCCGCGAGCCCTTGGCGGTGAAGGATGATCAGGCGGTAGCGCAGCTGGATGCCTTGCTGAAGGATGCCGTAAGGCAGAAGATGGTGGCCGATGTCCCGCTGGGCGCGTTTTTGTCCGGGGGCATCGACTCCAGTACCGTAGTGGCCTTGATGCAGGCCCAGAGCGAGCGCCCGGTGAAGACCTTTACCATCGGTTTCAATGAGCAAGGTTATGACGAGGCGAAGCATGCCAAGGCGGTGGCCGCCCACCTGGGCACCGAGCACACCGAACTGTACGTGTCGCCGGAGGAGGCCATGGCGGTCATTCCGCGGCTGCCGGCGCTCTATGACGAACCGTTCGCGGACTCCTCCCAGATTCCCACCTTTCTGGTGTCCCAGTTGGCGCGGCGGCATGTCACCGTGTCCCTGTCGGGTGACGGCGGGGACGAGTTGTTCGGCGGTTACAACCGCTATTTCTGGGGGCGTAATATCTGGCGCCGGGTCGGCTGGGCACCGCGCGGCCTGAGGGCCGCGGCCGCCGGTGTCATCCGGGCGGTGTCGCCGCAGGCGTGGGACGGACTGTTCGGCCAGCTCGGACCGGTGCTGCCCGGCAAGCTGCGCCAGCCCCAGGCCGGCGATAAGCTGCACAAGCTGGCGGGGGTGATGGCGGTCTCCCATCCCGAGGCCATGTATGAGTCGTTGGTATCCCATTGGACATCACCGGGGGAGGTGGTGCGCAGCGCCCGCGAGGCGGCGACGCCCTTGACTGACCAGTCCCGTTGGGCGGCGCTGCCCGACTTTACCCAGCGCATGATGTATCTGGATACGCTGACCTATCTGCCCGATGACATCCTGGTCAAGGTGGACCGGGCCAGCATGGGGGTCAGTCTTGAGTCGCGTGTGCCGTTGCTGGACCACCGCGTGGTGGAGTTTGCCTGGCGTGTCCCGCTGGATATGAAGATTCGCGGCGGCGCCGGCAAGTGGCTGCTGCGCCAGGTGCTGTGCCGGTATGTGCCGAAGGAATTGGTTGAGCGCCCCAAGATGGGTTTCGGCGTGCCCATCGACCACTGGCTGCGCGGGCCTCTGCGCGAGTGGGCGGAGAGCCTGATCGAGGTGGGGCGGCTGCGGGATGAGGGGTTCTTTGATCCGCTGCCCATCCACGAGAAATGGCAGGCGCATTTGAGCGGCCGGCATAACTGGGCCTATCACCTGTGGGACGTGTTGATGTTTCAGGCGTGGCTGGACGCGCAGGCCGGCGGCATGCCAATGCGCGGCACGTCCGTGCAGCAGTGTCTCAATGCGGCCGGCGAACAGGGATGAAATCCTTGGTTGCGCATGAGCGATGACACAACCGCGCAAGCTCCTCTACGTCATCAATGACGGACCGTTTTTTCTTTCCCACCGCCTGCCCCTGGCGCTGGCGGCGCGCGATGCCGGCTACGATGTGCACGTGGCCGTCCCGTCCTGGCCGGCGGCGGATACCCTCGGCGCCCAGGGACTGGTGTTTCATGATATTCCCCTATCACGTCAGGGCACCCGTCCTCTTCAGGAGTTGAAGGGATTCATGGCGTTGTTACGGTTGTACCGAACCCTGCATCCCGACATCGTCCACCATGTCACCATCAAGCCGGTGTTATATGGTGGCATCGCGGCGCGCATGGCGGGCGTGCCCGCCGTGGTCAGTGCGGTGCCGGGCCTGGGTTACGTGTTCACCAGTCGCGGTGTGCGCCGTGCCGTGCTGCGCCGGCTGGCCATGGGCGTTTACCGTCTGGCCCTGCGTCACCGTCATTCCCGCGTCATCTTTCAGAATCCCGATGATATGACTCTGTTTGTGAACCGGGGTCTGGTGCGCCGCAGTGACGCGGTGTTGATCCGCGGCTCGGGGGTGGACATGGAGGCGTTTTCGCCACGGCCGGAGCCGGATGGAACACCGGTGGTGGTGCTGGCGTCGCGCATGCTGTGGGACAAGGGAATCGGCGAATTCGTGGAGGCCGCCCGCCGGCTGCGCGAGGCAGGCGTGGCGGCGCGGTTCGTTCTGGTAGGCGATACGGATACAGGCAATCCTACCGCTATTCCGCACGGTCAGCTGGCGGCATGGCGTGATGCGGGCTTGGTGGAATGGTGGGGGCACCGATCGGACATGCCGGAGGTCTTCGCCGCTGCCCACGTGGTGTGTCTGGCCTCCTACCGCGAGGGGGTGCCGAAGGTGCTGATCGAGGCGGCGGCCTGCGCGCGCGCGCTGGTGGCGGCCGATGTCCCGGGCTGCCGCGAGATTGCCCGGCACGAGGTCAACGGCCTGTTGGTGCCTCCCCGGGATGCGAACGCGCTGGCTGCCGCCATACGGCGATTGATCGAAGAGCCGGTGCTGCGTGCCCGCTTGGGAGCGGCGGGCAGGGAAATCGCTGTTGCTGAGTTTTCATTACAGCGCGTGATTCATGAGACGCTGGGGGTTTATGGTGATTTGTTATCCTGATATGGAATATTTTCTATCACTCCCCCTCACCCCGGCCCTCTCCCTGGGAGGGAAGAGCGCAGCGAAGGGTGCGGGGGGTAAGAGTGGGGTCGGTGGAGGGGGGGTGTTCCTTCTCCCTCTCAGGGAGAAGGTTAGGATGAGGGGGATCGATGGGTCATGAAGGCAGTTGCGAAGGAAGACATCTATCACTCCCCCTCACCCCGGCCCTCTCCCTGGGAGGG
>CAYXAX010000182.1:0-5274 GCA_964463055.1 uncultured Gammaproteobacteria bacterium | reverse complement strand
CCGTCAGCGTGACCGTCGCCGCGGTGACGGCGCCTACGGCGGTCAATGACAGCGCCACGACACATGTGGACACCGCGATCACCATCGATGTGCTGAGTAACGACAGCGATCCTTCAGGGTCGAGTATCAGCGTCGATTCTGTCACTTCCCCGGCGCATGGCTCAGCGGTGAATAACAACGGCGCTTCGGTGACCTATACCCCGGTGGGGGGCTATACCGGTGCCGACAGGTTTAGTTACACCATTCGTAATAGCAATGGTGAAACCGCCTCGGCCACGGTGGATATGACCGTCGTGGCCGCGACGGTTCCCGTGGCCGTTGCCGACAGCGCCAGCACGGCCCCGGGCACCGCCGTGAAGATTAGCCTGCTGGCCAATGACCAGCTTCCGCAGGGTCAGCAGGTCTCCGTAACATCGATCACCACGCCGGCCAGCGGCAGCGTGGTGAACAACGGTGACGGCACCGCGACGTACACGCCGAACACGGGCTTTTCCGGCACCGATACCTTTAACTACACCATCGCGGACCAGAATGGCCAACAGTCCACTGCCTCCGTCAGGGTGACCGTGTCCACCACTGTGGGTCCGCAGGCGATTAGTACAAATTTGCAGTTACTGCCGAATCTTACCGATAACCAGCGCGCTGTCGCGGTCGCGCTGGATCAACTTTGCGCTTCCAGCCCGGACTCCCAAGTGCAGAGTGTATGCGGCAATATTGCGGGCTTGGACGATCCCAACAAGTTAACGGCTTTACAGCAGATCACGCCGGACCAGTTGGCGGCCCAGGGCACCACCGCCGTGGAGACCTCCACCACCCAGCTCACCAATATCAAGCTGCGCCTGATGTCGCTGCGCCATGGCGCCGGCGGGCTTTCCATGAATGGTTTCTCCCTGGACATCAAGGGGGACAGCCTGCCGGCGGGGGCGCTGCTGGCGGCGATGCGCGCCGGCGGCGGCGGTGGCGCCAGCGGCGATATACTTGGAAACGGGCGGCTGGGCGTGTTCGTCAACGGGCGCATCAATTTCGGCAGCCTCGATACCACCAGCAATCAGACCGGCTTCGATTTCAACACCAACGGCATTACCATGGGCGTTGACTATCGTTTCACCGATCAGTTTGTGGCGGGCGGTGCAGTGGGATATGCATCCACCAACTCCAACTACTCGGGCGGCGGCGGCAAGATGAACGCCTCGGATATTTCCGTCTCCACCTACGGCAGCTACTACATGCCGCGCGACACCTATATCGACTGGATCGCCACCTACGGCAGCACCAACTACGACACCACGCGGAACATGGTTTTTTCCGGCTTTAACTCCCAGGCCAAGGGCAGCACCGGCGGCAATCAGTTCGCCCTGTCCATCAACGCGGGCAAGGACTTCAATCGGCGGGACCTCCTTTTTACCCCCTACGCCCGCCTCGAGTACACGTCCAACGGTATCGATTCGTACCAGGAGAACGGCGGCGCCGGGCTCGCCCTGGGTTATGACAGCCAGACCATCGAATCCCTGACCACGGCGTTGGCCGCGCGCCTCTCCAAGGCCATGAGCATGGACTGGGGCATTTTGAGCCCCAGCGCCCATGTGGAGTGGGAACACCAGTACAAGGACAATAACCGCCTCATTACAGCGCACTTCGTCGCCGATCCCGGGGTATCGTTCTCGGTGGCGACGGACAGCCCGGACAGGAATTATTTCAATGTCGGTTTCGGCGTGGCCGCGACCCTGCCCATGGGGCGATCGGCCTTTATCGACTACGAGGCGGTGATCGGACAGGACCACGTGACCAATTCGACCATTGATCTGGGCGTGCGGCTGGCATTTTAGGGCCGGTTAGCGCGCACCATCCCGCGGCGATGGAGGCCATTTTGGCGCAAGACAAGCGGGAAATGGATTGTTCATTGCCCTAAACTATGATGTAGTAAAGAATTAGACAATGGCACCGGTTCGCCTGGGGAGCCCCTGGTGCAAGGGTATCTGCGGCTGGGTGTAAATGATAACTACGCTAGGGTCTGTATAGGGATCTATGGGAGGCGGTATGACGTCACATCAGGGTGGAGGTAAGTTGCGTTCGTTGCGTTATGTGATCGGGAGCGCGGCTGCTGTGGTCATGCTGTTCGGTTGCGCCGGCAGCGGGACAAAACCCATGGCCTCGGGCGATAAGGCATCCGGTCAGGGCCAGGCATCCGAAGCGGCTGCTTCCGGGGGCGACGCCGATAAATTCCTCATCGTCGACTGTTTGCTGCCGCCGCAGGTGAAAAAGCTCGGCACCAGCCTGACGTTCCTTGCCCCGCGCCGCCCGGTCAAGACCAGTGCCGCCGACTGCGCCATTCGCGGCGGTGAATACGTGTCCTATGACCGCGCCGATTACAAGACCGCCCTGAAGGTGTGGATGCCCCAGGCCGAATCGGGCGATGCGGAGGCCCAGAACTACGTGGGCCAGATCTACGAACAGGGACTCGGCGTGCCGCCGGACTATGCCAAGGCGGCGTTGTGGTATCGCAAGGCGGCGGATCAGGGCTACAGTCGCGCACAGGTCAATCTCGCCAACCTCTATGAAAAGGGACTGGGCGTCAAACATGACCCCACCGAGGCATTGAACCTGTATCGCAAGGCGGCCGGGATCAAGGACGACAGGCTGATGTATGCCTCCGCGGTGGTTGAGTCGAAGTCCTCCCAGGCGGAGCTGCACAAGCTGCGCGGTGAAGTGGAGAAGGCACGCCAGCGGGCTGAGAATTACCGCCGTCAACTGCAGGACGTGCGCAAGCAGTTGGCCGCCAAGGAGGATCAGGTCAAAAAGCTGAAAGTGGATCAGCAGGACAAGCAGCAACTCCTCACCCTGCTCCAGCAACAGGCACCTTCCGCCAAGCGCGATGACAGCATCCAGCGCCTGAATAAGGAACTCGCCGGGTATAAGGACCAGTTGAGCGAAAGCAAACGCCAGCTGGCGCAGCTTCAACAGCAGGCGGATAAATATCACAGCGGCATCCAGCACTCCGTGACCACCATCGCCTCGGCCGAAAAGGCCAAGCCGCCGCAGATCGAGGTCATCGATCCGCCCATCAACGCCACCCGCGGCGTGCCCCGTGCCGACCTGGCGCCGGCAAGCAAGAGCAAGGAGATTGTCGGCAAGGTGGACGCCCCGGCAGGCGTCAAGCGCTTTACCGTCAACGGCAGCATCCAGCCCATTGATCAGTTCAACCTGTTCTGGGCCACGGTGACGCTGACCGGCGACGTGACCCCGGTAAAACTGGCCATCCTGGACCGCAAAGACCGTGAGGTGAAATACGAATTTCTAATCCACTCGCCGCGCGGGACTGTGACGGCGGCGACTCCCCCGCTCTCGGCCGACGGCCTGCAGCTGGGCAAGTTCTACGCCCTGATCATCGGCAATGATGATTACAAGAACCTGCCGACGCTGACCACGCCGGTAAACGATGCCCGCGCCGTGGATAAGGTGCTGCGGGAACGTTACGGCTATAAGACGCGGCTGCTCATCAACGCCACCCGCTACGGCATACTCTCGGCCCTCAACGACCTGCGCAAGACGCTGACGCCCCAGGACAACCTGTTGATCTATTATGCCGGCCACGGCGAGATCGATCCCGTCAACAGCCGCGGCTACTGGCTGCCGGTGGACGCGGAGCTGGACAACCCCGCCGGCTGGATCTCCAACGCGGCGGTCACCGATATGATCAGCGCCATGCAGGCCATGCATATCATGGTGGTGGCCGATTCCTGTTATTCGGGGACCCTCACCGGGGTGACACTGCCGCGTTACAGCGCCGCCCTGCCGGTGGCCGAGCAGAAGGAATGGCTGCAGACCATCATGGGGCTGCGCGCGCGCACCGTGCTGACATCAGGCGGCGTGGAACCGGTGCTGGACACCGGCGCCGGCGGGGATCATTCAATTTTCGCGCAGGCTTTTTTAGAGGCATTGAAGAACAACAAACGCCTGCTGGAGGGCTATACGCTCTACCGCGACGTGCTGAAGGAAGTGAGCAGCAGCGCGGCCGCCCTGAACGAACACCAGACGCCCGAGTATGCACCGATCATGCATGCCGGCCACGAGGCGGGTGAGTTCTTTTTTCAGCCGACCTGAGCGGGCCGTGACGGTTTATGGTTATACCCCGACCGGGATTTGCTCCGCGCAGGGCCGCCGGGCCGCGTCGGCGAGCGTGGTGATATGACCCATCCCGAGACCATCTCCAAGTACCACGTCACCGGCGTGCTCGGCGAGGGCGCCATGGGCGTGGTGTACAAGGCGCTGGACCCGCGCATCGACCGCATCGTCGCCATCAAGACCATCCATCCGGGCATGATGATGCCCGGCATGGCCGAGGAGATGGCCGCGCGTTTTCTGCGCGAGATACGCGCGGTGGGCAACCTGCGCCACCCGAACATCGTGGCCATCTACGATACCGATGAACAGGACGGCGTACCGTTCTATGTCATGGAGTACGTGGAGGGCCGTGAGCTCAGCGAGCTGTTTCGGGAAAACGCCCGCTTCGCCATGGATCAAGTCCTGCACATCGGCCGCCAACTGCTCGATGCCTTTGCCTATACCCACCAGCGCGGCATCATCCACCGCGATATCAAGCCGGCCAATATCTTTATCACCAACGAGGGCGATGTAAAAGTCGCCGACTTCGGCATTGCCCGGGTTGAGAACTCGGAGCTGACCCAGGCGGGCACCAGCCTCGGCACGCCCAGCTACATGTCTCCCGAGCAGTGCGCCGGTCAGGCGGTGGACAATCGCTCGGATCTGTTTTCCATCGGTATCGTGCTCTATCAGCTGCTGACCGGCGAGAAACCGTTTCAGGGCAGTTCCACCCATGCGGTCATTCATCACATCCTGCAGTCCACGCCGGAGCGGCCCTCGGCGTTGAACCCGGCGCTTTCAACCGCCGTGGACAAGCTGATGGAGCGTGCCCTGGCGAAGAACCCCGCCGACCGGTTCCAGAGCGCCGAAGAGTTTCTGCGCGCATGGGAGGCCGCCCTGCAGGGGCGTACGGTGGCGGCGCCGGGGAAGAATTTCTGGGGCTGGTGGGCCGGTTCCGCGGCCGCGGTGTATGCCGTGTGCCTGGTGGTGTTCCTGCTCGTCAATCCGCGCGCGCCGGCGTCCGTCAACCCGAAGGTCGACGCGGGCATCAGCAATGACGATATCGGCGTGCAGTCGGTGGCCGACTCGACCTGCCCCACCCTGACCAGCGATGAGCAGGCCAAGGTCGCCAAATTTCTAAAGCTGGCCAAGATCAGTATCGACAGCGGGCGC
>CAYXAX010000181.1:0-5293 GCA_964463055.1 uncultured Gammaproteobacteria bacterium | reverse complement strand
TTGGTATGGACCGACAAATCCCATGACGATGACGGATACCGATGGATCCTGAATATATTTCGACAGCACCTTCTCGATATCACGAGCCAGTTGGGTGGGCGTCTTGCCGCTCGCCACCATGTCGTCGACCAGTGGCGTTGAAATCTTGCCGTCAGGCCTCACAGGCACCGTGATGGAAACTTCGGGGTTTCGCCACACGAAAATATTCAGCGAATCTCCAGGGCCTATAAGGTAATTCGTTGAGATCTCTTTTTGCCCTGATGCCGACGGCAAGGTTGGCCCCCCTGCACAGCCGACCAACAGAAATGACATGGTCATGAAGACCCACAGTCCGCCAAGGGTTTTAACCATAGAAGTTACACGCATCGATTAAATTTCTCAGATTCAGATTATTTATGAGATTAATATCAGAATTATTACTAGGATCGTCTGGGATGGCCAAAATATTAATTTCGCGGGACACGGCGCCGTCATTTATTTGACGAATTGTAGCATATCACGGATTCTAAAGGCATAGTCTCCGATCATTCCCTTGGCTAACCGTTTGACAGGATTTGGCCCGGTTTTCTCTGCCGGGAACCATCGTTCGAAGTCCCAGTGTATCCACCCCCTGGATCGAGTCTAACCAACACGCCTCCAACCCCGATTGATCAGGATCAATAAGGCAGGTAGCAACAGCAGATCGAACAACAGGGCCGCAGCCAGCCCCAGTGTGGTCAAAAAGCCAAATTCGACCGTGGGGTGGAATTGCGATGTGGTGAGGACCAGGAATTGGGCGCACAGTATCACCGTTGTGATAACCACAGCCCGCCCGGCGTCGTGATATGCCCTGCCAAGGGCCATTACCGGACCTGCCCCGGCACGGCGCCTGGTACGATAAATATGATAGAGATGGATAGTATCGTCAACGGCGATACCCACCGCCACGCTGGCGATCATGGCGGTGGCCATATCCAGCCATATCCCCAGGGCCCCCATGACCGCGAATATCACCAGGATCGGGGCGATGTTGGGTACCATGGTCAACAGGGCGGCGGGCACTGACCGCCACACGATGACCAGCAGCCCGAATATGAGTATCATCGCCCCCCACAGGCTCCTGATC
The DNA here is from genome assembly GCA_964463055.1 of uncultured Gammaproteobacteria bacterium. GTDB lineage: Bacteria > Pseudomonadota > Gammaproteobacteria > CAWJPQ01 > CAWJPQ01 > CAWJPQ01. The sequence goes on along the minus strand of CAYXAX010000181.1, from coordinate 4,188 downwards.
TGGCCCTTGATCAACAGTTCATCCTGATCAGAAAACAGGCGTCCGAACCCGCCGATGCGCCATTGCAATCCTTGCGGCGGCGCCGACTGCAAAATATCCCGTACTCGATGGATCAAGGCACCGATTTCTCCGGCACCGTGTATATTCAGGCTTAATACGAGACGGGTCTGCTTGAATTCCCTGTCCACCAGGTCATACAGGTCGCGTCCATCGTAAATCAACAGATATTGGCTGATGAGGTTGCGGCTCCGCGGTATACGCCGGTATTTCGCATCCTCACCATGGAACGCCCAGTTCAATTCCTCGAGGACATCCATCATGGACAGCGTCCGGTCAACCTGGGGCAGCGCCTGCAGTTTTTTTTCAATGGCAGCGAGTTCCCGCAGCCGGCGCGGATCCTTCAAGGCGTCACGCCCGTTACCGTCAAATACCACCTCCAAGGTGGTTACACCGGAAAGTTTCCGCTCAATCAGCCGGGTAGACCTGGAGATGGGGTGATCATGCGAAAAAAATTTCAGTATGTCCGTCTCAACCGTGACGCGCTGTATCAACGGAATCGCCAGTACGAATGCCAGGACCGTCACAGCGACCACTACACCGGCGCGGCGGATTCCAACAGACGAGAGAAACCTGACCAGCCTGATCGCCCATACCAGACCCGCGCCCTCTTTCGGCCAGGCACGCCTGTCCCAGCGGGCAAACAAAGGCGGCAGCAGAATGATACAGACAAGGTAAATCAGCAATGTCCCGGCCGCCGCTGCCAGACCGAAGACACGAATGGGGGGGATCGGACTCAGCGCCAAAGACGCCAGGCCGGCGGCGGTGGTCAGCGCCGTAAATCGTGCCGGACGCTCGATAGTGCGGCAGGCCCAGGCCACCCGCTCGGCCCCGGTCAATCCGCGTTCCGCGGCCAGGGTAATGGCATTGAAAAAATGGATTAACAGAGCAGCCGTCAATGCAGCCATAAGGGACGGGAGCATTGCGGTAACGAGCGTATACGGATTGCCCGATATCGCGATCATTGCCACCGTCGCCGCCGTGACCACGCCCATGGCCAGACTTCCCGCAACCACTGCGATGAGGCGACGAAACATAATCCACAGCAGGGCAACACCCAGCAGAAAGGCGATGGGGACGAATGTCATGGTATCCCGTGTCATGGAGCGGAATTCCGCGGCGTACGTGGCGATCTGCCCGCCCACGGCGACAAGGTGATCGCTGATGCCGGCCGCGCTGACCGCCCGGTACAGCGCAGATTCCAGCGCCACATGCTGCCAACTCTGATCCAGCCGAACCGGGCGGATCACCAGTGCCAGAGCCGAACCGTCTTTTGACGCCAGCATCCCGGGCGCGAATCGGTCATGGAGCACCCGCGAGCGGCGCTCATCTACAGTGAGGGATTTATACCTGTTAGGATCCAACAGGGGCTCGACGACGAAGCCATCCTCTGAACCCGCCACATGGTCCACGGTAAATACAGACAGTACGCGTTCCACCAGGGGTTGTTTTTGCAGCCGCCGTGTCGCGTCTGCAAGACCCGCCAGAAAATGGTCGGAATAGACATCGCCCTGAAACAGTGCGATGAGCACCTCGTCGCTCGGAAATTTTTTGCGTAATTCCTTATCCAGCACAACGGACGGGACGGTCTTGGGGAGATAGACCTCGGGTGCATTGTTTATATTGAGCCGCGACAAGGCCGCAAGAGACAGCGCCAAAATCAGCGTCAGGACGATAATGCAGACCGCCGGCGGCAGGGCGCGCCCGCTCAATATTTTGTGCGCCATCCCAGCGTGATCAGGTCGTGATCCTGGTGATACCCCCCCACCGTATCCTGAGCACCGGCAAAATAATGACCGGCAATATACATCTCGATGGGCTCCCAGCCAACATAGGCCAACTCGGGATTCAAGTACACATCCTCCTTGTCAAGACCGAAAGAAAAACGCAGTCGCGCGCGCCAGCGGCTTTGCAAAAAGGGGCTTTCCACCGAACCGTTGATGGCATAAATGTTGGTTCTGTCCAGCACCGGCGGAGCATTGAATAACTCCCTGCCCGCCAGTTGAATATTGACCCTCGTATTGGCGTCACCGGGATAAAATTCCACTCCGGTGACCCAATCCAGGCCTTTCTCCGTGGTATACCGGTAATCATTGGTGGTCACTGGCACGTCACTGATATATGCCGCCTCGACACGCCAGGTTGCCGACAGCGCCTCAAGAGCAAAGTCGGAACCGATAAACCAGCTCCACGGATGGATCTCCTTGAAGGTACTGCTGGAGGCGGCGATCGCCGAGGCGACACTGGCGCCGCCCAGCAGCTGAGTACGTACGGTGGGATCCAGCTCGTAGTACGGCGCAGAGTGGCGGGTGCGTTGCACGGTCATCGCATAATCAAGGCTGTCATGACTGCTGCTCAAACGCAGGCCGGCACCGCCCTGCCCGCCCACATCTCGGGTAAATTTCCCCTGTTTGACCAGCTGAGTCAGAACGGGTGTGCTGTCTATAGAGATGATGCGTCCCCGGTTGCGATCCACCGGCGACCAGATGTTGTCGAATGACGGCAGCTCTGCGGGGCGAAACGCCGGCATCCACAGCAAGTCCGCCTTGAACGGACCGTTGTACTTCTCGACGCGCAGCTCTGGCACGGCGCGGCGACGCTGAGGCAGCTCATCGAGAATAAACCGCGACAGATCCTGAACGCTCATACGGTCGTTGGGCGGAATCTCATCAGTTCTCCCCCAGATGACGGTCTGAGCACCGGCGGTAATACGGCTTGATTCCCCATGATAACGGATATAACTCTCACCGTAATCCACGTGGGTGGTATGTACCTCGGGAATGCCTGTCTGATAATAACCGTCCAAACGTCCGGCCAGGCGGAACTCCCATTGATGACTGATAAGCATATGGGCATCCGCACTGGCATGCACGTAGTGACTGCCGTCCACAGGCTGACTGCTGCGGGTGAGCCAACCGGTTTCAAAGCGCATGCTATCCAGGCCGACGCCCCAGGAAACGGCATCGTGCGCCTCCTTCCTGCCGGCGGGACGGACATGGGTGGCGGGTGGCGGGGGCACTTGGTTTACAACAGGAGGCGCAGCGCCACCTGTCGGAGCGGCAGGCGCAGGGGCGCCGGGTTGTTTAGGACGGGACGATTTGGGAGCCAGTTTCTTCTCCACCACATAACGGGTCTTGATAACCTGCAAATGTGTAATCTGCACGTTGTCGAAACCCAGCGCTTTCAATCGATCGAGCATCTGCTGTGCGTTGTCCGTGTCTGAAAAGACCCCGATGCTGACCGCGTACCCGTTATCGGCGCCGCCGATGAGCTGACCTCTGATACCGTGTCTCCGCAGACGATCAATCGCCTTAGTCGCTACGGCGGAATCACTGTAATCCCCCAGCCGCAGGTTATCCAGGGTCACGGGGACTTGTTCCGCTCGCACACGGACTTCACCACCCTGCTGCCGCGCGATGGCAGCCCGGGTCTGCGCCCGCTTAAGGGTGTCGAACACGTCGAGGATCAGGTATTCCGCCTCGGGCGGGGAGGATCCCGCCGCCAACGGCTTGTCAGTGGGGGGCACGTCGTCAGCGTGCAGCGCAGGCGGTACTACAAGCAGCACTACCAACAGCGACAGCGGGATAATCGTCAGCCGGGGTAAAAGCCAGCGTGTAGTGATATCGGATGGAAGGCAGTACCGCTGGTGTTCCATTTCAGCTATTGCGCCTGGGATTGGGGTTGATCTAGCGTCCTGCACCACTCTATTAACTGAACCAGCAATAAAACCAGCCAATCACACGGTATTCTACCACCTCAGGGCCGGTATCCGGCCTCGAATTCGGGGTCTGTCAACGCGTGCCTGGTAAACAGACCGCCGGGAAGATTCGAATCATACACAACCTTTCGTATGGTTACCTGGGTTTCGTGACCGCTTTCGAGGTCGGTCATGGTACTGTCAAGCACCGTATCATAGCCTTGTATCTTTTCGACGCGATGAACGATAAGGCGCTTGCTGGGGGAAGTACCGCCTTCATAATAATCAACGCGCAGGGGGATAAGCGTTTTGGGGTCGATCCAACTTATACGCTTACTGTAGACGGAACTGTCCTTGTTGACAGGAATACTCTCCAACAGCTTGCACTGCACCCCGCCCTGCATTGCCATACCGATAATCCGCTGGCTGTCCAG
>CAYXAX010000180.1:0-5398 GCA_964463055.1 uncultured Gammaproteobacteria bacterium | reverse complement strand
ATTAATAGTCAGGGTCCCGGCTTCACTGAGCTTGCCGGTGACCGTCAGCTGGGGTTGATTGGTAAGCAATCCGTCCGGAGGAAAGTCAACCGTAATCTTCGGAGGAATGGTATCCGGGAATGTGAGTACGGTGACGTTGTCACTGCCTCTGTTGGTGACAATGCCAACCAAGTTCTCACCATCTACGGCAACTTGCTCAGGGTGCTTGCCAGTAGGCAGGGTGTCGATCACGGTATGAGTTTTCAAGTCCACTACCGAGGCGGTGTTGTCTCTAAAGTTCGCAACGTAGGCACGCTCCGCCAGATCATCAATGGCTACACCTTGGGGCTCCTTGCCCACCGGCACGATGGCCATCGTCGAAAAGGTATTCAGATCAATCAGGCTTAGGGTGCTATCTTTTCTGTTCGCGACTGCAACAAGCTTCATCTTCGGGCTGATTGCAATGCCCGACGGATTCTTGCCCACTGGTATCGTCGCGACGATCGCGTGATTGGTTAGATCAATTACTTGGACCGCATCCTGCTTCTCCAGCGTGATCCATGCCCGCTGCTCCGGCATCTGCAAGGCCACCCCGCGCGGGTCTTTACCCACGGGTATGGTTGTGGTCGCGATACGAGAAGCCAGATCAATCACAGTGAGGCTGTCACTCTTGTTGTTGGCGACCACGGCAAGACCGCTTTGTGAATCAACAGCAATGCCTTGCGGATCGATGCCAACATTCACGTCCGCGACAACCTGAAGGTCAGCAAGATCCAGCAGTGCCACGCTGTCCGCCTTTTTCAGCGTGACCGTCGCCAGGTTTCGCTGAGGATCGACTGCTACACCATACGGGCCCCTACCCACCGGTATAGTGGCAATCACTGCGCCTGACGGCAGGCCGATAACGCTGGCGCTGTTGCTCTTTTCGTTGGCGACAACCGCAAGATGCTGCTGGGGATGTATGGCGACGCCGCGCGGATCCCTTCCGGCAGGCGCCGGTGTTCCGAAAGTCACGGTATCCAAGTCAATGACGCTGATTGTGTCGCTCTTCTTGTTAGCCACCGCGACAACGTTATCCGCAGAGGATATTGCAACGCTCATGGGATTGCGTCCCACAGGCACCGTACCGAGCACGGCGTTTGTGGAAAGGTCGACCAGGGACAGACCGTCCTGTTTCCTGTTGGCCACTACGACCCTATTTGTGACAGGATTTACGGCGAGTGATACCGGGCTTCTACCGGTGGCGATCGTAGCGACGACTGCGCCGACGGAAAGATCAACGATGCTAATCTCATTCAGTTTCCTATGAGCGACAACAGCACGGTCGGTATTTGGATTGATGTCAACGGAACCCGGCTCTTCCGGCACCGAAATTGTACCAGTCAGGGCATGCGTGTTGAGATCAACCAGCGACAACGTGTCAGCTTTTGTATTGCTGACCACGGCAATCCCAGTCTGGGAATTGACCGCAACATGACGAGGCTCTTCTCCGACTTGAACACTAGCGACAACCGAATGTGCCTGCAAATCAATCAGCGTGACGCTATCGTCCTTCTCGTCTGCGACAACAGCGATGTTCAGATTGGCATCAACAGCAACACCTTTCGGCTCGCCGCCGACGGTGATAGTCGCGACAACAACATGTGTCACGAGATCAATAATGCTGACTTTGTCATCTTCTTCATGTGTCACCACGGCAATGTTTGTTGTGGAGTTTACTGCAACATCTGTTGGGACCGCACCAAGAGCTATGGTGCCTAGGACACTCTGACTTGAAAGATCCACGATGCGCAGATCGTTGGCATCTTCGTCTGCCACGACTGCTTGGTGAGTGGATGGATTGATTGCGACCGCGACAGGCTCATCACCTACCTGCACTTCAGCAGCCAACGCCGGTGCGGCAAGGAACAGAAACACCAAGATAAATGAGTGCCTGAGAAGTCTGGCATAAATCGCTTGAACGACACCGGTGGGAGTCGGATTCTCAGCTACTACGCGTTTTTGGCTCGACGGCATGCAGGAAACCTCCATGTTTCCACCCCGTTTCCTTAAAAATTCTGCCAATGCAACTGGCGAGAAATTCCCAACCCATCCCGTTGCACGGTTGGCCCCAAGCTGCCCTAGCTAGTAAGGGCGACGTGATATGCTCATACTTGAGCGCTGAGCTATTGCGCCCCGATATTATTAAAAAAGGTGAGCAATACAGAACTCGCTGCAAGCAAGCGGCTACCCACCTAGACGATTGGATAGGAATTGCCTGCCTGCGGTGCGACTATTGCTTACCCTGCTCTATGATCAATACTAAAGCGCATCCAGCAGCGATTACTTGTGGTCTTTATTATTGCGGGCGTCCATTGCCTGATTATCATATTATTTATTTATGCTGGCGTGATATGAAGATAAACCCGCTCCAATATCATGTCAACAAACTCCTATTACTATCATTTAAAATATTATTTTTAGATCACCACCCTAACGCGAGTATTATTTCCAATAATGAGTAATTTAGGTAACAGCATTATCCAATTAGATAGAAAATTTGGATGCGCGATCTGTTAAGCCGGCCAGCACATAATTTATGGAACAAGCGCCCCCGCACCGTGCTCAATAAACGCGAGACAACAATAATAGAGCCGCCCCTACTTGCACCTGGACATCAACGGAGATCGGCGAAACGTGACGGAGGATAAAATGACGCAGAGGGAGGGATTATTCGGGTGCCTACGCACGCTGGCACATGCTGCAGTCGTCGAACCCGCTGATTGATACCGAGGGTTCGAATCCCCGGTAAATGCCCGCGCGGCGGTTAACTACGTGACTGTGCCTATAGCTGGGTACTTGAATGGCGGAGAGGGAGGGATTCGAACCCTCGTGGGGCTGTTAGGCCCCCATCCGATTTCGAGTCGGCGCCGTTATGACCACTTCGGTACCTCTCCAGAACGGCTTACTACAATAATATTATTAAAAACAAATTGTTACAATACCTTCATGGGGGTGAAATCGGGTGAAACCCGGGCCTCTTAAGGGTATCTAAATGTGCAATGGGTCACAAAATCGGCTATAATCACACAAAAATTACAATACAAATAATGATCAATTCTAAACTCGCTACAAGTGCTTGGTTGAGCCTGCCTTTTCTATTAGGCGGGTGCATGGATCAGTCCCCCACCGTATTGCAGCAGATCAAACAGAAAGGGGAACTGGTCGTTGCCACGCGTTACAGCCCGACCACCTATTATATAGGACCCAGCGGCGAAACGGGGTTCGAATATGACTTGGCGCGGCGCTTTGCGGACTATCTCGGCGTCGACCTGAAGATCGTCACCGGCGCCAATGCCAGCGAGGTGATGGATCTGGTCAAAAGCGGCAAGGCAAATTTAGCCGCCGCCGGCATCCCCGTCTCCGACACCATGGCCAGGCAGGTCCGCTTTGGGCCCGCCTATCAAACGATCACACCGCAGCTGATTTACCGGCTCGGCGGGACACCGCCCGGCGATCTGCAGGGCCTGCAGCAGGTCAAGCTGGACATGGCCGCGGGAAGCATCCCGCTGGAGCTTCTGCGCCGGCTGCGCCAGCAGCAGTTGCCCGGCCTGTCTTGGACCGCCCACACCGGTGTCGCGAGCGGGGAATTGCTGGCCAAGGTATGGAAGGGGGAATACCAGTTCACCGTGGCCAACTCCAACGAGGTGGCCTTCCTGCAGCAGTTTTATCCCGAGCTGCGTGTCGCCTTCGACCTCACCGATCCCAAACCCCTGGCCTGGGTCTTCCCGCGCCGCAAGGACAGCAGCCTGTATTACAAGGCCTACGACTTCTTCCGCAAGATCAAGAACAATGGGGTCCTGAATCAGATTACCGAGCGCTATTACGGGCATCTGCGGGACTTCGACTATGTGGGCACGCGCCGCTTCATGCGCCACGTGGATAATCGCCTGCCCCGGTTCATGAAGGTATTTCACGAAGCGGCGCAGCAGTCCGGCTTCGATTGGCGCCTGCTGGCCGCCATCGGCTACCAGGAGTCCCACTGGAACCCCCATGCCGTGTCACCCACGGGCGTACGAGGGCTCATGATGCTGACCCAGGACACTGCACAGCAGGTCCAGATCAATAACCGCAATGACCCGAAGCAAAGCATTCTCGGCGGCGCCCGTTATCTCAAGATCGTCAAAGACAATCTCCCGGATCGTATCCTTGAGCCGGATCGCACCTGGCTTGCCCTGGCGGCCTATAACGTGGGTCTCGGCCACCTGGAAGACGCCCGCGTGATTACACAGAGCCGTGGTGGCGACCCGGATGCGTGGATGGACGTTAAAGAGAGTCTGCCGCTGCTGCGCAAAAAAGAGTGGTACAAGCACACCAAGTACGGCTATGCCCGCGGCGATGAAGCGGTGGACTACGTGGAAAACATCCGCGTCTACTATGACCTGCTGGTGTGGGCCATGGACTTCCAGAAGTCTTCACCTACAGCAACGCTCACCGCGGCCCGCACCACAACGACTGACACGGCACAGCTCGTCCCTGCTCTATAAGTTGGGCCTTACGGCCCAAGTGTTTCGGGTTTCGGGTTAAACCCCCCGCATCAAGTCACAAGCCGAAAGCATCGAGGCTTTAAATCTTGATCTGTGACTTAAGGCCTGCGACCTGATACTTTTTGGATCGCACAACCTGCCCCTAATCAAACTCGAAACCCGCAACGCGTAACACGCAACCGCGCCGTCAGGCGCCGCGTCTCGCCTTGAAGAATCCGCTGAGCTTTTCCCCGCACGCCTCGACCAGTACGCCACCCTCCCAGGTGATGCGGTGGTTCAGGTGGGGGGCATCCAGTAATTTCATGACGCTGCATATCACGCCGCTTTTAGGGTCGTAGGCACCGAACACCAGGCGGCGGATGCGGGCATGGACCATGGCGCCGGCGCACATCATGCATGGCTCCAAGGTGACATAGAGGGTGGCGTCCAACAGGCGATAGTTGTTCTCCGCCGCGCCCGCGTCGCGCAGCGCCATGATCTCCGCATGGGCAGTCGCATCATGACCGGCAATGGGCCGGTTCCACCCCTCCCCGATCACCCGCCCATCCTTGACGATCACCGCGCCCACGGGCACTTCGCCAGTTTGCGCGGCACGTTCGGCCAGCGCAAGTGCCCGGGACATCCAGGCTTCGTCTGAACGTTCAGGTTGCGGTTCAGGTTCCGGGTTACGGGTTTCGGGTTTCGGGTTGAGAGGGCGGTCGTTCATGGTGTATGGAAAATACAATTTCGAATTTCGTGTTGTGGCGCGGCCTTGGGGCCGCAACGGATCACTCCCCCTCACCCCGACCCTCTCCCTGGGAGGGAGAGGGAGTGAGAAAAAGCTCCAGACAAATCGTAGCTTTGTCGACCTGCGACCTGCGACCTGCGACCTGCGACCTGCGACCTGCGACCTG
>CAYXAX010000179.1:0-5452 GCA_964463055.1 uncultured Gammaproteobacteria bacterium | reverse complement strand
GAGGTGATCATGGTGCCGATGCCGTCGCGGGTGAACAGCTCCAGCAGCAGGGCGCCGTTGGTATGGCGGCCGATGAGGTGGGCGCGGCGCACGCCCCGCAGGCAGGCGTTCAATGCATGCTGCAGGGTGATGTCGGCGTCCGCCTCGGTCTTGCGGCGGCGGGCGAGCAGGTTTTCGGCGTCGGGGATGGACAGCTGGCGCACGAGCTTTTTGCGACCGTCGCGCAGGCCCTCGGCCTCCACCAGGCAGATGAGCTTTTCTGCCTTCATGGCGGCGGCGGTGCTGCTGGCCACCTCCAGGGCGGAGAGGTTGAAGATCTCGCCGGTGGGTGAGTAGCCGATGGGCGACAGCAGTACGATGGCGTTGTCGTCCAGGCGCTGGGTGATGGCCTGCACGTCCACCTTGCGTACCATGCCGGTGTGCTTGTAGTCCACGCCGTCGCGGATGCCCAGGGGCCGGGCGGTGACCAGGTTGCCCGACGCGACGCGGATCTTCGCCCCGGCCATGGGGGAGTTGGCCACGCCCATGGACAGCAGCGCCTCGATCTCCACCCGCACCGCGCCGGCGGCCTCCTTGACGCACTGGATGGCGGCCTCGTCGGTGATGCGCAGGCCGTTGCGGTACTCCAGGGCGGCGCCCCGGTCGCGCAGGCGCTGTTCCACCTGGGGCCGGTTGCCATGGACCAGGATCAGGCGTATCCCCAGGCTGTGGAGCAGGGCGATGTCGTGGATCAGGTCGGCGAAGCCCGCGTCCATGACCGCCTCGCCGTCGAAGGTGATGACGAAGGTGCGGCCGCGAAAGGCGTTGATGTAGGGCGATGAGTGGCGGAACCAGTTGACGTATTGGCTACCGTCTTTTTCTTTATCGGGCAAGTGCGCTCTCCCTCTCCGTGGCTTATTGTTTCATGCAGAATCGCACAATCAGCTGTTTTAATAAATCCACCGTGGGCTGCAGGCGGTCCAGGGCCAGGAACTCGTCGGCCTGGTGGGCCTGCTCGATGTCGCCGGGACCCAGGATCACGGTCTGCATGCCCAGCTCGCTGAAGTAGGGCCCCTCGGTACAGAACGCGGCTGAACTGGCAGGGTGGCCGGTAAGTTCTTCTGCCGCTTGGACGATGGGCGAGGCCTTGTCGGTGTGCATGGCCGGGGTGTTGGGGGTGATGGGGGCGAAGTCCACCGTGGCGCCGGTGTTCTGGATGGCCTCATCCACCAATTGATGAAGCTGCTGGCGCAGTTCCTCCTGGTCCATGCCCGGCAGGGTGCGCAGGTCGAACAACAACTGGCACTCGGGGCAGATGCGGTTGGGGTTGTCGCCGCCATGGATGTGGCCCAGGTTCATGGTGGGTACCGGCACGTGGAAGTCGGTGTTCCGGTAGCGGCCCTGCAGTGCCGCGCGCCAGTCCATGAGCCGGGTCATGATGGTGTGCATAATCTCCAGGGCGTTAATACCCAGGGACGGGTCGCTGGAGTGGCCGGCGCGGCCGTGCACGGTGATGCCTTCCATCATCACGCCCTTGTGGGTGCGCACCGGGCGCAGGCCGGTGGGCTCGCCGATAACGGCGTAGTCTGCTCGCGGTCTGCCTTCGCTGACCAGCGCCTTGGCGCCGGCCATGGAGCTCTCTTCGTCGGCGGTGGCGACGATGGTCAGGGGTCTGTTGAAATTCTGGTCAGTGAACACCATGGCGGCCTCGATGGCCAGGGCCATGAAGGCCTTCATGTCCGAGGTGCCCAGGCCGTAGAGGCGGTTGTCCCGCTCGGTGAGGCGGAACGGGTCCGACTGCCAGAGAGACGGGTTGCACGGCACGGTGTCGGTGTGCCCGGCCAGCACCAGACCGCCGGGGCCCGAGCCCAGGGTCGCGATGAGGTTGGCCTTGTGGGCGTGGCCGTGGATGGGCATGACCGTCACGGCGAAGCCCAGGGTCTCCAGCCAGTTGGCCAGCAGGTCGATGACCACGCGGTTGCCCTGATCGAGCTCCGGTTGCGTGCTGCTCACCGAGGGGATGGCCACCAGTCCGGCAATCATCTCCAGAAGCTTGGGCAGGGATCGGGTCATGATGTGCTTCTCTATATATAGTTGAGTTGAATGATGTAGCGTCAGGTATTTTCACCGCGCGGTGTCGTTGGTACAAGGTGTTACGTGAACACTCAAACCACGCACTCTAAATTACCATAATAATCATAAGGGAATAGGCGGGCGTCGATTGAAAAATTGCTTGCGCATATTTTTGCGGTTCGCTAAGGTTTGTTCGGTTCAATAATTCTGGTTTGCTTCACAACACTAAAGTAGTAGGGGAGGCCACAAATAATGAGAATCAGCAAAATCATCTTTGGTGACGACTACATCATCGTGCCTTACATCGCGGTGGTGATTGGATGCCTGATCACCCTTGGGGTGCATCTGGCACCATAAGTCGGTACCGGGAATTTTCTCGACTAAAAGGGCCGGGTGCCTAACCACTTGGCCCTTTTTTTATCCCGCCGCTACAGGGTTTCCGCCCCCTCTTATTCGCAAATGCAATGCTGTATAAGGCCCCCTGGCCAATAACCATATATTTTTAATGGTTATTGCAGTATTGAAGAATAAAATTCCCTTGAGGTGGTTTCGCGGCTTCTGTTATGGTCAATGGTGACTGAAGTACAGACGGTTGTATTCATACCATGACATAACATGAGGGGAGGTCCCCAAATGAGAGTCAGCAAGCTGATCTGGAATGATGATTACATAATCGTACCGTATGCCGCAGTTGTAATTGGCTTTCTCATATATCTCGGAATAAAAATGTACGGCGGCGGGGATTGACCCGGCGCTTAGTCAGCCTGCCTGACGCAGGGGGTCGGTCATTGCAATGGGCTGACCCCCTTTTTTACGCCCGTCGGATTCTTCGAAGGGTAGCAACTCCTTTTCCAGCTCCTTGAACGGCCACAGCTCCTTGTCCATGAGCTGACTGCGCTGCACGTTGCCCAGGGCACTGAGGATATTGCTGGGGACCTTTTTGTTCTCCCCGGCGAGCTGCTCGATGAGGCGCTTGACCCGCTGGCGCGCCAGGTTGTCCTGGGAGCCGCACAGGTTGCACGGGATGATGGGGAACGCCTGCTCGGCGGCGTAGGCGGCAATGTCTTTTTCCTGGCAGTAGGCCATGGGGCGGATGACGATGTGGCGCTTGTTGTCGGTGAGCAGCTTGGGCGGCATGGAGCGCACCTCGCCGCTATAGAGAATGGACATCAGCAGGCTCTGGATGAGGTCGTCGCGGTGATGGCCCAGTGCGACCTTGTTGAAGCCGTGCTCGGCGGCATAGCGATAGATGTTACCGCGGCGCAGGCGCGAGCACAGTGAGCAGTAGGTTTTGCCCTCGGGGGTCTTGTCCACCACCACGCCGTAGGTGTTGCGGGTCTCGATCTCGTAGGGGACGTCGTGCGCCTCCAGCCAGCCGCGCAGGCCGCTGTCGTTCCAACCCGGCTGGGACTGGTCCAGGGTGTAGGCGAACAGCTCGAACTTGTTGTTGGTGCGCATGCGCAGCATACGCAGCATGCACAGCAGGGTGTAGGAGTCCTTGCCCCCTGACAGGCACACCATGACGCGGTCGCCGCTCTGGATCATGTTGTAGTCGGCGATGGCCTTGCCGGTGTAGTGGAGCAGTTTCTTTTCTATTTTTGACACTTGGGGACCCTGCTGAAGTTTGAATGATTTAAAGATTAAAAGGGTATTTGGTTTTTGTTTCTTTACAACCTTTAAATCCTGTCATCTCGTATACCGATGCTTCACACCCTGGGGGAAATACCCTGGATCGCCCGCCGGATACAACGTCACCCGCGGCACCTGATATTCAACTGGCACGTAGTTGGCGAATTCACTGTTGAGGCGGCGCAGCTCCCGATGGAGGGATTCTACCACCGCTGCGGTGATGGCTTCATTCCCTGCGACGCCGGGCAGCAGCTCCACGGACACGGCGAGGCGGGGATTGAGGTCGCTGTCCTGCACGATCTCCATGACGAACCTGCCGCTGACCCAGTTGGTGAGGGGCGGCTGCTCCAAGCCCACGGACAGGTTCTCGGGGTAGATGTTGGCGCCGTAGTAGGACAGGGTGAAGTCGGCGCGGCCGAACAGGTAGACGAAGGGCAGGGCGTAGTCGGCGTGGCGGTCGTCGCAGGTGAGCTGCGCCGCTGGGTCGGCGCCGTGGTCCTTCATGAAGGCCATCATGTCGGCATAGTCGATGACGCCGCCGCGGTCGGCGATGTGATAGCGGATCAGCGGCACGCCGTTGTCGCCGCTGATCACCAGGGTGCCGTCCACCGCTTCGAAGTAACGGCTCAGGGGGTCGTATTGCACCAGGGTCGGCAGGCGTGACTCACCGAACAGTTCACGGGCAGCGTCGGGGTGTCGGGCCAGCCAGCGGCGCAGGGTGATGCTCAGGGGCGTCTCGTTGCCCAGCACGCCGGCGTCGGCGGTGCCATATAGCGACGCTGTGTCCCGGCTCGGGTCGGCAGCGCCGACCCTTTGGCACACCAGGGCGCGCCACTCCTCGGTGAACACCTCGCCGGCGAACACCAGCTTGGGGCGGTAGGCGGCCCAGTCCAGTCCGTCCGTGGCGCCGGCGTCGATGACGCCCTTGACGAACGGCGGGTAGCCCAGTAGCACGGTCTGCTCAAAGTGCGGACCCAGCTCGCGCACCGCGCGGTGGATCTCTTCGGGTTTGTTGCCCGGCGTGACCAGGGTGACGGGATAGCCCTTGGCGGCCAGGTGACGGCAGCACGCCGCGGTGTACATGCCGCCCACCCATGTCCCCATGGGAAAGCACACCACCGCAAGTGTCGAACGGCGGTGGGCGGCGAAGGCATCGCGGAAGATCTGTTCGAAACGGAAGGCGATGTCCAGTTCGTGGCACATGGCCCGCGGCCATGGCAGGGGGGTGCCGGTGGAGCCCGATGAAACCGCCACCATGTCACAGTCCTGAAGGCGGCCGCCGCGGCAGCGCGTCGGCAGCGGGTAAGTGCGCATATAGTTGTCCTTGGTGACCAGGGGCAGGGCGCGAAAGCTTTCGGCGTCGGTGCCGGCGGCTGTGTCGATGCCGTTTGCGGTAAGGAAGTCGCGGTAGGCGGGCACCTGTTCGGCGGTCTCGCGGAACAATGCTGCGGCGGCGTCGGCCGGGGACGCATGGCGGTGGCGGGCCAGCCGCGTCGCCAGGGGCGTGGCGATGAAGGCCTGCAGCGGGTTGTTTGTCGTGTCCATGGGTACGTCAACGGGTTGGGTGATTATGCTACTCTAACAAAATCGTGTTCGACTGAATTAATTCACGGCCGCCGGGCATACAGTTGCCGGGCGGTCTTCGGGAGTAGTCCAATGGCGGAAAAATTGAACAAGTACAGCGCCCGCATCACCCAGCCCAAGTCCCAGGGTGCCTCCCAGGCCATGCTCTACGGCACCGGCCTCACCGAGGCGGACATGGACAAGGCCC
>CAYXAX010000178.1:0-5469 GCA_964463055.1 uncultured Gammaproteobacteria bacterium | reverse complement strand
TTTTCAACATCCTGTTCGCTCAGCGGACTGAATTCGAATTACCCAAACTGATTCTTCCCGGATGACATCTACATATCCACATAGTTCGGCCCTCCACCGCCCTCGGGCGGGGTCCACGTGATATTTTGCAGAGGATCCTTGATGTCGCATACTTTGCAATGGATACAGTTTCCGGCATTGATATGCAGCCGGGGTTCGCTGCCGGCTTCATCTACGATTTCGTATACGCCGGCAGGGCAATACCGTTGCTCAGGGGCGTCATATAACTTCAGATTGTGATCGATCGCGAGTTCCGGCCGGGCAAGGCGCAAGTGTACAGGCTGATCCGCCTCATGGGCCACATTTGTAAGGTATACGGAATCGAGCCTTCTGAAGGTCAATACACCATCGTACTTGATATCATCCGCCGGCTGGAAAGCATCGGCGGGCTTGAGCGATTCGTGATCAGCACCGTGATGGTGCAAATTCCATGGCACGCGGATACCGAAGTGACGCAGCCACAATTCCAAGCCCGCGTAGATCACGCCGGCCCACATGCCCCAACGCGACAAGGCCGGTTTGACGTTGCGGGCGATATCAAGGTCCTCATGCACCCAGGAGGCATCAATCGCATTAGTGTACGCCGTCAGTTCATCACCACTGCGACCTTCCACGCAAATTGCCTGAAACGCCGCCTCCGCCGCCAGCATGCCGGTTTTCATGGCGTTGTGACTGCCTTTAATACGCGGCACATTCACGAATCCGGCGCTGCAGCCTATCAGCGCACCGCCAGGGAATGTAAGCTTGGGCAGCGATTGAAGTCCGCCTTCGTTGATGGCTCGCGCACCATAACCCAGCCGCTTACCTCCGATTAAGACATCGCGTATCGCCGGGTGCGTCTTAAAACGCTGGAACTCCGCGTACGGATTGAGGCGCGGATTGGCGTAGTCGAGATGGACCACATACCCCACGGCGACCTTCCCCTCTTCCTGGTGGTACAGGAAGCCACCCCCGCCGGTGTGGCGATCCAGCGGCCACCCGATCGTATGTATCACCGTCCCCGGGCGATGCTGCTTTGGATCGATTTCCCACAGCTCTTTATATCCGATACCGTACTTCTGCACTTCCCGTGCGTCACGCAGTGCAAACCGGTCCTCCAGTCGTTTGGTCAGCGACCCGCGTGTTCCCTCGGCAATCAGCGTGTACTTTGCATGCAGCTCCATACCCGGCGCATAACCGGGCTTGCGCTTCCCGTCTCGGGAGACACCGACATCGCCGGTCAGCACACCTTTGAGGTCCCCGCCCTCACCGTACAGCGGCTCCGCTGCGGTAAACCCCGGATATATCTCGACCCCCAGGGACTCAGCCTGTTCACCCAACCAGCGGCAGACCTTGCCCAGGCTGACGATATAATTTCCGTGGTTGCGCATCACGGGCGGGATGAGGCCGGCCGGTATGCGGTACCCCGCGTGCCGGCCAAGCACCAAAAACCGGTCATCGGTCACTTTGGTAATGACCGGCGATCCTTGTTCACGCCAATCGGGGATAAGTTCGTCGAGGCCAATGGGGTCCAGCACCGCTCCGGACACGATATGGGCGCCGACCTGCGCGCCCTTTTCCAATATGCACACGCTTAACTCTCGCCGCGAAGCTTCAGCGAGCTGTTTCAAGCGGATAGCCGCGGCCAGTCCCGCCGGACCGGCACCCACAATCAGAACATCGTAACTCATCACATCACGTTGCATGCGCCGCACTCATTTGATTAGGAGATGCTCCTGAGATCAATCTCATCGCTGCGCTTTATATTCGCGGAGATTGATTGGCACAAGGTCAACCATTCGCGCATGCCGACAGTCTGGTATTTGCGGTGATGCCACACGAACAAAAACTGACGGCGCAAATCCAAGCAAGGCGTGTGAACCGGTACCAGACTGCCGCGCCGAAAGGCATCCCTCACCGACAATTTCGACAAGCATCCTATGCCTAAACCGAACTCCACCGCCTGGATGATGGCCTCCGTGTGTTCGAGCTCCAGCCGAATGTTGATCGGCGCATGCAGATGACGTATTGCGTGCTCGAATGTCTCGCGCGTCCCGGAGCCCGGTTCACGCAGTATCCAGGCCTCGTTCGCCAGCTCCTGCAGCGCGGAAACGGACTGCCCTGCGCGCGGATATTCCGGGGCGCAGAACACCACGAGGTCATCCTCCACCCACGGCTGGGTGACGAGCTCGGGATGATGACACTCACCCTCGATCATCCCCAGATCGAGTTCGAATTGCGCCACCTGATGCACAATTGTCGTGGTATTATGAATCGTCAACTGTATCTGACTCATGGGATGGCGTTTCAGGAAGGCGGCGACTATCGGCGCGGCCAGGTGATTGCCGATACTCAGCGTGGCACCGACGCGCAACAACCCCACCCCGGGCTGCTTGAGCATCAGTTGCTCGATATCATGGGCCCGATCCAGTAACTCCACCGCTTTTGGCAGCAATTGCCGCCCATGTTCATTAAGGCGCAGGGACTTTCCCGCCCGATCAAAAAGCCGGGTCTCAAATTGCCGTTCAAACTCGGCCAAGGCCATGCTGGCCGCGGACTGGGACAGTGCCATGTCCGCGGCGGCGCGGGAGACATTCTCATGACGCCCCACAGCGACGAAGATCTCCAGTTGCCTGAGGGTATATTTCATATCAATTAAATTGATTATAATTATAAATTATATCTAGTTAACAAATAATGTAACAAGTATTAAGATAATCCGCAATTCGGAGGTCGCATGAAGATTCTGGTCCCCGTCAAGCGGGTGGTCGATTTCAACATCAAGGTCCGCATCAAGCCGGATGCCACCGACGTGGACATTGCCGGCGCCAAGATGGGGATCAACCCCTTTGACGAAAATGCCGTGGAGGAGGCCCTGCGCCTGAAGGAGCGCGGCTACGCCACGGAGGTAATCGCCGTGTCCCTGGGCAGCGCCGCCTGCCAGGATGTCCTGCGCCATGCCCTGGCCATGGGCGCGGACCGCGCGGTGCTGGTACAGACCGATATCGCGCTGCAACCGCTTGGCGTGGCGAAGCTGCTGAAAGCGGTCGCGGAACGTGAGCAACCCGGCCTGATTATCCTGGGCAAACAGGCCATCGACGGTGATGAAGGACAGACCGGGCAGATGCTCGCGGCGCTGATGGGCGTGGCGCAAGGGACTTTCGCCTCCACCCTGAATGTGATCGATGGCGAAGTCCACGTCACCCGCGAGATCGACGGCGGCACTGAGCGAGTGGCGCTGCGGCTGCCTGCCGTCGTGACCGCCGACCTGCGCCTGAATGAGCCGCGCTACGTGAAACTGCCGAATCTAATGATGGCGAAAAAGAAGCCCATCCAGGTGCTGGATGCCGCTGAGCTGGGAGCCGACATCACACCGCGGCTGAAATTGCTCAAGGTCTCCGATCCGCCCGCACGCAGGCCGGGGATCAAGGTAAACAGCGCGCAAGAACTCGTGCACAGGCTTCGCGACGAAAAGGGGGTGTTGCCATGAGCGTCCTGATCCTGGCCGAGCACGACGGCGATAAGCTCAAGGCGGCCACCCATCACCTGGTCAGCGCGGCACGGCATTGGCAGAGGCCTGTTCACGTCCTGGTGGTCGGCCGCGACACGGCCGTGCCGGCGCAGGAAGCGGCGAAAATCAGCGGTGTCGATCAGGTGCTGCGCTGTGATGCCCCTCATCTGGCGCAGCCGCTGGCGGAGGATGTTGCAGCAATTATCGCGGGCCTGGGTGCCGACCATCATGTAATACTCGCCGCGCATACCGCCTTCGGCAAAAATATCCTGCCGCGCGCCGCCGCCTTGCTGGATGTCGCCATGCTCTCGGACGTCATCGCCATAGTGGGGCCCGATACCTACGAGCGCCCCATCTACGCCGGCAACGTACACGCCACCGTGCAAAGCACCGATCCCATACAAGTGCTCACGCTGCGCACCAGCCGCTTCGACCCGGCGCCGCGCCACGGCAATGCCCCCATCTCCAGCCTGGATGCCCCGGCGGCCACCCAATTGGCGCGCGTGCTCGGCGAAGACCGCGAACACTCCGATCTACCGGAACTGAACTCCGCGAAGACGATCATATCCGGTGGGCGGGCGCTGGGCAGCGCCGAGCGCTTCGAGTCCGTCCTGAAACCGCTGGCCCAAAAACTCGGCGCCTCCCTGGGGGCGACGCGCGCCGCGGTGGATGCGGGCTATGCGCCCAATGAACTCCAGGTCGGACAGACCGGTACCATCGTCGCGCCGGATTTGTATTTCGCCATAGGCGTGTCCGGCGCCATTCAACACCTCGCCGGCATAAAGGACAGCAAGGTAATCGTCGCCATCAATCACGACCCCGAGGCCCCGATCTTTGAGGTGGCCGATTACGGTTGGGTAACGGATTTGTTCGAGGCCGTGCCCGCATTGACGGCGGCATTGGCAGAATCACACAACACGGGTGTAAATGCATGAGCACCATATCCACCGAACACGTACTGAGCGTCCATCACTGGAATGACAGCCTGTTCAGCTTCAAGATCACCCGTGACGACGGCCTGCGTTTTATCAACGGGCAGTTCATCATGCTCGGGCTGGAAGCCGAAGGCCGGCCGCTGTTGCGCGCCTACAGCATCACCAGCCCCAACTACGAAGAACACCTGGAATTCTTCAGCATCAAGGTGCCGGACGGCCCGCTCACCTCCCGCCTGCAGCATCTAAAACAGGGAGACCCCATCCTCATCAGCCGCAAGCCCACCGGGACCCTGGTGCTGCGCGACCTGCTGCCCGGAAAAAGGCTTTACCTCCTCAGCACGGGCACCGGCCTGGCCCCTTTCATGAGCATCATTCAGGACCCGGAAACATACGAACGATTTGATAAAGTGGTGCTGGTCCATGGAGTACGCCGTGTAAGCGACCTGGCCTACGGCGATTTCATATCGCAAGAACTCCCGGCCAACGAATTCATTGGCGATCTGATCCGCGACAAGCTCATCTATTACCCAACCGTGACCCGCGAGCCCTTCCACCATCAAGGCCGCCTTACCGACCTGATCAACAGCGGCAAGCTGTTCGATGATATCGGCCTGCCGCCACTTGACCCGGAGCATGACCGCGCCATGATCTGCGGCGGCCCGCGCATGCTGATAGACTGCCGCGACCTTCTCGATACAAGGGGATTCCAGATATCCCCCTCCATCGGCGAACCGGGCCACTACGTGATTGAGCGGGCCTTCGTGGAAAAATAGGAATGGCGGTGGGATCATCCGCCAGTTCACTGGCGGGCGGGGGCGAGCATGGATAAACACAAGCGCTCCCTGGTGCCGCGCGAAGTAAGTTCGCGCTCAATGTCGGAGAGGTGCGCCGAAGTCGTGCGTAAAGACCCCATTGAGTTGCCGCATGTTCTTGGCCAGATTGCCGTCGGGCGTTTCCACCACCAGATGGTAGGGGTTGGTCATTAGGCAATATGCATGGCATACC
>CAYXAX010000177.1:0-5469 GCA_964463055.1 uncultured Gammaproteobacteria bacterium | reverse complement strand
CCCCAGGGGGGTTGCCTGGGGCCAAGGGGTAGTCAGATGACGAAATAGGAGAGAGACTCATCATCTGGTGTCTATTCTCCGGATTTTGCCCCTGGCAACTGTGATGGGCATCACAAACGCCATTGATCCAGAAAATCTGCCCTGGTCCCGGTGTCCCGCCGAGGACTATAATTTAACCACCTGAATTATAAGTAATATCCGATCGATCGGTGTTCCGCCGTGGGTGTTGATGGAGCACGTCCCGCGCACGCCTTTTCGCCATCTCCGCCACGTTCATTTTGGCGTCATGCGTTCATTGTTCTGTATATCCGTTCCCCGCAGAAAGATGTTGACCTGCCCGCGCAGGTTGACAATGATTACATAAGTAATGGGTATATAAGCCTCATGCCGGGCCGGCCTGAAGGCGTCTGTACCCGTATAAACAAAATGGGATTTCCCCCCGGGGGAGGACCACCATGGGCAGGCGCATCGCCGTTATCCAAGGCCATCCTGACCCAAGCGCCAACCGCTTCGGGCATGCATTGGCCGCCGCCTATGCGGACGGCGCCAAGGAGGGTGGGCACGAGGTGGTGGGGATAGACGTGGCCGGTTTGGATTTTCCCCTCCTGCGCAGCAAACAAGACTTTGAACAAGGGGCACCGCCGGAGGCGGTATACCGTGCCCAGCAGACCATCGAGTGGGCCGAGCACCTGGTGTTTGTCTACCCCTTGTGGCTCGGGTCCATGCCCGCCTTGCTGAAGGGGTTTCTGGAACAGGTATTCCGGCCGGGGTTTGCCATGGAAAAGCCGTTATCGGGCATCAGATGGAAGAAGCGGTTGGTGGGGAAATCCGCCCGCATCGTAGTGACCATGGGTATGCCGGCGATTATTTATCGTTGGTATTTTCGTGCCCACAGCCTGAAAAGCCTGGAACGCAACATACTCGGGTTCTGCGGGATAAGTCCGATCAGAGAGACGCTGATCGGGGCAGTCGATTCATTGGATTCGGCACGTAGGGGGAAGTGGCTGGGCAGGTTGCACAGTCTCGGACGTAAGGGTCAATAAGCGCCGCCTGGGCAATGCGGTGTGCTGATGACTACCAGTGATATCAAGCGTTTTCTGAATGAGGGGGTTCGACCATGTCAAATAACACACTTTGCTGGATAGACATTCCCGTCAGGCGGCTGGATCGCGCCATACGCTTTTATTCATCGGTCCTTGGCCAGGACGTCATCAGGCAGATGGATGAGGGGCTTGAATTTGGATTGCTCCCACACGCACAGGAGGGGGTTTCCGGGTGTTTGTATGTGTCCGATGAAAACCGGCCGTCCGAGTACGGGCCGATTGTCTATTTGAGCGTGGAAGGCCGGTTGGACGCGGCGGTGCAGGCGTGCCTGGCCGACGGCGGCCGTCTGATTCGTCAAAAGCACCCCATCGGCGCCTATGGTTATCGGGCCATCATTATCGACAGTGAAGGCAATCGCATCGCGCTGCACTCGCGCATTGACTGAATGTCGCCGGCGCGGGTCGTGACGGTGTGCGGGGAGTCAGGGATGGGCGCTGTGGGCCCGGTCAGTGAATCTGTTGTACCCAGTGTGCGTCGTTGGGGTTGTCGCGACGCGCGTTGGTTGCGGTAAGCAGCATTTCCCACGGCTCGGCATTGAGGCTGGCCGCAATTCGCATCAGCGTATCGAGGCTGAGTTCTTCGCGGCCCTGTTCAATGTTGTCGACATCGCCGCGACTCAACTGCGCCAGCTCCGCCAGCTTGCCCTGTGACATGCCGAGCCTCTGGCGCAGCATTCTGATTTGTTTTCCCAACCGTTGCATGGCATCCCACCCCTTTTCCGATAATGACATACTAAATGAATATGCCCGGTAATTCTTTGATAAATGTCAATCCGCGCGGCGGGTTACCGGCGCTTCAAAAGCTTGAGTAATTTTGTCAGGGATAGCGTGTTGATCACATCACCTTTTTCCAGCCAGCCGCGACGCGCCTGATAGACCCCGTAGCGAATGTATTCCAGTTGATTCGCATTGTGGGCATCGGTACAGATAGCGACCTTCACGCCCATTTCTTTGGCCATCTTGCAGGCGGAATCAGTCAGGTCCATGCGCACCGGTTGGCTGTTGACCTCCAGGAAGCAGCCGCGTTCCTTCGCCGCCTCCATGAGGACTTCCAGATTCACGGCGTAGGGCTCGCGCTGGTTGATGAGGCGCCCGGTGGGATGAGCGAAGATATTGAAGCGCGGGTTATCCATGGCGCGGATGATGCGCGCGGTCTGCTTTTTGGCGGGGAGATCGAATTTGGAATGCACGGAGCATACCGTCAGATCCAGCGCATCCAGGACATTATCTGGCAGGTCAAGGCTGCCGTCCTCCAGGATATCCAGCTCGATGGACTTGAGTATGCGAATACCGTCCAGCGATTCATTGAGGCGGTCAATCTGTTCCGTCTGCTGCAGCAGGCGTTTTTTGTCCAGGCCCCTGGCTACGGTCACGCGCTGGGAGTGATCGGTGATGGCCAGGTACTCATATCCACGCGACCGGGCGGCCTTCGCCATTTGTTCCAGCGAGGCGTGACCGTCGGTGGCATTGGTGTGGCAATGCAGATCGCCGCGTATCTGCTTCAAGGTTACCAGCGTCGGCAGGGCATTGCCGCGGGCCGCCTCGATCTCGCCACGGTCCTCGCGCAGCTCGGGCTCGATGTATGCCAGCCCCACCTGTTCGAAGACCTCCTGTTCGGTGCGGCCGGCGATGCGCCTGTCGTCCTTGAAGACGCCGTACTCGTTTATCTTGAGCCCCTTCTTGATTCCGAGGGAGCGCACCGCGATGTTGTGGGCCTTGGAGCCGGTGAAGTAATGCAGCGCCGCGCCGTAGCTGATATCCGGCACCACGCGCAGGTCCACCTGCAGGCCTGAGCGCAGCCGTATGGTGGAGCGGGTGGTGCCGTGGGATATCACTTCGGCCACCTCGTCGTAAATAACGAAGCGCTCCATCACCGGCGAGGTCTTGGTCGCCGTGATCAGGATGTCCAGATCACCGACGGTATCCCGGCAACGGCGAAAGCTGCCCGCGACAGTGAGCTTTTTCACGCCCTTGGTCTGTTTCAGGTAGGCGGTGAGCGGCGCGGCGATCTGCTCGGCGGTGATCAGCAGGAGGCGCTGCTCGGTACCGCTCAGGCGCTCAACGTGGTCCTTGATCAACGCCTCGCTCTTTTCGCCAAATCCCTCCAGCTGACGTATCTTGCCGGCCGTGGCGGCGCGCTTGAGGTCGTCAATGCTGCGGATCTTGAGCTTGTCATACAGGGCCTTGACCCGCTTGGGCCCCAGGCCTTCAATGCGCATGAGCTCGCTCAGCGCCGGCGGGACTCGCAAGCGGACTTCTTCCAGCAGCGGGAGTTTGCCCGTCGCGGCGATGGTCTTGATCTTGTCGGCCAGGTCATCGCCGATGCCCGGCAGGTGTGTCAGGTCGCTCCCCGCTTGGGCCATGTCCGAGACGCTGGCGGATAGCCCGCCCACTGTGCGCGCGGCGTTGCGGTAGGCGCGGATACGAAACGGATTGGCGCCTTCGATCTCGAGCAGGTCGGCGAGTTCCTCGAACATGGCGGCGATTTCGTTATTGTGTACAGTCATGACGAGTCCTGCGCCGGTGGTGATGTCGCACCATGGCGAATTCTTCGGGAAATATACACGGCAATGGAGCGGCTTGTCATTGACTCCATCGTGTTCCCGGCGTCGCCGGGTTGGTTCTGAATATATATAGAAGGCCGGGCGGCAGCTTCCTTGCGGCCGCCCGGAAATTGGAAACTCGGTACGAAGAAGACGCGAGCGGGTGTCAGTCAGCCATTGCCTGGCTTATGTGTTTCTGCTTGCGAAGTAGTTTCTGAAGTAGTGATTTGACAGTTGCAGGCTCGAGACGGCGTGAGGGAGTGGAAATTTACGGCCTTTGATGGTTGGTGCGCCCTCCGCCACATCTTTGGTTACTATGATTTGGAGGGGTTTGTCCCCCGGATTCATGACAAAGTCATTAGTGACTTTGACGAGTTGCCACGGTATGGCGATCAGGTTGCCGCCCTGGACGGTCTGTTTGGTATCGACGATCAGATGTGTGATCTGTCCGTGTTTGTTCATTACCAGGTTGTGAGCGGCGCCTATGACTTTGCCGTCAGATGATACTATCGATACGCCAAGTATCTTGTTGGCGGTAATGGGACTGCCGGGTTGTATGTATTTAGGGATGACCGGTTTGTCCGTGGTGTCGAGCCCGACCTGTTTTGATGTGGCACCGCGGTTGTGGGTGCCGCTCTCCATGGCTGCCACCGCTAAAGGTAAGGCAAGTGTGCATGTGAATAGAATGGAAAAGGTAGTGCGTGTACGCATGGTGCCTCCTTCCGTCGCTACTTAACAGTCCGCCGATAAATGAACTGCTGCTCACGCCGGGAGTTTTCAAGGGGGGAATGGCCGTGCATGTGCCGGCGTACTGTAGTTAGAACATGTTGAATGAAATATGTTCCTGCATGGAGCTGCTCAACGTGTGATAGTCCATATATGCATGCACAGTGGGGCACTCAGATGAAATAATCTGTATCCATTTGGCGACATGACAAACAAGGGACGCCGGATGTCGTCCACGAGCATGGCGCGCGTAACAGAATTCGACGGTGACTCTATGCTGTTCTGCGGCGCACGATGCCGCGAAGCGCGAAATATCCCATCAGGCACAGGCACACAAGGAGGCCGCCGAGGCCGGCTGCGGGATATTTGACGCCGTAAACCAGCGGCGTCAGCAGCAGGCGGGTAATGAATCTGAGGTCGTCGTGTTTGGAGATGAACGCCGCATAGGGCGGCGAATGGGCGTAGTAAAAGGCCACGAAGGACCTGCCTGGGGCGTTGGTCATCAGGTATTTGTCTCGAAATGCCCGCAGGACGTTGACCTCTGGCGCCAGGTAGGAACCGTAGGCCGCGGTGGCGATAAAGCACGGCGAGACCTTGTTGGATGAGGTCGCGGCGTTATTGGCAAATACGGCATCCGATTCATTCGCCTTAACCTTGACCGGGTTGGTCACGGTGATGTTGAATTTATTGGGTGTGACCACGACACCGAATACGGCGGTGCTGCCCGGCCCCAATTCGCCCAGTGTACACACCAGGATGCCATCCGTCGGCCCGCTCCCGCAGTCGCCGGATGAGGCGGCGACAAACTGATACGTGCTGTTGGAGGGCAGCCAATCGGTGATCACCAGTCCGGTGGCCGTATCGGGCCCTTTGTTGGTGATGCTGATGCTGAACGTGATGGGCAGATTGATCTGTACCGAGTTCGGCGAGTTGGTTTCGGTGACCACCAGTTGCGCGGCGTTGGTGCCGTTGACCGGCGTAAGAAGAAACCCATGTGTCTGATTGCCCAGCAGGCCGGTCCCCACGATCTCGCCCAAGTTATTGATGGCGGTTGCATCCTGGAGATTCCACCCGGAGGCGGGATCGACCTGACTGTT
>CAYXAX010000176.1:0-5475 GCA_964463055.1 uncultured Gammaproteobacteria bacterium | reverse complement strand
TTCAGAAATTGGTTATAGACGATACCATGAGCGCTTTGTGCCGTTTAACAGATCGAGCAAATATTGGAAAAAATGCCAACGCAAGTATTTCAAACCTTCTTTCATTGATTAAAGAAGAAAGTCCTGATGCTCCATATGAAGACATTAACTCTATGTTTTTAGAGGTTGAAAAACATATGGAAAACATACGAAAACTACGTAATAAGGCTATGAGTCATAGTGATTTATCTTACGCAATGGGTATCGAGCCAGAAATTAGGATCAAATATGACGAAATAGAGGATTCAATAAGAGCGATAGATACTTTGTTGAGTAAAATTACTGGTAATAGCTGTACTTATGCGCCCCACATCCCCTACGGTACTGATGGTAATAAATTACTCTCTGTTCTAGCTAAAGCGCATGAAAAAGGCTAACAAATGCATCAACCTTTGCACACTTCGTGTGCTGGACCTCCAAAGCGCTACGCGCTTTTCCGGCAGGTTATGCTAGCGTTAGGGCTCAATGAACTTGATATTTATATCGTGCCAGCTAATAGATGCTCCCCATCCGCAGGCGCTCATTACTGGTCTTATTAAGCAAGGTTTTATGGTTGACCACTCTCCAAGAAATCCCCTGAGTGGTCATGATAGTCGATGGGAAGGATGGTATGAAAAGGGGCTTATACAGGCGATCCGAAAGTCACAAGCGTTCGTGATAGTGGTAGATTCCGGATGGGATAGCTCCACGTGGATGGGTGCTGAAGCGGAAGAGAGGTTAAGAAGAGCGAAAAGTTTAGGTATTGAATATCCGATGGTTTACTGGAATCCATCAGGCATTATAGTTAAGACTAAAGGTATGGTCGGTTATCTCCGAGAAAGACTTCCTGATGATGTGGGCAAGGCCGTCCAAGCCCTAACAAGGCACTCCAGTGGACGCGCCTAGAGAACACCATAGATGACGTAAAAATACGCATCCAGGAGTCGTATAAAAACCCGAATGTCCGCAGAGTAACCCAAGCTGTCCTAAAAGATGGGCCTAGAGCATTTAAGATCGCCATCTTTGATGGAGATTATCGATCCGAAGACAAATGAGTTTCATCACTGCTCACTAAAAATAGACCATATAGATAAGACTAATCCTTTGATAGCCGGGTGTCCCTGAGGCTGCAGGGTTTATGTGGCCGTTATTTATAAGTTTCAGGTCCAGCACCAAAGATGTTCGATATTGGATTATTATTATGATTATTCCGCCCTGTGACACTTTGACAGAGCAAACACGTCTGCCCACTTCGCGAGATTGACGCCGGTGAAATCAAGCGGCCAGGAGGAGAACATGACTAAGGCGGATTCGATCGAGGGCCAGTCGGCATCCGAGCTGATTGACAAGCGAATCGCCGAACTCGGGGACTGGCGCGGGGAGACCTTGAGCAGAATGCGCAAGCTCATCAAAGAGGCAGACCCGGACGTTGTGGAGGAGTGGAAGTGGAGGGGCACTCCCATATGGTCGCATGATGGGATCATCTGCACCGGCGAGTCTTACAAGTCGATAGTGAAGTTGACCTTTGCCAAGGGTGCCTCCTTGAAGGATCCGGCCAAGCTCTTCAACTCGAGCCTCGACGGAAACGTAAGGCGCGCGATTGATATCCATAAGGGAGAGGAGATCGACGCAGGCGCGTTCAAGGCGCTCATACGTGCCGCGATCGCTATCAACACATCCGGGGCAAAGGCAAAGCCAAGGCGAGCGAAGTAGGCTACGGGATTCGCGCCCTTTCTGGACTGGAGGTTGGGTTCTTGTGAAAGGAGGAGTACTTGAGAAAGCCGCCACCTGACAGGATGTTGAAAAAGTCCCTTCCTGGCCTTTTTCAACTCGCTGCGCCGTGGTACACGCCCGCGGCTTGCTGCGAAATCCAAACTCTTACGTGTTCGGTTTTCGAGCGACGCATCCCTGCGCCGCTGCAGCAGGGTGTTTTTCATCACCCTGCTGAACACTGGCGTTAGTCGCACACTTACCGAAGGAGGACGCTCATGAAGATTCTGGTAGTTGGCGCAACAGGCACAATTGGTGCTGCGGTGACGCAGGCGCTCGAAGTGCGGCACGAGGTGCTGTGCGCCAGTCACGCCCGTTCGGCGCTCACGGTTGATCTGGCGGACCCGGCGTCGATCAGGCGGCTCTATGCCAAGGTCGGCCGGCTTGATGCGGTGGTCAGCGCCGCGGGCCAGGCTGCGTTTCGCCCATTGCTGGATCTGACCGACGCGGATTTCACCCTCGGTCTTACCAATAAGCTCATGGGCCAGGTGAACCTGATCCGATTCGGGGTGGAGATACTCGCCGACGGCGGGTCCTTCACGCTTACCAGTGGGACTCTGAGCCGCCAGCCCATGCCCGGCGGCGCGGCGATTAGCTTGGTGAACGCGGGTCTGGAAGGCTTTGTGCGCGCGGCGGCGTTGGAGCTGCCGCGCGGTATCCGCGTCAATGCGGTTGCTCCCGGTTGGGTGCGCGAGACGCTCGTGGCGATGAAGATGGACCCTGGTCCCGGGGTGCCGGCAGTACAGGTGGCGCAGTCCTATGTAAGAGTGGTCGAGGGGCGTATGACCGGGCAAGTCCTAGATGCCGTTGCCGGCTAACAGGCCCTAGTACATTCGTCATCGCCATGGGCTAAAAAAAATGAGATTCAGGGGCGTACACCACGTGGAGTTTTCCGTGCTGGACTATGAAAACTCCGTCAAATTCTATGACCGGATGTTCGGCTGGCTGGGGTACAAGAGCTTCTGGACCCTGGATGTCGGCTACCGCTCCACCTACTACATGGCCCGCTTTCCGATGCCCCACAGTTACATCGGCATTCAGCCCGCCGCCACGGGCGGACAGCTGAATCACGGGGAGCACGCCACCGGCATCCACCACATCGCCCTGTGGGCGCGCAGCAAAAGGGAGGTCGATCGGTTTCACGCGGAGTTTCTGGTCAGGGAAAGCGTCACCGTAACCGACCGCCCCAACGAGTACCCCATCTACGCGCCGGGTTACTACGCCGTCTTTTTTGTCGACCCGAGCGGTATTCGCTGGGAGCTTGCTTACACGCCGCGCATTCCCATGCCGTGGGATATTCTCAAGACATTGAGGATGGCGAAGGCGCTGCGCAAACAGCATCCCGAGTGGAAGCACCATCCGGCCAAGGAGATGATGCGCACCTTGCCTTCCCGCCGTGATTTGACCTGAGCGTTGGACCCACTGTACCTGATAGAAGGAGGCTTCTCTGCGTTCAGTCCTGATGAATCTCAACCTTGCCCTGCGTGGCCTCATGGAGCTGGGCATTGTCGCCGCCATGGCCTACTGGGGACACCATGTCGGCGGCGGTGCGGGCATGAAGGTCATTTTGAGTATCGCCGCGCCGCTGATTGTTTTTGGATTTTGGGGACTGGTGGACTTCCGCAATGCCGGTTCGTTGGCGGAACCGCTGCGCCTCATCCAGGAGCTTGTCATTTCCGTCGGCGCCGCCGTTGCGTTTTATGCCGCCGGTCAGCACGTCCTCGGATGGGGTTTGGCGCTGGTGTCGGTTGTCCACCATGTAATGGTGTATATGCTCGGGGATACGCTGCTGAAGCGCTGACGTCACTGCATAACGCGTGATTCCGGCTGTCCCGTGGCCGGCCCCGGCTGTCTGGCGGGCTGGTTTTGATATATGATCCGACTCGGATGTTGGAGGTGCTGTCGGGATGGAGAAATCTCGATAGGGTGTATTTTCACGCATACCCGCTTGGGTAGATGTGGTTATAGCCGACAGGGAGTGCCTGTATGCCAAACAGTTATATCGTGCTCGACAGCGGGACCCTGGTGATAGAGCGCTGGACGGGTACCGTGACCCATGACGAGCTGATTTCCCACGAACGCGATCAGATTGAAGACCGTTCCATTAAGCCGGGTGCCGTTGTCCTGGCCTATGCGGCGAATGCAAGTTTCGAGACCGGTCCGGAAGAGGTGCGCCAGCTCTCTGATCTTTATGGCCGCGGCGACATCGCCATGGAAAAGTGCGCTGTGGTGGTGAACGATGACGCCTACGACCGCGCGCAACTGTTCGCGGCACAGGGCACCGGGCACGGCGTCTCCATCGTGGTGTTCAACGACGTGGAGGTCGCCTGCGCATGGCTGGGCGTCGATCCGGTCAAGGTGAAATCGACATTGAAGGGCCTCAAGACGTGAGGCGGCGGTGACGGTTGTCAGCGGTGGGGGCTGACCAGGCGCTGGCGGGCGAATTCGCCGGCCAGCAGCGCAAACGCCACGGAGACATTGAGGCTCTCCACCTTCCCGGTGCCGGGGATCATCAGGGTGGTATTCACCAGCTTATATAAGTCTTTGGACACGCCGCTGGTCTCCGCCCCCATGATCAGCACCACGCGCTTGGGGAATTTCTGGGCATACAGGGATTTGCCGCGAATGCCGGTGGCCATGAGGGTAAAGCCCGCGGCCTGCAGCTCGGCCAGTGCCTGGTCGCGGTTTTCCACATACACCTGTTTGACGGATTCGGCGCCGCCCTCGGCGACGCGGCAGGCAGACGCTGAGAGTCTGGGCATCTTGCCTGTCTCGCCCAACAGGTACTCGACCCCGAAGTTTGCGCAGGTGCGCATCATGGCGCCCAGGTTGTGGGGATTTTCCACACCGTCCAGCCAGGTCAGCAGCACCGGGCCGCGCTGTTTTTCCAGTTGTGTCTGGAGTTGCGCGAATCCCAGCGGCTGCGGTTCCCGCGCCAGGATGCACACGCCCTGGTGATGGATGGACTCGGTGAGGCGTTCCAGGTCTTCATCGGCCACGATGTGATAGGCCTTGCGCTGGGCGGCGGCCCACTTCAGCGCGGGCGAGAACGGCTTCATGGTCTGCTCGGTGACATACAGGCGGATAACGTCCTCGGGCCGCGCCCGCCACAGGGCCATGCATGCCGCGAAGCCGTAGTACTTCACCTCTTTGCGCGTGTCCGCGCCGGGGGTTGTCTGCGCCGGCGGCCGGCGCTTTTGGTGTTTGGGGTTTGTTTTCGGGGCGGGCGCCATGGGGGATGACCAAGGGTTAGGGGTTGACGATAGTGGGCATGGTCGGCGGTCTTTCTGCTGCGGCGGCCGTTTCAGCGCGAATGCTGGGTAAGAAAGGCGCCCTTTTTCAAGCTCGGCTTGCGCGTGCCTTCCTGCTGCCTGCCGGTGTCCTTGGGCTGCCACGCCGGCACCAGGTGGCGCTTGCCGTTGCCGATGAGGTCGGCGCGGCCCATGCGCTTCAGGGCGTCGCGCAGCAGGGGCCAGTTGTTGGCGTCGTGGTAGCGCAGAAACGCCTTGTGCAGGCGGCGGATCTTCAGCCCCTTGGGGATGGCCACCGCCTCGCTGATGCGGGTCACCTTGCGCAGTGGGTTCTTGCCGCTGTGGTACATGGCGGTGGCCACCGCCATGGGCGATGGCAGGAAGGTCTGCACCTGGTCGGCGCGAAAGCCGTTGCGCTTCAGCCACAGGGCGAGAT
>CAYXAX010000175.1:0-5507 GCA_964463055.1 uncultured Gammaproteobacteria bacterium | reverse complement strand
GCGGGCATTTTCTTGATGGGCGAGCCCACCCCGTCGAAGGTCACATCCTCAGGCAGCACCACCGGCAGGTCCGTCTCCGGCACCGGCATCTCGCCGCACGCCTGGCAATAGATGATGGGAATCGGCGCCCCCCAGTAGCGCTGCCGCGACACGCCCCAGTCGCGCAGACGGTAGTTGACCTGGCGTACCCCGCGGCCGTCGCTTTCCAGCACGTCGGCGATGGCGGCGAAGGACTGTTCGGAGGTCAGGCCGTCGAACTGGCGTGAGTTTTTCAGCACGCCCTTGTCGGTGAACGCCGCGGCACCCACATCCACCGCAGACCCGTCGCGGGGATAGACGACCTGGCGCACCGGCAGGCCGTACCTGGCAGCGAACTCATGATCGCGCTCGTCGTGGGCGGGCACTGACATCACCGCCCCGGTGCCGTAACTCATCAACACAAAGTTGGCCGCCCATACCGGGAGCTGCTCGCCGGTGAGCGGGTGAACGGCGTGCAAGCCGGTGGCCATGCCGCGTTTCTCGATGGTCTCCAGCACCGCTTCGGACGTCTGGATGTGGCGGCACTCCTCGATGAATGTCAGCAAGGCGGGGTTGTCCCGGGCCGCCGCCTCGGCCAAGGGATGTTCCGGCGCCACCGCCACGTAGGTGGCACCCATGAGGGTGTCCGGACGGGTGGTATAGACCTTGAGCACCTCGCCGCGGCCGATCACGGAGAAATCGATCTCCACCCCCTCGGAGCGACCAATCCAGTTGCGCTGCATGGTGCGCACCTGCTCCGGCCAGCCGGGCAGCCGGTCCAGATCAGCCAGCAGTTCATCTGCGTATTGGGTGATCTTCATGAACCACTGGGGGATCTCACGCCGGTCCACCAGTGTATCGCAGCGCCAGCAGCGGCCTTCCACCACCTGTTCATTGGCCAGCACCGTCTGGTCCTTGGGGCACCAGTTCACCGGCGCGGTTTTTTTATAGACCAGCCCCTTTTCATAGAGCTTGACGAACAGCCACTGTTCCCAGCGATAGTAATCGGGATCGCAGGTGGCCAGTTCCCGGTCCCAGTCGTACCCGAAACCCAGGCGCTTGAGCTGGTCGCGCATGTAGCGGATATTGTCCCGGGTCCACGCCGCGGGGGGGACATTGTTCTGGATGGCGGCGTTCTCCGCCGGCAGGCCGAAGGCGTCCCAGCCCATGGGCTGGAGCACGCTCTTGCCCTGCATGCGCTGGAAGCGGCTGATCACGTCGCCGATGGTGTAATTTCGCACATGCCCCATGTGCAGCCGCCCACTGGGGTAGGGAAACATGGACAGGCAGTAATACTTTTCCCGTCCCGCATCCTCGCGGGCCTTGAAGGCGCCGGTAGCTTCCCAATGGGCCTGGGCATCGGCCTCCACCTGTCTGGGGTCGTATTCCGGGATCATTGGCGACACTGACAGGCGCTGCAATTTGTTATCCGCATCATGACAGTATTATATTGATTTATGGTGGCTATTAGATAGTTTAGATAGCCCTTGGCGAGGGCAAGGCGGTCACGCAGGGCGTTTTTATCAGGATGCATCCCCGCGCACCTGCGCCTCCCGCTATGCGGGCGTCAGCAGGCCAATGGAAACCGCGTCGCGGAGAGGCCCACCATCATCGCGATACGTACCTAAAGACAGAAATATTAGTAAGTTATAATGTTTCTCACGTTAAATGCAGGGAAATCGTAAAATTATCCGACAGATTACTCAAACTGCCACAATTAAATCACATTGCGCCTCTAGCCGGCGCAACCACATGTTTCAACATCGCCTCGTAATCACTTTAAATTCAATAAGATTTTATACACCTTCGGACACTCAACCATAGTCGTTGATTTCCACCTCGAAGTTGTCGGTAATTCTTACGTTTCTTGGCCAAAAACCCTCATCGCTTGCGGCATTACCCATTAATCTGCTGAAAGTACAATACAAAATCTCTCTGGCATATGATTTGCTGCTTTTCCCTATTACCTGGTTTGTGGAGGGAGATCTGTAATTATCCGCATAACCGGAATACGTGAGGGAGAGGGAGGGGAGGCCTGCCGTGCATACGGCAGGCTTTTTTCGTTTCAGCGGCTGCGCCAACCCCTCACCCCGTCCTCGACCGCATCCATCTACGGCTGCGCGGCACAATCCCCGCCGCCACCAACAGCGTCAGAATCAACACTACCACGGGAGTATTGCCGGCCTCGCTGTAAGGCGTGGCACCGGCCATGGGCTGAATCTGCGCTGTCAATGTCGCCACCTGGAACTGCGGCGCCCGCATGGTGACCTTGCCGTCGGGTGCGATGATCGCGGTGATGCCGGTATTGGTATCGCGCAGCAGCGGCCGGCCCGTCTCCAACGCACGCATGCGCGCGATCTGCAGGTGCTGGGACGGTGCAATGGATCTGCCGAACCAGGCGTCGTTGCTGACGTTCACCAACACGTTGGCATGTGGCAGTGAACGTATGATCTCTTCTCCGAAGGCGTCTTCATAACAGATGGATACGGCCACTCGGACGCCCTTGACCAACAACGGCGTCTGATACGGCTGCCCGGGGGTGAAATCCGACATGGGCACGTCCATGATCTTGATCAGCTCACCCAGCTCGCGCTTGAACGGCAGGTATTCCGTAAACGGCACCAGGTGGTGTTTGAAATAAAAACCGGAGTTGTGCCCCAGCTGCATGACGCTGTTGTAATAGTGTTGCTGGGCATCCATTATCACCAAGCCCACTATCAGCTCCGTATGGTGCTTGCGGGCCTCCTGATCCAGCGCGTCCACTTCGGGCTCTACCTGCTGCAGAAAGGCCGGAATGGCGGTCTCCGGCCAGATGATCAGGTCACTGTCCCAGTGTTTGCGGGTCTGGCGCTCGTATAACTCAATGGTGGGCGAGAGCATATCCGGCTCCCACTTGATGTCCTGGGACATGTCGCCCTGGATCAGACTGACCCGCAGGGGCTTGCCCACAGGCGCGGTCCAGGTAACATCCGCCAGTGCCGCGCACACCAGCCATAAGGCGACGCCGGCGGCAAACGCGCCGCCGCGGCGAACCCACGTGGGCGCCACCAGCAGATAGCACAGCACGCCGGCACTCACCGCGGCGGCCAGGGACACGCCGTAGACACCGGCGATAGGTGCCAGCCCGGACAGCGGCGTATCGATCTGACTGTATCCCAGGTTCAGCCACGGAAATCCCGTCAGGAACCAACCGCGCACCCACTCCGCTGTCACCCATGCCGCGGGGGATATCAACAGCAGGGCCAGGGTGTCGTGATTGTGCCCCTGCACTGCTGTGAGAAGTCGCTTTGCCACATAACCCGCGGCGGCGGGAAACAGCGACAATACAGACACAAACAGGATGGTGAGAAACACCGTCATGGCGATGCCCACGCCGCCGAAGGTGTGGATACTGACGTATACCCAGGTCACGCCGACGCCGAACATGCCCACGCCGAACAAAAACCCGCGCCACGCCGCCCGCGCCGGGGAAGCGCGCAGTTTCAGCAAAAAAAAGCTGGCCAGCGACACCACGCCGAGGGGGTAAAGCCGGAACGGCGCGAACGCCAACGGCATGAGCGCGCCGGCCAGCAGGGCGAGCCAATCCTGCCCGCGGGCGCCGACCTTGAGGCGGTCCACTATCTCCACGTACTGCGACTCCCAGACTCAATCATAGTCACACATGCATCGATCGGCAGCGGCCATTATAAGGGAGCCGCCCGCCTCACGCCCGGACATGATGCGCGGGCTTCGGCCGACACGGATGATTCGATGGGCGGGGCGTCGCAGCGCGGTTGTCGTTAGAAGGCGTGGGTGCCGGGATCCACGGTGGAAGAAGCTGGCTCACTGACGGGGCGCAGGGACATCTGCAGCAGGTGTATGCGTCGGCTGTCCGCGCGCAGCACCCGGATGTGAAACTGATCCAGATCCATGACCTCGCCGCGCTTGGGCAGGTGCCCGAGGCGCTGCATGATCAAACCGCCGATGGTGTCGAATTCCTCGTCGCTGAATACGGTGCCGAAATAGTCGTTGAACACATCGATGGGGGTCAGTGCCTTGACGATGTACACCGATTCGTTGTGCTTCTTGATGAATTCGCCCTCCTCGGTGTCGTGTTCGTCGGTAATCTCCCCGACGATCTGCTCCAACACGTCCTCGATGGTCACCAGACCGGCCACGCCGCCGTACTCGTCCACCACGATGGCCATGTGATTGCGGCTGGCACGAAACTCCTTTAGCAGCACGTTGAGGCGTTTGCTCTCGGGTATGAACACCGCCGGGCGCAGCGCGTCGCGCAGGTTGAAACGCGGTCCCTGGCCGTTGACGAAGTTGGCCAGCAGATCCTTGGCGAGCAGCAGACCCACCACCTCGTCGCGGCTCTCGCCCACCACCGGAAACCGGGAATGGCCCGAATTGGTGATGGCGGGAAGGATTTCTTCCATGGGTGCGTCCCGCTCCACCACCACCATCTGCGAGCGGGGCACCATGATATCGCGCACCTGCATCTCCGCCACCTGCAGAACACCCTCGATCATCACCAGGGCGTCGGTGTCGATGATATTGCGCTGCTGGGCGTCGTGCAGGAGTTGACGCAGGTGGTCGCGGTCGCGCAGCTCGCCTTTCCATGCGTGACTCAAACGGTGCAGCCACGAACGCGCCGGCGAGGCGGTACTAGGTCGATCGTCGTTCATACAAGTCTGTTTAGTTGCCTCCGTGATTCTATGCGCTGCGCGCGCTTTCCCCATAAGGATCGGAATACCCCAGGCGCTGCAGCAGCGTCACCTCCAACGCCTCCATGTCGCGAGCCTCCCTGTCCGTCTCATGATCATACCCCAACAGGTGCAATACGCCATGCACCGCCATGTGGGCCCAGTGCGCCTCGGGGGTCTTGCCCTGGCCGCAGGCCTCGGCGATCACCACCGGGGCGCAGATGACAATGTCTCCAAGCAGGTGCGTCATGGTCTCTTCCGGCGGGCCATAGGGAAACGACAACACATTGGTCGGCCCACTCTTGTGTCGATAGCGCTGGTTGAGTGCCGCGCCTTCCTCCGCGCCGACGATGCGCACGGTGACCTCGCCGCCGCGATCATGATGGGCCAGCGCGGCCCGTACCCACCGCCTCACGGCCGCCGTCGCCGGCAGCTGAGATTTCGCCACCTGCGCGGGATCAACCGCGGTCTGAACCGTCACCGTGATGCGCCTGGCCGGCGTCACCTGGTGTTCCCCCCGTCATCGCCCTCGTAATCCTCGTAGGCGGTGATGATGCGCTGCACCAGCGGGTGACGCACCACGTCGTGGGCCTGAAAAAAGGTAAAGCTGATGCCGTCGATGCGCTTCAACACGTCGATGACATGGCGCAGGCCGGAGGCCCGGTCGCGGGGCAGATCCACCTGGGTGATGTCGCCGGTGACCACGGCGGTGGAGCCGAATCCGATGCGCGTGAGGAACATCTTCATCTGTTCCACCGTGGTGTTCTGGGCCTCGTCCAGTATCACGAAGGACTCATTCAG
>CAYXAX010000174.1:0-5538 GCA_964463055.1 uncultured Gammaproteobacteria bacterium | reverse complement strand
CCGGCAGGCCCTTGGGGAATTCGCGCAGGTCCGCCGCGGCATTGGTATAGACCTCATCGCCCGCCGCCGGGTTGGCGTGGGCCGAGCCTACCCAGCCGGCCTTGTCGTGGCAGCCCAGGCAGATGATGTCGTTATCCACGTCAAAGCCGCCGGACTTGGATGGGGCCAGTTTTTGAAAACGATTGACGCGCAGGAACTTGATATTCTCGCCCGGGTTGGTGGAACGGATGTGCGGGTCATGACAGGTGATGCACTCCACCTTGTTGTCCTCAAGGGGCAGCAACGGGTGCACGCCCCGGGTGCGGTTCTGCACCGCGGTGGAGGTGGACGGGATGCGCAACTCGCCGTCGCGGTTGGCCTGGGCGGCGTCATAGGTGAACGAGATGGGGTGGTCGTTGGTCAGGTCGGTGCCCAGGCGCCGGGTGAAGCCGGTCTCCGCCCCCAGGTCCGCGGGCATGGTGCCGTCGGGATTGGTGCCCTTCATCTTGATGGTGGTGTTCTGGACGCGGTTGAGTACGTTGACCGCGCCGATGGCCAGGGTGCCGTCGTGGCACGACAGGCACAGCCGCGACTTGCCGCCGGGCTGACCCAGGTCGACGGCATCCAGAGAGCCCGACTTGTAGGGCGTATAGGTGGCGGTGGACAGCTTGCGGTTCCAGATCGGCGCCTTGGGTTCGGGGGTGGCGCCGTGGGGCGTATGGCAGAAGGCGCAGATGCGCGTGTTACTCTCGGAGGTGACTTCGAACTGCCCGGTTACCGACAGGTTGTGCCGGGTATCACGGATATCGGAAATGCGATTGGGGCCGCGGTCCTTCAGAGTCGACAAGGCCGTCGACGCGTGGGCCTGGCCGAAAACCGCCAGCAATACCACAGCGCATGCCAGCAACCCCCCCCAACGCCGCAAGTCGATTCTCATGCGCCCCCTAGGTACTGAAAGATCACGACCCGACCGTTAAACATGTCGGCGATGTATACACGTTGTTGTTGGTCTATCCACACGCCGGCAGGCAGGTAAAAGCGCCCGACCGCGTTTCCTGTTCCGCCGATAGGCAGCAGCAGCTTTCCCTGATCGTTAAATACTAGCAGATAGTCATAATACGATTCTACCACATAAATATTGCCGTCTTTATCCACCGCCACGCCCTTGGGGCGCGGCGTGTCACCGATGAAGATACCGCGCCGGCCGAAGGTCTGCAGGGGTTTGCCGTCCAGGGTCAGGACCTGTATGCGGGCGTTGAGGGTATCCGAGACGTAGAGCCGGTCATGGGCGATATAAAGATAGGTGGGCCGGTTGAACAGGCCCGGCGCCACACCCGGCCCGCCGATGGTCTTTATAAGCTTTCCATCGGCATCGAACACCTGAATGTGGTGGGCCCAGGTATCGGCCACGTATATATTCCCGGTGGCCGGGTCCCGGGCCACACCCGTGGGCCGCTGCAGAAAGCCGTCGCCGAGGGTGCCGGCGGGTTTACCGTCGGCGTCCAGGCGGTACACCTTGTGCAGGTCGGCGTCGGCCACCAGGATATGCCCGCCGGCGCCGATGGCGATGCCCACCGGCGACTTGAAACGTGTGTTCTTGTCCGCCATCTGCCATACGTCCAGACGGCCCTTGTCGCGGTCGAAGACGAATACCGCCTGGCGGCTGATGTCAGAGACGTAAACACGGCCCCGGTTGTCCACCGCGACGCCCTGGGGACGCTGCAGTTCGGTGGGTCCGGACGGATTGACGGACGCCAGGCCGACGATCCACTTCACCACTTTTGTGCCCATCGAGGCCAGGCCGCCGCTCTTGGTCTCGAAGTTCTGTTCTCCGAGCAGCTGACCCACGTATTTATAGCGCGGCGTCTCGGGGGCACCCGGCCACACGCGCTGGACGCCGCTGAGGTTGTAGTGAAACTCCACCGGCTGACTGGCGCAGGCACTGACCGTGGCGCACACCGCCATGCCAAACGCCAGCCGCAGCCCGGGTGACAGTAAATTAGAAAACACTTGAATTAGAATCCGGTTTAAAACAGATTGATGGGGCGCATGGGAACGCCGCCGCTCATTTTGCTATGCGCATGATCTGGATACGCCCATTGAGACTGTCTGCCACATACAAAAAGCCCTGATCCACCCACAGGCCGGCGATGCGCTTGAAGCGCCCAGGGCCGACGCCGGTCCCGCCCACGGTATCGATGAGCTTGCCGTCGCTGGAGTAGACCTTGATGGTGTTGTCGAGATATTCGCCCACGTAAATGCGATTGTCCTGATCCACCGCGACGGCGGTGGGAAACCTGTCGCTGTTCTCGATGGCCTTCACGAACTGCCCCGACTCGGTGAGCACCTGCAGGCGATGACCGAAGCGGGACGTGACATAGACCTTGTGCTGGTGCACGTCCATGGCGGTGATGTTGAGGAATTGGCCCTCGTCCAGGCCGCGTGAACCGATGCCGCGGTGGATGTTGCCGAACTCGTCGAACTCGAGAATGAAGTCGTTGGAACCGTCTGCCACCAGGATGCGTCCCTCGTCCACCCGCACGCTCACCGGGTGCACCAGGTTGAGCTGGTCGCCCAGGGTACGGACCAGATTTCCGTTCGGATCGAAATACAGGATACGCCCGCCATAGGTGTCGGCGACATAAATGCTCAGGTCGGGCATGACATAAATCGAATCCACGTCGCCGGTCACCAGCCCCTGCAGGTCCTTGAGGTCCTTGAGGCGCCGCATGGCCAGGTCATAGCGGTACAGGTGATAGGTGCCGGAGTCGTAGATGAAGACGAAATTGGAGCGCGCCGCCACCGCGGTGGGGCGCTGAAAACGGATGGGCTTGACGCCGGTAAAGACATCGCCCTGGATGCCGCCGTCGATGGCGTCCCAATACATCAACGTGGAGGCCTGCGACTGCTTGGCCGGTTCGCCCTGAACCGGCGCCGTGCCCTGCTGCACAGCGGTGCGGTTGCCGGCACAGCCTGCCAGCAACGCAACCGTCGCGAGGACGGTCAGCGCTTGACGGAGACTTCTTGAGGTACGGAGTGACATCTACCGCAATTCTTCGTGGGCGGAAAGGCGACCTTGCCGTGGCACACACCGCAGAACTGTCCCTGGATGATCGCCGACATGGTAATGGGGTTGCCGCCCTTCTGGGGGATAAAGATCAGCGGGTGGCAGTTGGCGCAGGTGAGCCACTCGGTGTGTTGACGGTGTGGAAACCTGACATAGGGCATGGAGCGGGTGTTGGTGAAGATGATATCGAAGTCCACCGGGAACATCTGTTCCTTGCCGGTGAGCCCCTTGCGCGGATTGATGTAGCCCTTCTCCAGGGCCTGGATCCAGTCCACCAGCCCCTGGTTGTCACGCGGGAAACCCTTCATGCCCACGTACGGCTCCTGCAGCACGCGCACCGCCTCGTCGGTGGGATCGTGGGTGCCGTCCTCGGCCACCGGCACCTTCGCGTCCTCGGTCTGGAAGGACAGGCCGTAGGAGTAATACACGCGGCGCGGCTTGGGCTGGGGCTTGATGGGATGCTCCCCGGGGTTGATCTGCGTCTGCTGCGAATCGGCTGCCGTGGTCATCAGTGCCGCGCACATCGCCATGGCGATCATGCAAACCGTCCTCGTGACTTGCAGCCTTTTCATGCCGTGCCCCTTATACATAATCACTCCGGCCAACGCGACCACCTGACACCGGCGATCCACAACGCACGCTGCAGGTGCGAGGTGGACGCCTGCAGGGTCTCGACGGCGTTCTTGTATTCACCGGCCTTGGCTTGTTTCTCGGCCTTGGATTCCATGGTCTCGCTGAGATTGACAAACTTGTGGATCAACTCCACCGCGTGCTCGCCCGGGTGGTGTTGCTTGAGGGCGCGCGGGACTAGATCGGCGTAGCTCTTATTGCGCATCGCCTCGTAATGGTATTCGTCCTTGGGCGTCGCGAATTTTTTTTCATAGACCAGGGTCTGCCCGTTCAGCAATACCGTCAGCGCCTTGGTGATGCGGCGCTGGGCGGTGGCCAGCATCCGGTTGGCGCCCTCCAGGTCACCCTTGTCCGCGGCGGCGCGGGCATGGGCCACCAGCTCACTGAATTGCGCCTCGTCAAGCGGTTCGCCCACGGCGGTCTTGCCCTTGACCCCCACCAGACGCTTGTAGTTGCTGTCGTAGGAATCCTGATACGTGGTGACCGCATCCAGCAGCTCCTTGTAACGCAGCTGGTTGTCCTGCTTGCTGTGGGCGGGCAGCCGCTTGGCCGCGGCGCTCATCAACTCCAGGGACTTGTCGGCCTGTGCGACGGCGCCGTCCATGTCGCCGGCGTCCAGGGACGCCTGGGCGGCCTGCACCAGGTCGCGGGCCCGGTGTACCTCCTTCTGCAGCGCCGGATCCCCGCTGTGCTCCAGCCGGTAGGCCATCTTGGACTGCGTGGCCATCATGCGCACAAAGCGGATCTTCTGCGCCACTTCCTGCTTGGTGGGCGCGGGGACGACGACTTCATGGGACGACACGGCGGCGGGCGCCGTGGGCGGCGCCAGCGCCAGCACCGCGGCCACGGCAATGGCACTGCCCCAGGCATTGGCGCCGTGCTTCAGCATTGTCCCGCTCTTGTCTGTGGCACTGTATTCACCCGGTCACGCTGCGTGTTACTTCCATGGCTGTTCCAATGTGGCCTTGCTGCGCGGCGGCTGCCAGTCGGCCGGCTTGGGCTTGGAGTGACACTTTTTGCAGGTGATGGTCTCGATGGGGAACGACACCTTGCCGTGGCATACACCGCACTTCTCGCCCGAGATGATCAGCGACATGTTAATGGTATTCGCCAGGCGCTGCGGCACGAAGATCGCCGGGTGGCAATTGGAGCAGAACAGCCACTCGGTATGCTGGCGGTGGGGGAACACCACGTCGGGCACCGAGGCCTTGACCGGCCGCACGATATCCAGGTCCATGACGAACGGCTTTGCATCCGGGTTGTTCCGGTCCCAGCGCGGCTCGATCTTCTTCTCGTCGATGGCCTTGACCCAGTCCACGTGATTGCCGAAATCGCTGGGCGGCAGGTCGGCGAAGGCCTTCTTCGGCGGCTGCAGCTTCTTCACCGCCTCGTCGGCCGGGTCGTGATAGCCGTCTTCGGTGGGCGGCGCGTTGATGTCGCGGGTTTTTTAAGGTTCTGGTTGAACTGGTTGGCCGGCGAGACCTGGGCCACGCGCAGCTCCATGAAATCAGGCTGGGCGATCTCATTGACCGGCTTGAACGACGGCGCATAGCTCAAGTCCTGCTGGGCGACCGCCGCCGGCGTGGAGTCGGGCGTGGCCTTAACCATCTGCTCCTTGGCGCTGCACGCGGGGGTGCCGATGAGGGCCGTCAGCGTTAAGGTCAGGTATATAATTCTTATCTCTCGTGTCATGACCCTTACCCCTATTGATGCATATCGAGGAGGCGTTTTTCCTTCCTATCCAGCGGCACATAGGGCGGAGCCACCAGTCGCTGCACCGTGCTGCCCACGAAGTGGGTGGGCGTACCGGGGATACCGGAATGGCACATGCCGCAGTTCTCCACGGTCCAGGAGATCTTTCC